>CAZEEG010000034.1:42842-48073 GCA_964511065.1 uncultured Pirellulales bacterium | reverse complement strand
TCGACGCCGGCCTCCTGCACGTCCCAATTGATCTTCACACCGGTGGCGTCCACACAGCGGCGCGCGGCCTCGGCGAGTTCCGGACCAGTTCCGTCTCCAGTAATCAACGTTACGTCGTAAGCCATGCGTCACCTGCTGCTGTACGTGCCGGGTAGAGGGCATTCCACGGCCCGGAGCCCGACCTTCTGCGATGTTTGGGTCGAAAAAGGCGAAGCTATCAGATCGAATCCATGTGGTCAACGAGCCCAAGGGGCGGCACGCGCCTTGTCAAGCCGATGGAAATCATTGGCAACGGGTGACTATCGCGCCCGCGCTGACTGAGCCTGCACCCGCTACCTGGCGGAAACGGCCGTACCCTCCCAATCCAAGCGGACCTGGCTGGGATCGTTCTTCCACCCGTATTTCTCGGCGAACTCCTCGGGCGTAAACGTCAACTGGCGGTCGTCGTCGGTCAGGGCCACGTAGACCAGTTGTGCAGGGTCGCCGTCGAAATGCCCCGCCCCGCTGATGGCGAGGCCAGCGGGGTGCGTGGTCCAAACCAACGTGAGGGGGAAGTAGTCGTGCAGCATGTCGTAAACTCGCACGGAATGTTCACCGCCGAGGGCCGCATACCGGCCGTCGGGAGAAACCGCCTCGTGCGATCCGTTGCTGAACTGTTCCAAACCGGATAGCGAGCGTGTGGCGTGGTAGGTCCGCTTTCCGGTCGTGAGGTCAAAGACCGTCGGCCCATCTACCCCGAGCGCGATCAGTTGCTTTCCGTCGTCGGAGAACCGCAGTAGTGCCTTGCGCCTCGTGGAAAAGGGGCCCAGCACTTGCAAAGGTTTCTCGGTGCCAGGCTCGTAAATGGCAATGCCTTTGGTATCCACGCTGGCAAATAGCCGGCTGTCAGCCGACCAGGCCATGCCGATGGGCTCGCCCCAACCATTCGGTTGCCGCGGAAGCGTTTGCCGCTTTTCGCCGGTTGCCACTTCAAACAGTTCGATGGGGCCCTCTTGCGTAATGACCGCACACCACTTTCCATCGGGCGAAAACGAGACGGCATTGCTTACCCGAAATTCAATTACCGGCTGGATACCATCCACGGCGTGCAATACCTGGAGGTTCGCCAGGGACAACAGCCGCAGGGTGCTGCTGGATTGGCCATCGGGAAGTGAAACCTTGCGCCACGACGCCGCCAGGTTGCCTGGACCGAACCACACGCCCGAGCTAATGCCTCCCTCGGGCAGACGAATGTTCCTTCCGGGGCTGGGGGAGCGTGGATTGAGGGAAATCACCTTGGCCGTCAAATCGGCGAGCTGAATCTCTCCCTCCGCAGTCCAACGCAGCGCCTGAATCTCCAGAAATGACTGGTTGCTCCAGGATGCACCTCGCTGCAGGGGATTCAAGCTCCAGATTTGGCAGAAACCTTCCCTGGTCGCCGTATGCCCGGCACACGCCAGCTGCCGTCCGTCGGCCGACCAGCAAGGGGCCACATGATTGAAGCCTCCCTCCAGGCGTGTGCTGCGAATGAGCCGCAGCGTAGCGGCATCCCAGAGGACGAGGCTTTCGTTGAAGCGTTGTCGCCCCACGATGCGCCGACCATCTGGCGAGTAGCCCACAACGTGCGGCAAATTGGGCGTCGCGAGCAGGACCGGATCCACGAACTGACGCTTCTCAAGATCCAGGCGAGCCAGCGCCGGCTTCCCGCCCGTATCGCCCTGTGCGATAACCTCGCCGTCGGAATACAACTGGTAGGGCCGCGTGGAAGGATGAGCCGCCGCAAAGACGATCGTGTTGCCATCGGGCGCCAAGCAGGCAATTGCATCAGAGCGGGTACTGATCCGGAGGTTTCGCTCCGGATCGTCCAGGTAGAACACGTCGGTAATGCCGCGGTGGCTGGCAATCAACACCTTACTGTCGGGTGTCCAATCGAGCGTTTGCGGACGCCGTTCCGCCTTCACGGGAAAACTATGCTGAAGTCTAAAGTCGCTGGTGCTAAAGACCTGCACAACATCCTTTCCGAGCGACTGCGCAAACCGTTTGCCGTCGGGAGACCAACGCAGTTCGGCAGCACCGTGAGGCTGTGCGGGGATTTCGGCCACAAGATTCCAAGTCGATACATTTCGTATGCATGTTGGCAACCGATCAAAGAGAGAAAGTACATAGGCGATTTGACTGCCATCTGGCGACCAGGCGACGCTCATCACCCGTTCGCGTTCGGAGTGAACACTCACCGCGCGGCCCTGGCTCACATCCCAGATGCGCACCGTGCGATCGTCGCCGCCTGAAATGAGCCGCTGGCTGTCGGGGGCCCAGGCCACGTCGAATACAGGGCCCAGGTGTCCCACCAGCACGTGTTCCAACTCGCCTGTCTCGGCAGCGTAAATGCGAATGGCACCATCGCCGCCAAAATCCGCAAACCAACGACTATCGGGACTGAACACGGGCTCGCTCGCGCCATACCAGGCCACTTGATGCTTCCGCGAACGCGAAAGAACCGTCTCGATCGTCCAACTCTTGAGACCGGGCAGTTTAGCCGGGTGCTGGACCAGGGCCGCGGGATGCATCGGCTCGGTACCTCCAGCGGCAGGGCGCGGGGCCGGCCGCTGATTGCCGGTTGCTTGTGCCGGGGCAACCGACTGCGGGGCCTGGCCAGACGCACCCGCGGGTTGCACCGTGGCCGTGCTGCCCTCGGGGGCTTTCATGCGGGCAATCTCGTTGCCGTTCTTGTCGCGGATGATGATCCACACGCCTAGCAGCACCATTGCTGCGGCGGCGGCCGCTGCAATGGCCCATCGCCGGCCCCGCTGCTTCCACCTGGGCGTCACTGACGCCGGCAGGAGGGCCGGCCCCTCGCCGCCAGAGGTGTGCATTTCTACCGTCCGCAGCGAATATCCCGTGTCGTGCTGCGTGGGCACTACGGGGGCAGTGGTCTGGGTCAGCGTGCGGGGCGATGCTTCGCCAGCGCCGTCGGCCGATGCCCGGGCGTACAGGGCCGGCAGGTCGGCTCCGCTGCAATAAGGGGCCAGCGCCTGGACCAACTCAGCCGCGCTACCCGGACGCTCCGCAGGATTCTTGGCCAGCAAGCGTTCGATCAACGCGCTGAGTTCCGCCGGAACGTCGGCCCGCAGCTCGCGCACGGGGGATGGCGACTGCATAGCCAGGGCCGAAAGCTTCTGTAGTGGCGTTCTATATTTCTCCGAGCCAAAGGGCGGTCGACTGATCAGCAACCGGTACAGCGTGGCGCCCAGGCTGTAGAGATCGGCCGCGGGCGAAACTTCGTGGCTGTCGTTGCCTTGTTCGGGCGCCATGTAGTCGAGCGTGCCCATCACCTCCCCGGCGACGGTGAGTTCCTCGGGCGCGTGTTCTTGCTGGAGCAGGGCCAATCCCAGGTCCAGAATCTTCACCTGTCCTTGCGGCGTGAGCATCAGGTTCGATGGCTTGATGTCGCGATGTATCAGGCCATGTTGGTGCGCGTATTGCAGCCCCAGAGCGGCTTGCCGCACCAGTTCGCAGGCTTCCGGCACCGGGAGCGTTCCACACGACTTGGCAAGCTGCGAGAGGTCGCGTCCGGTAACGTGCTCCATCACCAGAAAATGGATGCCATCCACTTCGCCGGCATCGTGAGCGCGGATCAGGTGCGGATGATCCAGGTTGCCCACCGCTAGCATCTCGCGCTCGAATCGGGCCACGGCTTGCGGCGTGCTCATACGGTCGCGAGGGAGAACCTTCACGGCGACAATCTTGTTGAGGCGCACGTGCCGTGCCTTGTAGACGGCTCCCATGCCGCCTTCGCCCAGCTTTTCCAGCAACTCGTATTCGCGAAGCCGCCCCAGGCCCGGCGCTTCGGCCGGCGATCCATCGGTCGCGGGGTCAAATTCACCGCCGATCTGCCGTACAAACTCCATTGCCCGGCGAAACTCACTCTCCTGGCTATATTCCTGTTCTGGCTGCGGAACATGCAGCGAAGCCACCAGGGGGTCCAGCGTGTGATCAAACACAGCGACGCGTGTCTCGCAGTCGGGGCACGATGCCAGGTGATGGGAAATCTCGTCGATGGCTTCCAGGGGTAACTCGCCCAGCGAATAGGCACGCAGTTGGTCGCGGTTGGGGTGCGGCGTGGCAGACATGAGGTTCCCCCTGTTGAAACGCGGGCAATCGTGTATCACGCAAGCGGCGAGCCACCCCTCTCAGCGGCTCTTGCCTCTCGCCTACTTAGAAGAGACGCGGCAGTGTGACACAAGAACTGAGCGGGGCGGGCAAAACCGCATGGATGGCAAGCGGTTAGACAAAAAAATCGCCCAGCAGATCACGCAGCCTGCGCAAGATGCGCGAACGGGCCTGGCGGACGTTGGCAGCAGTCATGCCCAGTTCGGCCACCACGCTTTGGGTGTCGTGGCCTTGCAGGATACACAGGCAAAAAGCCCGCCAGGTGCGATCTTCGACCTCGGCCTGCACCTGGGCCATGGCCCGGTGAACCAGACCGGCCACACCGGACGGGTCGATCGTGTCAGACAGATCGGAACACGAGTCCGCCGGCGTTTGCTCCAGCAAAGCGTGTGCGGTCGTACCACCAGCAGCGCGGCCGGGATGGCGCCGCCGAAAATGATCGTGGACTTTGTTCGCGGTAATCGCCCAAAGCCAAGCCCGAAACGATCCCGGCCCGCCGCCTTTTCGGGAGGCAATGGAACGGGCGACGGCCAAGAATGTATCTTGCAGTACGTCGGCCGCGTCCTCGCAGGCCAGGCCCTGCCGCCGGGCCCAGCCGTAGATCAAAGGACCGTAAAGATCGCTGAACGTATGCCACGCTTCAGCTTCGTGCCTCTGCACACGGCTCAACAAGCTGCTGTCGGTCGAAAAAGAAGCTGAAGCGGTCATCGACGGTCCAAAGCCCCAGCTGACATTACCAGCCCCCCCACAACGGAGCCAGTTCAGAATACCCGCCGCGCTCGGGCCGATCAACGTTTTGGCGCTGCGCGGGGCTCACGCCACTGCGCCGCGGTTGATGACAAACCCTGCTAGATAGTGCCGCGGCGACGCACGCGAGTCACTCTGGGGCGGAACAGGCGAAGCCCGCCTTACGGAGCCTCCATGCGCGCAGCGTACACCGGGCACGATTCACAGTATCTTGATCTTGGTGCGCATCTGGCGCACGAAACACGGCTCACAGCACCGTGGCACACACGGTGTGTGGGAAACACCGCTCGCAGAGCCTTGGCACGAACATGATGCGCCTTGGCACGAACATGATG
>CAZEEG010000034.1:8362-42742 GCA_964511065.1 uncultured Pirellulales bacterium | reverse complement strand
GCCTTGGCACGAACATGATGCGCCTTGGCACGAACATGATGTGCCGTGGCACGAACGTAAAGCGGCGAGGCACGACGGAGCGCTAGTGCTGGAACAGGAATTCCTTGGCGTTGAGCAGCGCCCAGCACACGTCTTCCAGGCCGGCCAAGCGGTCTTCCTGCGACTGGACGTGCTCCAAGGCCCGGTCCAGTTCGCCCTCGCTCGGCTTGCGGCACACGGCCAGCAGGTATAGCTCCTCGATGATCTCGCGATCGTTGCGACCGGCGGCCACCGCCTGGCGAATGCGATTGCCCTCGGCCCGGAGCTTGTCGTGGACCAGCGGCCCGTTAATCATCTGGAGCGCCTGCGACAGGTTCGATTCGTCCGAACGCTCGCATTGGCAGGCCATCTCCCGGGCAGGCTGGCCAAACACCTTGAGGAACTGGTGGTTGACGTCGGGGCTGGGAAGCTGCGTGGCCCGGGTGCCAGCAGGCAGGCCAGGAAACTTCTCGGGCACGCCCGTCACATGGCAGATGGCGTCGAGCAACTGCTCGGCCGACAGCATCCGCGTGCCGGCATGCGAGAAGTATTTCTGGTCGCTCTCGTTGAACGGATTTTTCTTCGAGCTGAGCTGGTAAGTGCGGCTGTTAAGGATCGTGCGGATGATATGCTTGCGGTCGAAACCGCTTTCGATGAAATCCTTGGCCAGCGCTTCGAGCAACTCGGCATTGGCCGGCGGATTACTCGCCCGGAAGTCATCGACCGGTTCCACAATCCCGCGGCCCATCAGGTGCCCCCAGATGCGGTTCACGGCGGCGTGGGCAAAGAGCGGGTTGTCCTTGCGGCGCATCCACTGAACGAACGCCTCGCGGCGGTCGGCTTCGCCGGGCAAGTCCACGCTCCCCATCAACGGCAGCCAAGGTTGCATCTGCTGCCCGGTACGCGGCTGGGTGACTTCACCGGAGCGGGCCACCCAGATCACCATTTCATCGGGATGGATGCTCTTTTTCCGCTGCACGCGATTGAAGAACGCACCGATGCCGTAGTAGTTGTCCTGCGTCCAGCGCTCGAACGGGTGATTGTGGCACTTGGCACATTGGATTCGGATTCCCAGGAAGATTTGCGCCGTGGTTTCAGCACAGTCTTCCATATCGGCTGCGGCGCGGAAGTAGTTGGCCGGGGGGTTATCGAAGGTGCTGCCCTCGGCCGACAGCAACTCGGCCACGAACTGGTCGTACGGCTTGTTGTCGCGGATCGAAGACACAATCCACCGCTGGAACTTATGCACGCCCGCCGGCGCGATCTGCTTGTTGTTCGAGCGCAGCAGGTCGCCCCATTTCAAAGCCCAGAAATCAGCGAACTCGGGCCGATCGAGCAGATGGTCGATCAGCGCGGCCCGCTTGTTTGGCGATTGGTCGGCAATAAAAGCGCGGACTTCATCCAGGGACGGCAGAATCCCGATCACATCCAGGTACACGCGGCGGATGAATTCTTCGTCGGTACACAGGTCCGAGGGTAGAATCTGCATTTGATGCAGCTTCGCGAACACGGCCTGGTCCACGTAATTTGCCGCGGGCGGATCACTCCACGTGAAGCCCGGCACCTCCTTGAGGAACGTCAGACTGGCCGTTTCCACCTTTTCCAGGTACCGGACGATGATGGCGGCCTCGCCGCGGTCGTGGGCGAACACAAAGCCCTGGGAATCCACGCTGGCCACGTTGTCGTCAGAACTGGCGAAGCTCGCCAACTTGCTGACATCGCGCACGCTGCCGTCGGAGAAATGCGCCAGTACGCTCAACTGCTGCGTATGGGCAGGGAAATGCAGTGTCCGCTCCTGGGGATACACTTCCAGCTTGACACATTGCGGCGCGTCGGCCGCATCGGTCTTGAGACCCTCCGCGATCCAAGCCCGCAATGCCTCGTAACCGGGATCGCCTTGGCGCATGCGGCGCCCGCCGCCGTGGGCGACCTCCATCGTGGGCTTGCGAAGCAGCAGGCTTTTTTCCGGTTCGAGCACGTTGGTACGGCGGTTGAACGCCTCACGAATCAGGGTTTCTTCATCCAGCACCGGATCGTAAGCACGCAGCGAAAGACGGAATCCGCCCTTGCCGCTGGGTGCGCCGTGACAGGCTCCGGAATTGCAATCGTGCTTGGAAAGGGCAACCAGCGTTTCGTACTGGAACGAGACGGGGTCGGGGTCGGCCAGGCCGCTGACCGTAACCGGCACCGACTCCTGGCGGCCCGCCACTTCCACCAGCACCGCGGCCGTGCCGTTGGCCACCGGATAAGCCATCCCGCCTTCAACGCGCAACACGCTTTCATCGGCCGAGCGGAAACTCGCCGCGCGGGTCAGGTCTTGCACCTTGCCATCCGCGTAATGGCCGGTCACCACCACCCGCATACTGCGTCGTGGACTGGCCAGCGTGATGCTCTTGGGATAAACCTCGATCCGCTCCGCTTGCCCTGGCTCAACCGGCAGCAACCGGCTGGGGTCGGCCGCCGTTTCGCCTTCGGCCGCCTGGCTACCGGTGGTGACGATGCCGCACAGCGCCGCGGCCAGAATGGCTGGCTTCCATAGCTGAAAGATCGACATCACGGAGCTTCCTTTACAAGGATGAATAAGCTGGGGGGAGTGGATCGTCCGCCCTGGCATGCGCAGTGCCCTGCCTCTTGGAATGTGGTGTCATGAAAGGCACAAATCCCAGCAAACGCGGGCCCGGCGAGCATGCCCGCATTACTGCACCTTCACCTCCACGGTGTTGCTCGCGGCGGTGATCGTCTGGTCGCCTACCTTGACCTGGGCGGTTACCTGCACCTTGGCCGCTTCGCCGCTCTTGGCGTCGGCGGCGGCGGTCAATTCAATCTCCAGTTCGGTTTGATCGGCCGCGGCCGATAGCTTCTCCGGGGCAGAGACTCCAGGCGGCAAGTCCTTGATCGCAAGGCTGACCTCCTTCACCTGCTCAGCGCCGCGCTGCAAGGTCAGCTTAAGCCTGGCCGTCTTGCCCGGTTCCACCACGGCGGGGCCAGCCAACTTCAGTTGCAGTGCCGGGGCGACTTTCAACACCAACTCACCCAGCGTCACCTGCTGCGGTTGGTTCTGATACGTGGCCTTGCCCACCACTTTGAATGGGTGTTCGCCCGGCATCGCGTCGGCTGGTCCCGAGACCGTTACGGCAATATCGTTCTTGCCCTTGGCGATTGGCTCGGCCTTGGCGGCAAAGCCCGAGGGCAGCCCTTCAACGGCCAGGGCGATTGCGTCGTCGAACTTGTTCAGCCGCTTGGCCTTCACCTGGAAACGGCCGCTATCCAAACCCGGCGTGAGGTTCACCGTGCGATCATCGACGGCCAGTTCAAAGAACGCGGGGAACTTCGGCCCTATGCCCACGGCCACGGTTTCGACCAGTTCGCCGCTGGGATAAGGCACGCGGGGAACGGCCGTCCGCCAGACCGCGAGCGCATTGGCCACGGCCGTGAGTTCCTGCTCGCCGTGCTTGGCCTGCCCGATGATGTTGCACGTGAGCAGTGTGCCGCCGGGCACGCTATCTGGCAGCGTGACCTTGAGCGTGGTGTCGTTCTTTTTCTCGGCAATGGTGTTGGCTTCCAGCTTCGTACCCTCGGGGGCGCCTTCCAGCGCCAGGGTGATCGGGCCATCGTAACCGTTGCGCGTGGCCGTTACCTTGGTCACGAACACGCCGCCCTGCGGCACGTTAAACCGATCGGCATCCAAAGCCAACGTGAATGATGGCTGGTAGATTTCAGCCGCCACGCGGTAGGCGAACGCCGGGCCGCCGCGGCGCAGCAAATCTTCCACGGCCAGAACATATCGGCCATCGGCCGGCAGGGTGATGGTGAGGATGCCTTCGGCCGTGTCGGTGTCGTCGACCTCGGCCAGTTTCTTGCCGTCGGCCTGGTAAAGCCGCATAAACAGGTCGGCCGGCGAGCCAAGTTCCCGGGCGTGTCCCCGGAACACCAGCCGCTGGCCTTTCTTGCCTTCAAACGTGAAATGGTCGCGGTCGCCGGCGCGATCAAAGCGACCGTTCCAGCCTGCAGGGATCGGCAGCGGTTGCGCTTCGGAGGCCGCCAACTCGTCGTTGGGTTCCTGTTCCAAAAGCTCCGGCACCGCCGATACTTCGTAAGCGGCCATCGCCGAAACGGCTTGCGGCGCGGCGGCGGCTGCCGAAACAGCTACCCAGCGGCGGCCCTGGTCGGCAGCCTCTGGTGTTACGGTTACGGCCGGTAGCTCGGCCGACACGCCGGCGGGTTGCACCTCCGCCGACTTGCCCGCACTCACCGCCAGGGGAAATGTCGTACTCACCAGCGGAAAATCGCCGATGCGGATGCGGTAGCGGTGACTGGCGTTGCCGGCATAGCGAATGTCGCGAATCTCCAACAGGTACGATCCGGCTTTCTCGAACCGGTAGCGAAACCGGCTGTCGGAACTTAAGCCGTCTTCGTCGTCGCTGTAGGCCAACTCGCGTCCATCGCTATCGAGCAGGCGGAGCACCGGATCCAGCGGCGAGCCGAGCCGGGCGGCGAATACTTCAAAGCTCAGCTCCTGACCGGCCGCGACCTCCAAACGGTAATAATCGAAGCTTTCGGCGGCCACCGCGCCTTCAACAGCCACCGGCGGCTTGATGGCCAGGGCCGTTTCTGGCGTGCGGTTCTTGCCGTCGGCCTGAACGGTATCCAGTTCGTCAACCATCAACAGTCGCAGGTTGGAAACGCCATCGCCGGTCGCAATCCGCAGCCCGGCGATGGCCGGGGCGGCGTCGGCCGGGAGCGTGATGCGATAGACGACCTTGGTCTTGTCGGTACCGTTCTTCTCCAACGGAGCCAGTTCCACCTGGGCCGGCAGGTTGGTCCACGTGGCGGTAGGGCTAGCCAGGTTGGTGCCGACCACCGTGACATCGACCGTTTCGCCCGGCTTCACGGCCGACGGGGTTAAATAGTTGATCGTGGGCGCATTGGCACCAGGGGCCTGCGCCAAGCTGGGCATCGGACCATTGGCCGCCACGATCGCGGCCACGGCCAGGCAAGCCGTCACGGCATGCCGCAGACGCCGCAAGTTTCGCGCAGTGTGGTGCCCCGCCAGGGCTGTCAGGAAGGCCGCCGGGAAGAAAGCGAAGGGACGTCGCACCGTCAGTTCTCGCATCGGTTTGGGAGGGACCTGCCAGACCGTCGGTGCTGCGCGCCGCAGATCAATCGCGACGTTCGCACGCGCTGGCCCGGCGGGCCGAACCGCTCATACAGAAGATTGCTTCAGGCTGAGCATTCAGGCAGGGATGATCCGCCGCTGGCAAACCTCGCACCCGCTGCCGGGTGGCCTTGGCCGCCAATCATCCAATCATGTTAATGCGTTGCCAGTCCGGGTGCAAAGCGAACAATCCCAAGAACTGCGGAGCGGCGCAAAGAATCTCCCCACAGAATCTCCCACCTGGCCCTGGGGCCTAAATCGCCGGTCCCCGGGAAAAAGATGCACCGCTCAAACGTAGGGAAGGTGTCGGGGGGCGAAAACCGGCCACCATCCACGCGGTGTTGTGCCCTCGGGATGCTCACGCTTCCACGGATCCCCCTGAGGCGTCAGTCACCCCGCTACGTTAGATCGCCCAGCACGTTGCGGCCTGTCCCCACGATAGCGCACATTCGTACAGGAAAACGAATTGACACGCCACAGCGTCGCCAGAAAATGAAAGGTTAAGGGGGCCGACCATTCACCTCGCCAGGCGTTTTCGCAGTCGCCCTAAGTTGACGGGGACGCAGTGAGGAGCCCCCCAGGCCAGGGGGCCGCGCACCAATACACCACGCAGTACGGAGCATTGCACTCGATGGCACCGTCGAAGGCACCTCAGTCATCCGCGGGGCGAGGGGCAGTCACGGTCGTCACCGGACCAGCTCGCTGCGGCAAGACCAGCCAACTCCTCGAGCGCTACCGCCAGGCACTTGCCGAATATCCGGCCCGCTCCGTGTTGTGGCTGGCTCCCACCTATCGTTCCGTGTCGGATATCGTGGGCCGGCTGCTCACGCCGGAGCTGTGGGCCTGTTTCAGCCCCGGGGTCGTCACCTTTGAAGGCTTCGCCCAGCAGGTGCTGGAAGCTTCGGGCGAGCCAGTGCGCCCGCTGTCAGGCTTAATGAAGCGGGAATTGCTGCGGTTTCTGATCGAGCAGGCCCACGAGGCTGGCGAACTAAAATACTTTGGCTCCATCGCGGGCACGCACGGCCTGGTCGACCTGGTGAGCCAGTTCATCAGCGAGTTCAAGCGGCTCGAAATCTGGCCCGCCGAATTCCAGCGTGCCAGCCAACAACGCGGCCAAAGTCAGAAAGACCGCGAATTGCTGGCCATCTACCACGCTTACCAGGAACGGCTTACCGCTTACGGTCTGTACGATGCCGAAGGCCGGTTCTGGTCGGCCAGGGCTATCCTCCGCGATGGCAAAGAGCGGCGCGTCAACCAGATGATCGACCGGCTCAAGCTGGTGGTGGTCGATGGGTTTGCCGACTTCACCCGAACGCAGCACGAGATTCTGGAAATCCTGGCCGGCCGCGTAGGCGAGTTGCTGATCACACTGCCCTTGGAACCTGAGCCGCACCGCACCGACCTGTTCGGCAAATCGCTTGAAACCCTCGCGAGACTGCGGGAGCGGCTGAATGCCGAGCAGCGGCCGATGCCGCGGCGGCGTAGCGCCTGGCCGCTGATGGACCACCTGGAATCGCAGCTTTTTCAGAACCCCCGCATCGTGCGCGACGCTCCCGATGCGGTGGGCGTGGAAATCCTGGCCGCATCGCGCGAGCACGGCGAAGTCGAGCAGATTGGCCATTGCATCAAGGAACTGCTGCTCCGGGGGTGCGATGCCTCGGGCGGGCGGCCGGTTCCCCCGGACGACATCGCGGTGGTGTTTCGCTCGCTGCGGGGGTCGGCGTCCTTGGTCCGCGAGGTGTTCACCGACCTGGGCATTCCGTTCTCGCTGGAAGCGGCACCCACGCTGGCCGAGGTTCCCGTTTGCCGGGCGTTCACCCGAGTCCTTTCGCTGGCGGCCGACGATTGGCCGTTCCGCCAGGTGTTGGCGGTGCTGGGGAACAACTATATCCGGCCTCGCTGGGAAGAATGGGCTGACGGGCGTGGCCCTATCGAGGCCGAGAAACTGGTGCGCAGGCTCCAGGTGCCCTCGGGAGCCAAGACCCTGCTGCAAGCCGCGGAGGAACTCATTGAACAACTCGCCAACGAAGCCGAAGCGCGCGAACCGCTCGCCGACGCAGTAGCCAGCGGTGTACCAACCGCGGAAAACAATGCCGACGACAAAACCCACAACTCTGAAGAAAGCAACTCCGAGGCTGCCGCGCGAGGGCCAGCTTACGGGCTCCGCGTGGGGCTTGCCTACCTGAAGCGTTTACACAAAGCACTGGCCCGGTTGCCCAAGCAGGGCACCCAGGGCCAGTGGTGCGGGGCCCTGGAAAAACTGGCTGAAGAACTGGGCATCCCGGCGGCGATCCGCCGCGACAGCGATCCAAAACGGATTGCCCGCGACCAGGCCGCGTGGACGCGGCTATTGGATGCGCTGGGCTCGGGCGATAGCTTGTTCCGCAGCCTGGGCGAGGACCCGCCGGTGGTTGATGCCCACAATGTGGCTGAACTGGTCGAGGACTTGTTGCGCTGGGAACAGTTACCCCGCGCGCACGACGACGTGGGCCGGGTCCGCGTGCTATCGGCGGCGAGCATCCGGGCCTTGCACGTTCCGTACCTGTTCTTTGCCGGCTTGTCGGAAAAGGCGTTTCCCTCGCCGGAGCGGCACGACCGCTTGTATTCCGAGGCCGAATACCACCGGTTGCGTGAGGCCGGTTTGCCGTTGCCGACGCGCATCCAGCGCGGCCAGGATGAAATGCTGCTGTTTTACGAGGTGCTGACGCGCGCGGGCCGCCGCCTGTGGCTCAGCTATCCGGCCATGAATGAGAAGGCCGAACCGCTGCTCCCCAGCCCATTCCTGCAGGAGGTCATTCGCGCGGCAGGCAACACGCAACTGAAGCAGACCGTGGCGGTCGATTTGAGCCACGTGCCGCAGGATTCAGAACCCGCCTCACCGCGCGAACTGCGGATTCGCGGCATGCACGACGCCCTCAACGGCGATGTGGGCCTGCTGGCCGGCGTATCCGTGGCATCATCGACCGAGGTGCTGTCGAACATCTTCGACGCCTTGGCGGCCATGCGACTACGGGGCCGCCGCGAAGGGTTCTCGGTCTTCGAGGGACTGCTGGAGAGCCCGGCCGTGCAGCAGTGGCTGGCGCAGCGGTTCCCGCTCGACCGTCCCTGGAGCGCCAGCGACCTGGAGGGCTACGCCTTATGCCCTTACAAGTTTTTTTTGCGGCGGGTGCTTCGCATCGAACCGTTGGAAGAACTGGCCCTGGAGGCCGACTACCTGGAACGCGGTTCGCTGCTGCATGCGGCGCTGGACGAACTGCATCACGCGCTCAACGAGCGGCATGGCCGCCCGGTGTCGCCCGCTGAAATCGACGAAGCCGACCTGGCCGAGGCCTGGGCGGAGGTGCTCGCCAAGCTTGAACTCCGCACCCGCGGCAGCGATGTTCCGGCAGCGATGCGGGCCATTGATCTGCGGCTCATTTGCAAATGGCTGGCTGATTATCGCAGCCAGCATGCGAAGTACGACGAGTGCTGGAACACGCTCGATCTGCCGCTGCGGCCAACACACTTCGAGGTTTCGTTTGGCCAGGAGTTGCGGCCGGGCGCCGATCCGCTGGCGACATCCGATCCGCTGGTCCTCAAGCAGGGCACGCACGAGTTGCGTCTGGCCGGGCGGATCGACCGCATCGACGTGGGGCGCGTCGCCGGCCGGCAAGTCTTCTCCATCATCGACTACAAGAGCGGCAAGAAGGTCACGCCGCCTGGCAAGAATGCCGTGCCCGACGGCACCGCCCTGCAGTTGGAACTGTACGCCCTGGCCGCGGAGCAGGTGCTCTTTGGCGGCGATGCCGCGGCCCTGGATGCCGGCTACTGGTTCTGCCGCGACGGCGGATACCGCAAGTGGATTTCCGCGGCCGAAGTATCCGCGCCCGGCCAGGCACCGCGGTGCCACGAAGGCTGGGTCGCGTGGCGGGACCGTATCATCGAACAGGTGTTTCGATTGGCCCAGGGAATCAAGGCAGGGCAATTCCCCGTCTACTCGCTCGACGACAACTGCACCGGCCGTTGCGAGTTCGCCACGGTGTGCAGGGTCAACCAGGTGCGTTCGTTGGAGAAGGTATGGCCGCCGCAGTCAACCCACTGACCGACCAACAGCGAGCCGCGCTGGAAACCCGCCATGTGCCGGTGGCTCTGTCGGCCGGAGCCGGTTGCGGCAAGACCTTTGTCTTGACCCGGCGGTTCCTGTCGTACCTGGAGCCTGATCCCAACTCGGGCGAACCCGAGGCGCGGCTGCACGAGATCGTCGCCATCACGTTCACCGAGCGTGCCGCCCGCGAGATGCGCGACCGCGTCCGCAAGGCGTGCCATGCGCGCGTGTTGGAAGCAGCCACCGACGAGGAAGCCAACTACTGGCTTACCATCGTCCGCGATTTGGAGAGCGCGCGGATTATGACGATCCACGCGTTCTGCGGCGCCCTGCTGCGGTCGCATGCCGTCGAAGCGGGATTGGACCCGCGCTTTGCCGTGCTCGATGCGGCCCAAAGTTCCGCCCTGTTCACCGAGGTGATCGACGACGAACTCCGCGATCAACTTGCCAGGCGCGATGAAACCACCATGGACCTGGTGGCGGCGTTTCACCTGGACGGTGTCCGCGATCTGGTCCGCACGCTGGTCGGCAACCGCGATCGGATCGAGTTCGATCCCTGGTTGAACCGCACCCCGGAAGAGGTGGTCGAAATCTGGGCCGATTACGTGCGCACGCACCTGGTGCCACAGGCCACCGAGCGGATCGCCGGTTCCCCCCTGGCCGCCAAACTGCTCAAGCTGCTCCGCGACAACGAAGCCAAGAACAACCGGATGATCGAGCGGCGGGCCTACATCCTGGAGCATCTGCCGAAATTGGCCGAGAGCGACGATCTGCCCAAGGCCCTGGCTGAGCTGCGCGAGCACTGCACGACGCAGCACGGCGGCGCTGCCAAGGGCTGGCACAATCCCGACGATTACACGGCCATCAACGAGGCCATCAAAGCGCTTCGCGCTGAAATCGACAGCGCATTGAAACTGCTGGATTTCAACAAAGAGGCGGCCCTGCCGGCGGCCAGGCTCGGCTTGCAACTGCTGTCCTTTACCCGGCCCATCATCGAAAAGTTCGACCGCCGCAAGAGTGAGATCGGCTGTCTGGATTTCGACGATCTGCTCGTTAAAGCCCGCGATCTCTTGTGCCCGCCGCAGCAGCGCGAACTGCGACAGCGGATTGCCTCGGGCATCAAGGCGTTGTTGATCGACGAGTTCCAGGACACCGACCCACTGCAAGTGGACCTCGTCCGCGCGCTGTGCGCCGACCAGGTGGAAACGTCCGACAATGCCGCCAACGGCGATGGCAGTTTCACCCCGGCTAAGCTGTTTTTCGTGGGCGATTTCAAGCAGTCGATCTATCGCTTCCGCCGGGCCGATCCCCGCGTGTTCCGGCAACTCCGCCAGGCGACCCCCGAGGATGGCCGATTGCCGCTGCGCCGCAATTTCCGCAGCCAGGAGCAGGTGCTGAGCTTCGTCAACCTGCTGTTCGCCGACGTATTTGGCAAGGAGTACGAGGCGCTCGAATCGCACCGCGGCCAGGTGAACGGCGGGCCGTGCATCGAGTTTCTTTGGTCGCGCCCCCGGCCCCAGGGAAGTGAATCGAACGGGGACCACTCGATCAAATTGTCCGTCCAGCAACTGCGCGAATTGGAGGCCGACTGCCTCGCACGCCGGTTGCGGCAACTGCTCGACGGGCAGACCGCGATTGTCTACGACCGAAACGCCACCGCCGATGGCCAGGCAATGTTGCGCCCGGTTCGGCCCGGCGATATCGCCATTTTATTCCGCGCCCTGTCCAACGTGGCCATCTACGAACAGGCGCTAGAGCGGTACGGCATCGACTATTACCTGGTGGGCGGGCATGCCTTCTATGCCCAGCAGGAGATCTTCGATCTGCTCAACCTGCTAAGGGCGGTTGCTTACCGGGGCGATCTGGTGAGCCTGGCCGGAGTGCTGCGCAGCCCGTTCTTTTCACTCAACGACGAAACCTTGTTTTGGCTGGCGCAGCACCGCCATGGTTTGGCGGCGGGGCTCTTTCATTCCACGCTGCCGGAACAACTCGACGCCCAGCAAAGCCAGCGTGTGGTATTCGCCGCACAAACGCTGCGCCAGCTTCGGGCCTGCAAAGACCGGATGCCCGTCACCGAGTTGATCCAACACGCGCTGAATATCACCGGTTACGATGCGGCCCTGCTCGCCGAGTTTCTCGGAGAACGCAAGCTGGCCAACTTGCACAAACTGCTCGACCTGGCCCGTACGTTCGACAGCTCGGGCGTATTGACGCTGGCTGACTTCATCGAGCAGCTTTCCGACTTTGTTGCCAAGCAGCCCGACGAACCGCTGGCGGCCACGCATCCGGAGGATACCGACGTGGTTCGCCTGATGACGATCCACCAGAGCAAAGGCCTGGAATTCCCGGTAGTGGTCGTGCCTGACATCAATCGCAAACGGATGGGCAACGGGGCGCGCGTGGCGTTTGATCCGCAACTTGGCCCGCTGGTCAAGCCGCCTGGCGACGACGCGGTGGTGGGCCTCAACTTCTTCAACAATCTTGAAACCCTCGAGGAAGAAGCGGAGCGGGACCGGCTGTTTTATGTGGCCACCACTCGGGCTGCCGATTACCTGATCCTCTCCAGCGCCATCGCCGAGGAAGGCAAGAACACCGGGCCGTGGCTGAAACTGCTGGAAGAACGGTTCGACCTGGCCACCGGCAAGCCGCGGTGTGAGAAGCACAGAGATTCCGCGCCACAAATTTACGTAGCTCCCGATCCGCCCGAACCGGCCGAACGGCCTAAAGCGCGGCGTCCGCGACTGGACCAACTCATCGAGCAGGCAGCGGAAGCGGTCGATGCGCAGGACTACCCGCCGCTGGACGCGGTGCGGCCCGTGCCGGTGGATGCACAGGCCCGCCGCGAGTTTTCATTTTCCCGGCTGAGCAGTGCGTTGCAGGCGAGGGCGCCGCGCGATCAGGCATCGCAGGCCGAAAGCGGCAATCCGAGCGAAATCGAAGAGATTACCTTCACAGTCCAGTTTGCCGATTCCGACGATTCACAAGTCATCGACCTGCGACCGGAACAGCCGGCCTTTGCCGATCCACGCGGATTGGGGACGCTGGTCCACGCGGCCCTGGAATCGATTGACTTCCGAGAACCGCCGGGCCCGGTCACGCTCACGCATCAGGTGAACCGCCTGGCGAGCAAGTACCTCGATGCCGATAACCCCCACGCCGTAGAGTCGGGCCATGCATCGGAGGTGACCGTTGCGACCGACATGCTCCAGCGTTTTCTGGCCTCGCCCCGGGCCAAGACGCTGGCCGCGGCCACGCAGATCGAGAAGGAAATCGAGTTCCTGCTGGCCTGGCCGCCCAACGGAGTCGAAAGCAGCGACGATGCCGACGGCCGTGGTGTGCGCTATTTTCGCGGATTCATCGACTGCCTGTACCAGGACGCCGCCGGCAACTGGCACCTGCTGGATTACAAGTCCAACCGGATCAGCGGCGAAACGATGCAAGACGTCGCCCGCCATTACGAAATGCAGATGTTCGTCTACGCGCTGGCGGTCGAGCAGGTGCTGGGCGCGTCGCCGGCATCGGCCACGTTGCACTTCTTGCGGACCGGTGACGAATGTTCGTTCACCTTTACGGATCGGGATCGCGCGCGGATGATACAACAAGTGGACCGGGCCATGGAGGACTGGCTGGTTCGGGCGGCCGCGCTGTAGTCGCATGCCCTGTGTCAAACTGCCTCATGGCCACGAGGTCTGCCCTCGGGGGGTAAACAGCGCCCGTGGCTTGCCTCGCGCTTAAGCCAACCGTGTGGTCCCCCATCGCTTCTGTCCGTATGGCAGGGTGCCAGCCAATCATTACAACCGCGTGCTTTTGTGCAGTATTCTCCCGAGGATCAACGCCAGTTTGCCGAGCAGATTGTCCGCACGCTGCGCGAAGCCGGCTTTGAGGCGGTGTGGGCAGGTGGCTGCGTGCGCGACATGCTGTTGGGCCAAACGCCCAAGGATTACGATGTCGCGACCAATGCCACGCCGGTCGAGGTGCGCAAGCTGTTCGGCTTTCACCGCACGCTGGCAGTCGGAGCCAGCTTCGGCGTGATTGTCGTGGTGGGAGGCCGCAAAGCTGGGCAGGTAGACGTGGCCACCTTCCGCAGCGACGGCACCTATAGCGATGGCCGCCGGCCCGACAGCGTGACCTTCGGCACCGCCGAAGAAGACGTCAAGCGGCGCGATTTCACCATCAATGGCCTGCTCTACGATCCGCTGGAAGACCGCGTGATCGACTACGTGGGCGGGCAAGCCGACCTGGCCAACGGCGTGATCCGCGCGATTGGCGATCCGTTCACCCGATTCAGCGAGGATAAGCTGCGGCTGCTGAGGGCCGTGCGATTCGCGGCCCGGTTCGACTTTACCCTGGAAGCACAAACCCGCGCCGCCATCGAGGCTATGGCCGATCGGGTGGTGACCGTGGCCCCCGAGCGCATCGCCCAGGAACTGCGGCCGATGCTGATTCATCCCAACCGCCGCCGGGCGGTGGAACTGCTGGGTGAGACGGGCCTCGCCCAAGCGTTGGTGCCGGAATTGAAACCGGTGATCGAAGACGGCACGGCCTGGAAGCAAACGCTCGACCGGCTCGAGCGACTAAAGCAACCGCCGTTTGTCGTGGCCCTGGCGGCATGGCTGCTGGAACTTGGGCCGGAAACGACGGCCAACGTCGCCCAGCGGTGGCGGCTTTCCAACAAGGAGTGCGAAGAGGCCGTCTGGCTGCTCAAACATCTGGATCGCCTCCGCGAGGCGCCCACGCTGCCGTGGTCGCAGGTACAGCCGATGCTGGTCAACGCCTGGGCAACCGACCTCTGCGACCTGGCTGAGGCCGACGCGGAAACGCGGGGGCAAGCCACCGATCACGTCGCCTGGTGCCGCGAAAAACTGGCCCTGCCGCCGCACGAACTGGACCCGCCTCCGCTGATCTCAGGCAATGACCTGCGCGCGCTGGGCATCCCGCCTGGCAAGCTGTATTCAACCTTCCTTCGCCGCGTCCGCGAGGCCCAGCTCGATGGCCAGCTCACCACCCCCCAGCAGGCCCTGGCCGCCGTGGCGCAATGGTGGAAAGAACAATCCTAACCTGGCTACCCCCCGGGTGACGGCCCATTCCCCCCGTTCCCTCGGCCGTTCACAAGGCAGCTTCCGTTGGCCCCTTCGATCCAGAGGCGCGCACGCATGCGCGGGAGGGAACTCACAACACACCATAATTGGTGTGGCGGCCACGCGGCCTGCGGCGCAGGTGCCCATGCCGCGGCCAGGATGGTATAAATGAGCGTTGTATTGAAGTTATTGCCAGTCCATCTCCATCATTCCAACGCCCCCCGTTGCCATGCCGTCGCTCAGGGCCGTCACACTCGGCTGCAAAGTCAACCAGTACGAAACCGAATATCTTCGCCAGGGCCTGCTCAGCATTGGCTACGTGGACGCATCGGACGACGCGCCCGCCGACTTGTGCATCGTCAATACCTGCACGGTCACCAACGAAGGCGACGCCAAGAGCCGGCAGACGATCCGCCGTCTTGCGCGGCGCAATCCGCACGCCCGCATCGTGGTGATGGGCTGCTATGCTACCCGGGCCCCCGAGGAAGTGGCATCGCTGCCGGGAGTAGCCGAAGTCATTACCGACAAGCGCGAACTGCCCGACGTGCTGGGCCGGTTCGGCGTGGTCGATATTCCCAGCGGCATTTCCGAGTTCGGCACGCGACACCGGGCCTACGTGAAAGTGCAGGACGGTTGCCTGCTCAAGTGCAGCTATTGCATCATTCCTGCCGTGCGGCCGCAGATGCATAGCCGGCCGGCGGGCGAAATTCTGGATGAAGTGTCCCGGCTGGTCGAGCGGGGTTACCGCGAGATTGTCCTGACGGGCATCCACCTGGGCCACTACGGAGTGGATTTCAATCGCCAACGGCCCAAGGATCAATGGCTGCGGCTCTCGCACTTGCTGGAACAGATTGCGGCCCTGCCCGGCGCGTTCCGCGTGCGGCTTTCCAGCATTGAAGCCACGGAAGTCACCCGCGAATTGGTCGACGTGATGGCCGCGCATCCGCACCGAGTATGCCCTCACCTGCACGTTTGCCTGCAAAGCGGCTCGGATCGGATTCTCCGCCGGATGAAGCGCCGCTGGGGCAGCAAACGGTTTGTGGACCGCTGCCAGTTGATCCGCGAGCGGTTGGAACAACCTGCGCTGACGACCGACATCATCGTGGGATTCCCCGGCGAAACGGAGGACGATTTTGAGGCGACTTGCCGCGTGGCGCGCGAGGTAGGTTTCTCCAAGATTCATATCTTTCCGTTCAGTCCTAGGCGGACCACTCCCGCCGCGGAGTTGCCCGACCAGGTGCCCGGCGATGTGAAGAGCGATCGGGTGCATCGCCTGGCCGAGCTTGAAGCGGAACTGCGCCAGCAATATTTTCGCAGCCTGAAGGGCCGCGAACTGCACCTGCTGGTCGAAGGGACCAACGAGGTCCCTGCGGCTTCGCCCGACTCCCAGGCCCAGGTGGTTTACTCCGGGACCACCTGCCGCTACGCCCCGCTGCAACTGGCCGTATCGCCCGAGCGGGACCTGCCGCTTGGTTCCATCGTGGCCGTTACCCCCACGGACGTTTCTGGAGATCGGTTGCTGGCGAGCCTGTAGCACGGCTACAAGGGAGGTGCGAACGTTGAATCGTCCTGCCTGCGGCGCGGATGGCACGGCTCACGCAGCACCGCATTATGCAGCACCGCATTATGCAGTGCCGCAGTACGCAGAAGTTTTGGCGGGACATACAACACGGCTCGCAGAACCGGGGCACCGGGTACCGGGGGAAATGGCACCTAAACCATTTGAATCTACTTGTTGAATCTACTCGTTGGCGTGAGGAGGCATCAGAACGTGTCGACCGTCGATACCTTTGCCAAGAGTTACGCGTTTTACCGTAACCGCACGCTGGATTTGCTCGAAAAGATTGCGGCCGAGCCTGATCCGGCGGCCGTGCTGGGCTGGCGGCCGGCACCGGGCCGGGCCCATATCGCCTGGCAGTTGATGCACATTGGCGTGACGGAAGAGATCTTCGCCACCGAGCGGTTAGCACCCGAGAAGCCGGCGGCGTTCACCGAATTATGGCCGCGTTTTCGGGGTGGGAGCACGCCCGACGACGACATCCCCAGCGTGGAAACGATACGCACGGTCCTGGCCGATGGCCGTCAACACCTGCTGGAGACGCTGGCCGGCTATGGCGACGACCGGCTGGACGAGATTCCGGCGGCTCTGCAGGCCCGGGGCCTCACGGTGCGCGATTGCCTGTACGTGATTGGCTGGCACGAGGCGCACCACCAGGGCCAAGCCCACATCACATACAACCTTTTCAAGGCCTCGCGCGATTAATCGCGGCAGCACTCGCAGCCTGGACGGGGCTTACCTGGCCTCAGTTGTGCATGGCAAAGGCCAAGCGCGGTTGATAGTGACAGCACTGGCAGCAGCGCCGCCACGTGCGGCGCTGCCTTCGGCCAATTTGGGTTAACACGGGGCGGGTTTTCGGCTAGAGAACTTCTGCCAGTAACTGCGAAGCGACTTGCTTGGAGTTCATCAGCAGTTCGTTGTAGTCGCAGCTTTCGAGTTCCTCGCCGATCAATTCGACATCGAAATACCCCGTGTAGCCAGCATCAACCAGTTTGCGGATGATGTCTTGCAGGGGAATACAGCCGTGCCCCAGCAGGCACCGGTTCTGCTCGCCTTTGGGAGGCGTTTTGCCATCGCCCAAGTGAACCACGCCGATGCGCGAGACGATCTCGTCGATCCGTTCGTAGTTGGCCGGGTCGAAGCCCAAGTGGTAGGTGTCGAACACCAGTTTGAGGTGAGGGCTGCCGGCCGCGTCGAGCAGTTCCAGGGTATCATCCAGGGAGGTGAGAAAGGTCCAGTCGGCCGCGCAGTCGCGGTGCATCGGCTCCACGGCCAAGTCCACGCCGAATTCCTCGGCCAGTGGCACCAGTTCCGTCAGGGCCGAGAAAATCAAGCGCCGCGCATGGTTCAAGGTATGGCCGGCCCGGGCCCCGCTGTACACGACCAGGCAGCGGGCACCAATCGCGGCAGCGGTCTGGATGGCTTCGTGGGCGTCGTTGAGGCTTTCGCGGTACGTGCGGCCATCGCTTCCGGTGAACCCGCCCGCCCAACAAAAATTGGAAACGTTGAGATTGTGTTCGCGCAGCAGTTCCACGGCACGATCGACGCCGCAGTCGGAGAGTTTGTGCCGCCACACCCCGATGGCCGAGAGGCCGGCCTGGGCGTAGCGTGCCACGTCCTCTTCAAACGACCAGCGAAACGTCGTGATTTCGTTGACCGACAATGGCAGCATCGTGGCTCTGCTCCTTAGGCCCGCGCCCTTCGTTCATGACAAGGGTCGATCAGTATGAAGAATGGCTGTAGAACTGTAAAGTCGCGAGGCATAACCTCCGCAGGAGCAATCGCACTCCAGAAGGCCTTGCGCGGCAAGATAGAACGAAACGGCAGACAGGGCATGATCCCCCCCACAACAGCTTACCCCCCACAACAACCGACTGCACCCCCGCTGCGGCGGCTCAGTGTGCTGATGCCCATCTACAACGAGGAAGCCACGCTGGCGACCATCGTAGCACGGGTGATGGCCGTGCCGTTGCCGCTGGAGTTGGAAGTGGTGGCGGTGGACGACGGTTCCAGCGACGCCAGTTGGCGCATCCTTCGCAATCTGGCCGGTGTGGAACCCCGGTTGCGCGCTGTGCGACACCGCCGGAACCTGGGCAAGGGAGCGGCCGTCCGTACGGCCATCAAGCACATGACCGGCGATGTGGCCGTGGTGCAGGACGCCGACCTGGAGTACAACCCGGCCGACCTCCCCAAGCTGTTGGCCCCGGTGCTGGGGAACCGGGCCGACGCCGTGTTTGGCACGCGGTTTCCGCGGGGCGGCCACCGCAGCAGTCCCTGGTGGCACTGGCTCGTGAATCACTGCCTCACTGAGGCCGCCAATGTTGCAGCCGGGCTGAACCTCACGGATATGGAAACCTGCTACAAGCTGGTACGGGCGGATCTGCTTCGCCAACTGTCGCTCAAGAGTCGCAGCTTTACCTTTGAGCCGGAGCTTTCATGCCGGCTGGCGCAGGCGGGTGCTCGAATCTGCGAAGTTCCGATCAGCTATGCCTTTCGAACGTGGAGCGAGGGCAAGAAGATTGGCCCTCGCGATGCCCTGCAAGCCGTGGCCGAATTGATCCGCTGCCAGTTGATCGACCGCCATTGGCAGCGGCCGACAGCAGGGCTGCACAGCCAGCCGCAGCGCAAGACCGCGGGCTCGCCGCCCGCCTCCCTGGTGCCGCCGCTGAACCACGACGCAGCCTCGCACGGCGAGGCGCCCCCGTGTGCGGCCACAGCGGTAGAGCCTTCCCACGCAATTGCGGCTGCCCGATCAACCGCCATGCATTACGGTTGATTGATGGAACCGTCGGCTGTGCCAATGCCTGGTCCTGGGGCTGGGCAGCAGAAAAGTGGGCGTCCACCGCTGTTTGCCCATTGCATGGCCCCGGCCGAACGCTAGACTAAATGCTTCTGAATTTTGGTTTGTGTTGTGGCAAGTTCCTGGCGGGACCTTTTTCCGATCGTCGCCGGGGAGACTGCTACATCCCTGCTGCAAGGCGCGGGATCGTCTCACGAGGAGGGGTTGCGTCCGCGAATGATTACGAAAGAGCGTAAGACCCAACTGATTACGGATTTCCGGCGCGACGAAAGCGACACCGGCTCGCCCGAGGTGCAGATTGCGATTCTCACCACCAGAATCAATCGCCTCACGGAACACATGCAGTCGCACAAGAAGGACTACGCCAGTCGCCGGGGATTGTTGGCGCTGGTGAGCCGCCGTCGCCGGCTGCTGGACTACCTGAAGCGTGTCAATCCAAGCCGGTATTTGGAAATCCTGCGGCGTTTGGAACTGCGCAAGTAGTTCTGCGGGTGGCCGGTTCCCCGTTGACAGGTCGGCATCCACCGCTGGCCTGACACCGATGGCGCCGGTCCATGCAGGTGCTGGAGGCCACCTCCCCTGCACGAAGGAAAGCCGGCTGCGTCCGGCAACATTCTGGCAGGCGGGGGGGCATTCGCAGCGGCTGCGGTCCCCCCAGTTCGGTGTCACCGCCTGCGATTACCACGATCAGCTTTGATATCTGACCGGCTGTTTTCGCTCATCCCGTTTTCATTCGCATCCCGCAGCAACCCCTCCGCTGTCGATTCGAGTGCCCGCCAGGCAAGAAGGCGTGCTGTTCGCATGGCCCTCCCATGCAAGGTGCGTCGTGCTGGCGCGTTCATCCCGCCGCCCGGGAGCTTCTGGGCCCCGTGCATATTGCCTTGTTCGCAGTTGGCTGTAGTTTCCCCTTGCGCCATCTGAAGACCGCATTTGTGTAAGACGCCGGCCAGGAGCCGTAGTATCAGGATGTAAGAAATTGAAAGTACGTGTTGAAAAGCAGATCGGCGATCAGGTCTTCTCACTCGAAACGGGCAAGTTGGCAAAGCAAGCGGCAGGAGCGTGCCTGGCACAGTATGGTGAAACGGTGGTTTTGGCCGCTGCGACCACTGGCCCCGCGCGGCCGGGCATTGACTTCTTTCCGCTGACGTGCGACTACCGTGAGCGCACGGCGGCTGCCGGCAAGTTTCCCGGCGGATTCTTGAAGCGCGAAGGGCGTCCCACGCTCAAGGAAGTTCTCAGCTCGCGGCTGATCGACCGGCCGATTCGCCCCCTCTTTCCCGAGTGGTTCCGCGACGAAGTCCAAGTGCAATGCATGGTGCTGGCCAGCGACCGGCAGCAGGACGGCGATGTGCTGGCGATCAATGCGGCCGCGGCATCGCTGGGACTTTCGCCCACGCCGTTTGCCGGTCCGCTGGCGGCCGTGCGGCTTGGCCGCGTGGATGGCCGGCTGATCCCCTTCCCCACCCAGGATGACCTGGAAGAAAGCGATCTGGACCTGGTCATTGCCGGCAACCACGAGTCGGTGATGATGATCGAGGGCTTTGCCCGCGAAATGCCCGAAGATGAGATGGTCGCTTGCATCGTGGAAGCGCACCGGATTGTCCGCGAGTTGTGCGACCTTCAGAACGAATTGTTCGAGAAGGTGCAGGTGGTGAAGGCCCAGTACGAGATTCCCGAAGACGACGGCCTGCTGGACCGCCTCCGGGAAAACTACTACGAGGCGTTCAAGGCGGCCAAGCAGACCCCGGGCAAGCAGGCCCGGGCGGAAGCCGTTCGCGAATTGCAGGCCAAGATCCAGGCGGAACTGATCCCCGATCCCGAGGCCGAAGATGCCATTCCGCTGGCCTCGTTCCAGAAGGCATGGCACGACCTGGAAGCGATCATTGTCCGCGACTTGATCCTCTCGGGCACCCGGCCCGATGGCCGCGGCCACAACGAACTGCGGTCGATCGAGTGCGAGGTGGACATCCTGCCGCGCGTTCACGGCTCGGCCTTGTTCCAGCGCGGCGAAACCCAGGCGTTGATCACCGTTACGCTGGGCACTGGCCGCGACGAACAGCGCGTGGACGGCCTGTTCGAGGAGTACAGCAAGAAGTTCATGCTCGATTACAACTTCCCGCCGTTCTCGGTGGGCGAGTGCCGGCCGATCCGCGGCCCGGGCCGTCGCGAGTACGGCCACGGCGCCCTGGCCGAACGGAGCGTGAAATCGGTGCTGCCCGATCCGGAAACGTTTCCCTATACGATCCGGGTGATCTCCGACATCCTGGAATCCAACGGTTCCAGCAGCATGGCCTCGGTCTGCGGTGCCACGCTGGGCTTGATGGCGGCCGGCGTGCCGATCAGCAACCCGGTGGCCGGAATCTCCATCGGCCTGGTCAAAGAAGCCGACGACCGCTGGGTGCTGCTCACCGACATCATTGGCGATGAAGACCACTTTGGCGACATGGACTTCAAGGTGGCCGGCACGCAACGGGGAATCACCGGCATCCAGCTTGACCTCAAGATTGACGGCATCAGCGAGGAAATCATCCGCGGCACGCTGGCCCAGGCCCGCGAGGCCCGGATCGAGATTCTCCGCAAGATGCTCTCGGCGATTCCGCGGCCCAATGCCGATATTTCCAACTTCGCGCCGCGGCTGCTGCAAACCCACATCCACCCCGATAAGATCGGCATGCTGATCGGCCCCGGCGGCAAAGTGATCCGGGGAATTCAGGAGTCGTGCGGGGTGACCATCGACGTGGACGACGATGGCACCGTGACCATCGCCAGCGACAATGCGGAGAACGCCCGCAAGGCGCTCGAGCAGGTCGAAGCGATGACGGCTTCGGTGCAGGTGGGCCGCATCTATCGCGGCCGGGTAACCAGCATCAAGGACTTCGGCGCGTTCGTCGAGATTCTTCCCGGCAAGGACGGCTTGTGCCATATCAGCGAGTTGTCCGACGGCTTCGTGAAGAGCGTCTCGGAAATCTGCAAGGTGGGCGATGAGCTTGACGTCAAGGTGATCGCCATCGACGAGCAGAACCGCGTGAAGCTCAGCCACCGCGTTGCCAAGCGCGAGCTGGAAGAAGGCGGTAACGGCCAGCCTGCTGAAGCCCCGCAAGAGCAGGACTAGGCCGGCGCCACTGAAGTTCATGCGATCGTACGCGACATGCCCGCGCTCCGCCTGTCCCGGTGGAACGTGGGCATGCTCCGTTTGCAGCATCGTTGGTTTGCTTCGCCCCCTGCGGTGACCATCCCGCCATGTCCAGCAGCGAAGAACAGTTGCGTGCCCAATACGCCGAGATTGCGGTGCTGGCCGGTGCGTTGGCGCACGAGATCAAGAACCCGCTATCGACCATCAGCCTGAACATCGAACTCTTGGCCGAGGATTTCAGCGAAGCCGCCACGCCCCGCGAACGGCGGGCGCTGGAACGAATCGCCCGCGTTCAGAAAGAGTGCAATCGGCTGACCACGCTCTTGGACGACTTCCTGGGCTTTGCCCGGCCGCGTCCGTTGCGGCGCGGCGAGGTCGACATCAACCGGCTGATCGAGGAGTTGCTCGATTTCTTCTCACCCCAGGCACTCGATGCAGGGATTGAGATTGTCCGGCTATTGGACCCCAACTTGCCACCGGTGCTGGTTGACCGCGAACAGATGCGCAGCGTGCTGCACAACCTGGTGCTCAACGCCCAGCAGGCGATGCCCGGGGGCGGGCGGTTGGAAGTGCGCACCCGCCGCGTGCCCGAGGGCTTGGCCGTGGACCTGATCGATACCGGCTGCGGCATGGACCAGCAGACGTTAAGCCACATCTTCGAGGCGTTCTGGTCGAACAAAGGGGGCGGCAGCGGGCTGGGCCTCCCCACGGCCAAGAAAATCGTCGAAGCGCACAGCGGCAAGATTTTCGTGCAAAGCGAACCGGGCCGCGGCACGCAGTTCACCATTCAGCTACCCACCACACAGGTGGCGCCGTTGAAGCCGTAGCCCCCCCTCGCTGGGCGCATTTCAGGACGGCAAGCCCCTTCAGCGCGCCGATGCAACCAGCGGCATGGCACGTCCTTCCTTTGCGCGCATAGCGGAACGGCAAGCCTCCCGCCACAGGCCGCCGCTGCGCAGGCAGGATGAATCCTGCACAGGATGCTGCCGCGGTGTTCCGTGACTATCGTGCCGGTTTGACGGCCAGCATAGCCTTGCGCCATTGAGCTTCAAATTTCGGCAGGCTCATCCCGGCCACGCCCTCAAACCGCTGCACGGGATCGGTGGGCTCGCCCGGCCCTACCAGGCTGACCAGGCGTTCCATCGTCCAGGCTTCGTCGTCTTCAAACAGCAGATACCAGGCCATGCCCCAGGCGTAGGTATAGAGCCGGCTGGCCTGCTCGCGGCCGGCGGCGTCGCTGGGCAAAAAATCCGCCGGTTGCGCATGCAACAACCGCTCCAGTGGTAACGGGTCTGCCTGGAGGTCGACTTGCAATCGACGCAGCAGGTCGGGATCGGGTGCGTCCACGCGAAGCGCGCCGTCCTCCAAAATGCCATGTGCGAACACCTGCGCCATCCCTTCGTGCAGCCAGCGCGGCACACGGTATTCGCGGAGCGGGAAGACATGGTTCTCCAGGTAGGCATGGAACGCCTCGTGACGCAGCGTTGCCAGGCTGGCCTGGGTCCGCCGTTCGATCACCTGCTGGTTCTGCCGGGCGGTCAAGTCGATCGACTTGCGCATCGCCTCCAACTCGTGGTACAGCTTCGACCGCAACCTGGTGATGTACGTGCGAATCTCGGCTTCCGATCGCTTGGCATTCTGGAGCTTTTCGCGCTCAGCATTCAGCCGCTGGGGAATTTCCTTGCGCGATGCCTCCAGCTTCTCCTGCATGGCCTGATGCTCAGCCTGGGCCTCGGCCGACTCGCGGGCGATGCGGGCCAGTGGCGAATACAGTGCGACGATATTATCGTCGGCCGCAAAGAAGGCATCGTTTTCCAGGGTCACCCCCCGGGCGGCGGCAAACCGCCGGTAGGCTTCGTGCGTTTGAAAGACATGAAACGTAAGCTGAGTGCCGCCGCGCATGGTTCGAGCCGGGAGCACATTGCTCAGAGCAGCAAACACTTGTTCGAGATGGACGACCACTTGCCGAGTGGTATTCTCGTCGGCATCGCTTACCAGGTGGAACCAAGCGCCGCTGTAATGCCAGGTGGGCTCCCGCTTGGGCTGCGGTTTGTGGACCAGTTCAATCGATGCAAGCCGCACGGCCTGCACCCGGGCGCGGCGCCGGTACCGCCTCCAGCGGGCCTGTAACCGTTGGCGCTCGTCGCTATCCAACCGCTCAAGGGTGCGCACTTCAGATTTTTCGTAAGGGCGGCGAACGGCAAACATCGGCTGCCCTTGCCGTCGGACGAGCTCCAGAAAGTGGATGGCATCGTCATCTTCAGCTTCCACCAGCCCCTGGTGGACCTTGCCGTCGGCGGTGACGAGGCGGTCCATCTTCCAGTCGTCGGTCCCCATCCCGGGGCGCAATTCATCGGCTGCCCCAGTCGGACTCAAACCGACGATCAGAAGCGCGCAAAGGATCATCAAGCGGGAGGTATCCATCTACCCGACTGTTCCGTAGGACCGGCCCCATGTGACGCGATAACTATCAACTTCCCTGTGCTGAGAGCTAAAGTCAAGGAAACTTCGCGCATACCAAGACCGCCCCCCCGTTCGAGCCCCATGCAGGTTCATGCAGCTACCGTGAAGGCTCCGCGGGCAACCAAGAGTCAGGCACGAAACTTCCCACGACACGACAGGATGCTCAGCCCTCTGGCCAGGCGATGAGCCCCATCAGCGAAAGCATCACCTGGAGCAACGCGAACAGGCCTGGGTGAAACACGGGCGGTGCCAGCCCTGGGTGCGGCGATTGCCACCACTCGGCCCGCTCCCAGCCCCAGGCGGTGCGCCGCCAGCGCGGCCCAGGCTCATCGGCCGCTACCGCCGGATTGTTGGCCGGCTGAATCTCGGCCGCCCGCTCGGCGGCTTGTACCAACTGCACCTCAAGCGCAAGCTGCCGGCGCGCTGCCCGGTCTGCGGTTCCAAGCGACCAGACGGCCGCTGCATGCTCCCTGGTCCCAGGGAGCCCCGGTTCACGAGACACAGGGGCCGCCTCGCTGGTGAGGACCAACAGCACCATCACCAGCCAGACAAAGCCCAGGCCGCCGGTCCAAGGGTTCTGCATGCCGAACTTCCTTCTTGGGGGGAACGGCCACGGCGGCCACTGGTTCATCAATAGCCACGGTAATAGGCAAGGAGCGGGCCACAGAACGGCCAGATCGCGGGCCGACGCCGCAAACACCTACAGAAGCGGCACTTAGCCGCACAACTCAGGCCGAGCGCCGCAGCGGCTCGTGGCCGCAAGACAACACACATCGGTACATGCTTGAGGCGAAAATGCAACCGCCGCAACGGTTGCCGGCGGTGGGGTTGGGATGGGCGCAAACGGTGAGCACGTACCGCTTTTGCCTTTTCGCAGACATGACCTAGATTTGAGCACGAGCAGAGAAGAATGCGTTGGTGGCGCGGCTGATGTCCGTCGCTGCGGTGCGGTTCCCTTTCATGGCGGTTGTGCGGAACCCCGAGCGGCGACAACGGCTAAACGTCTAGCCGCAGGGTGCCGCCGGCAGCCCGCTTCTCGGCCGTCGGAACCAGGAATCCGGGGAGTTCTCCCTGGCAGTTGCCCCCGAAGTACCGAGTAGAAGGAACCGGCCCGATATGGCATCCGCCACCGTCGATATCAATCGTTTGATCACTGCTGGACAGTTGCCCGCACTGCCCCAGAGTGCCATCGTGTTGTTGCAACTGTCGAAGGATCCCGAGTGTGGTCCGGCGGAGTTCGCCGTACCGATCGAAACCGACCCCGGCCTGACCAGCCAGGTGCTGCGGTTCGTAAACTCCTCGTACTTTGGGTTTCCCCGCGAGATATCCAACGTCAAGACGGCGATCACGCTGGTGGGCATGCGAACGATCAAGAACTTTGCGCTCTGGAGCGCGGTGTTCAGCCTGATGCCCAATCCCAAGTGCGGTCCGTTCGACCTGCGGTGCTTGTGGCAGGATTCGCTTCGCCGGGCGCTCTTCGCCCGCAAGCTGGCCAAGCATCTGGGCGCGCAAGAGGTTGAAGAGCCCTTTGCCGCGGCCCTGCTGCAGGACATGGCCGTGCCGCTGCTGGCCAAGGAATTTCCCGACGCCTACGAGCAACTGCTCAACTCGCGGATGGACGGCCAATGCCGGCTATCGCACCTGGAGCGCGAGCGTTTTGGCTGTGCCCATAGCGACGTTGCCGGGGTGATGGCCCGCAAGTGGAACCTGCCCGAGGCCATGGCCCAGTTGATCGAACATCATACGGATATCGAATCGCTGATCGAGCAGGCCGCGGAACGCCCGGCCGAGGTCGCGGTGGCGCTATCGGCCTTGCTGCCGGCCAATCACGACAATTGCTGGCCCGAGGCGATCCAGTTCCTCGACTACTATCAGCGGCTATCGACCCGCAACAGCCAACCCATTCAGACGATGCTGGCCGAGATCGATGCGGAGTTCAGCGACTTCGCGCCGGTGCTGAAGATCAGCACGCCCAAGAAATCGTTGAGCGATTACCTGGCCGAGGGTGTAGGCGCGGTAAGCCCGGAGGCCCGCTAACGGCGCCCCTTGAACATGGCGCGCCGCCGAACAACCATGCGTGCGACGGCTCAGCGCGCCGCGCTCAACGGCAGCACCAAGTTGTGCCACGGCCGCTAGCCGTGCATGAAATCCAACCGTTCATGCATGGCAGAAGAGCGTGCGCGGCCGCGGCATGGCTGTTCACACGAGGCCGCGAACAAGAAGTCAGAGCGCCCAGCGGCGATGCAGGCGCGGCGAGTCGACAACGATTGTTCAGACAATGATTGTCGTCAGGGCCTGAAATTCTGGATCGTGGCGCAGGGCATCGAAATCAGGCTCGGTGGCGATCATCTCGCGGTACTGGCTATCGCGTTCCAAGGCCATGGCGAGCAGATCGAGCGTCTTGCGCCGCTTGCCGCAGAGGCTGAAATCCCGCGCCAAGTGGTACAGTAACTCGGCGTTATCGGGAGCGATCATTAAGGCCTGTTCCAGCGTGGCGATTGCAGAAGGCATGCGGCCGGCGCGGCGATAGCACCAGGCCAGCATAAGGACGATCTCGGTATTGCTGGGGCTCAAATCGGCGGCCCCTTCCAGCGCTACGATAGCTTCCTCGTAGAGCTGCATCATTTGCAGGGCCTGGCCGCGGAGAAACAAGGTTTGGCTGCGGAATGTGCCAGGGTCGTCGATGCGCGCCAACGTCTGCAATGCCTGCTGCGGCATCTTCAATTCGAGATAGCCCTCGGCTTCCCGAAGCAGTCGTTGAACCCGCACTCGTCTACTGCCAACCGTCACCGTGAATTCCTCAAGGCGGAAGGGAGTTCGCCCACGCTGCCGCAGGCCGCACCCAACATGGCCAGGTTGACCAAAGTGCGGGTTGTCCTCGCACTCTATCCACCGTCGCGGCTGCTGGCCCACATCCTGGGGCCACCGCCGTGGGCTCGGCGCCAAGGCGCGTGCCAACCAGTCGGTGCACGAAATGACGCGGCTTTCGTAGCCGCGTTTTATTTTACGCAGCGGATTGCAATCGCCCAAGCGCAGTGGCGAAAAACCAGACCTCCCCTTCGCATTGCGTGGTCCAACGCACCAATCGCGGCGACCACACCGATTCCGCCGCCCGGGCCGGTCATGGCTAGCATGCCAAACTCGGGGGGAAATCCCTCTCTTGCGCCGCCCCACCCAGCAGGGCTGAAAGAACTGCGCTTCCGACCGCGGTATGCTGCGATAACCTCCTTGTTTACTTAGGCTTAAGCTCTCCAGTCCGCCGTCTGCCCACTTCGATCGAGCGTTCCTGGCAACGGTTCAGACAGTCAGCGGGGAAGGCATGGGGGGGCAAGAGGCAGCAACACCTCGTATCCCCCCACTATTTTTCGGTCCGCGGCAGGCCGGCACCGCACGATACCAGCGGGAATGCGCGGCGACTTTTCTTGTGTACTTTCCCGGGCCCTTTCCCGCGCAATGGGGGGCGGCAATGGCCCCTCCCTCAGAAGCCGATTCGTCCGAGATTTGAAAATGTCTTGCCTGGAGGGAGGACTTTTCTCAGACCGCAATTTGCCGCGCAAATGCAGCAAACTGCGGTTAAACCAATCGCCGTATTGCCTCGTATTTACACTGGCCGTCGTTATACTGGAATAGTTGCGTTGACCCGCGGCAGATCAGGCTGCCAGTGAGGCGCACAGGCAACCGGGGAAGCCAGCGCTCGTGCTTCAGGCGTTGGCTCAAGCTCCGCCGGAGAAATGTGGGTCGCCGACCAAAAGCAACCGCGACCAAAAGCAATCGCGGCCTTCCCGCGCGGCGGAAGTGTCCCGCGTCTCTCCTTTCAAAGGCCCCCGGCAACTGGAACTCCCTGGCAACCGACCGGTTGCACATCTTTGGATCGGAGCGGATGGGATGAGTCTCGACGTGGCCGAAAGCTATCAGCAAACCAGCGATCCGTGGGACGAAACGGACGTTTACGTTCCGTACCGGGCAATCGCCAAATCGGCGGTGGTCAGTATGGCGCTGGGGGTGTTGAGCCTGCTGGCGTTTCTCGACCCGTACTTGGCCATCGTCCCGGCACTGGGAATCATGTTGGGCCTGATCGCCAAGCGGCAGATCAAGGCGCGGCCGACGGAATTGACGGGCACCAGCCTGGCGAACGTGGGGATCGTGCTGTCGGCCCTGTTGATGGCCAGCGGCTTGGGGCTGCAAACCTTCATCTACTACACCGAGGTTCCCGAGGGCTACCAGCGGATCTCGTATGAGCCGCTTCAGCCGCCGCGCAATAATCCCAACCTGATCCCGCCGCCTTCGGCCGTGGCGCTCAACGGCAAGAAAGTCTTCATCAAGGGCTACGTGTATCCGACGCGCCAGTTAGACGGCATCAAGCAATTTGTGCTGTGCCGCGACAATGGCGACTGCTGCTTTGGCGGCGAACCCAAGCTGACCGATAAGATCCTGGTTAAACTAAAGGACCCGCTGGAGTTGACCTATAGCCAGCGGATGTTCAAACTTGCCGGTGAATTCCACGTGGTCCCGAGCGACTCGGGAATTGTCGGCGAAGTTTTGTACCAGCTTGAAGCGGATTATCTGCAATGAAACGCTCCGTCGGTTCCGTCGGCTTGATTGTGTTGCTCGCCACGGGGTGTGGACAAAAGGAACCGGCAGCGGACCAGGACGGCGCGGCGAACAACGCCGCCCAGCAGGCAGAGATCCAGCGGTACATGGACGCCTTTGACGCTGCGGCTCCCAAGTTGCCCGACCCGGCCGATACAGAACCGGCCCCCGACTTCGATCCTCGCAGCGCAGTCGCCTCCGCAGACTCTGGCCAAGCTGGCGCTGCCAATCGCAACGCAAGCACGGCATCATCGCAGCCAGGCGGCATGCAGGCGGCGCCGCCCAATGCGGGAACCCTGGCCGAAGTCTCCGAGGACGATAGCGTTGCTCCGGCCGTCGATCCCCGATTGCTGGCGGCCGCCGAGGCCCCGGCCCCACCGCCGGCTACGAAAGAACCGCTGGTGGTCCCCAAGGCCGAGCGCGGACGCGACGGCCGCTTCGATATTTCGTTCGACCACATCAAGTTCGAGATGGAGGTCGGAGCGCCGTTCGACCGCAGCCTGTTCACCGATCAGGTCGAGAAGCTGTTTGGTGAGCCGATCCGCATCCGGGGATACATCCATCCCAGCGGGGCGTTCTACCAGGAGTTGAACCAGTTTGTCCTGGTCCGCGACAACCAGGAATGCTGCTTTGGGCCGGGTGCCGCCCTGTACGACTGCATCATGGTCAAAATGAATTCCGGCAAGACGGCCAATTACACCGTCCGGCCGATCACCGTGGAAGGCATCTTCCGCTTCCACGAGATGAAAGATCCCTTCGACGACACCAAGACCGTCGCCATCTTTGAGCTCCAGGCCGATAACGTGCGGTAAGTTGCATCGCCCTCGGGCTGCTGCCATCGCGGGCAATTCAGCAATCGTTTCTGGGCACCATTCACTGCACCATGCCCGTGCGCTTTGGGGAACTTGTCCACTGCTTCTGCCGTGGCAACGTGTGCACGAGGGACCGGGCTGAAAAAGGCAATCGTTTCTCGCCGCTTGAGGTATGGGCCGCCCGGGCCGCCGCGTATTTGTCCCGCTTGCGCATGCCCTTTATGATTCCCGCAGGTGAAGCCATCGGGCGTGGCGAAGTTACGCCCGGCCAGTGTGCCGACGCTTGGGCGCTGTGCTGCTGCGCGGCCGTGCGCAGGTTGAATTGCGAATACGCGGGAGGCGGTCCATGTTTGGCGATCTGCTGAGGCGGTTAGGCATTGAAGCGAGCAACTCCGGCGTCAGCCAGGGCAGTCAATGGGTTGCCGATCCCGGCGGAGCGGCGATCGTTTCGACCAACCCGGCCACGGGCGAAGCCATCGCCGAGGTCCGCACTGCCAACCGTGCGACCTACGACCGCTCGATCACCGCCGCGCAAGAAGCCTTTGCCCAGTGGCGGCGCGTTCCGGCCCCGGTTCGCGGCGAGTTTATCCGGCAATTGGGCCTGGCGCTGCGGCAGCATAAGGCCGATCTTGGGCTGCTGGTCACGCTGGAGACCGGCAAGATTCGCAGCGAAGGCGAGGGCGAAGTCCAAGAGATGATCGACATGTGCGACTTTGCGGTCGGTATCTCGCGGCAACTCTACGGCTTGACCATCGCCAGCGAACGGCCCGATCACCGGCTGTTTGAGCAGTGGCATCCGCTGGGACCCATCGGCATCATCACCGCGTTCAATTTTCCGGTTGCCGTTTGGGCCTGGAACTCCACGTTGGCCGCGGTATGCGGCGATACCTCGGTCTGGAAACCGTCGCCCGCGGCACCGTTGACGGCAATCGCCGTCCAGCACCTGGTCCACCAGGTGGCCCAGGGGCTCGATTTTCCGGCCACCGATGTATTCAACCTGTGCGTGGGCGAAGGGGCCGAGGTCGGCCAGTGGATGGCCCAGGACCAGCGGTTACCGCTGATCTCTGCCACCGGCAGTTGTGCCATGGGGCGCAGCGTAGGCCAGGCCGTGGCCGCGCGGCTGGGACGAAGCCTGCTGGAACTTGGCGGCAACAACGCCGCGATTGTCACACCCACGGCGAACTTGGACCTGGCCCTGCGCGCCGTAGTGTTTGCGGCAGCCGGAACGGCCGGTCAGCGCTGCACCACGCTGCGGCGGTTATTCCTGCACGAGTCGATTGCCGACGATTTCACCGCCCGGCTTCGCAGCGCCTACGAAAGCCTCACGATTGGCAATCCCTGGGAGGATAACGTGCTGGTTGGCCCGCTCATCAACCGGCAAGCGGTCGAGCAGATGCAGCAGGCCTTGCAACAGGCGCAGCAGCAAGGCGGCACCGTGCTGTACGGCGGTGATCCGCTGGACGGTCCCGGTAACTTTGTGCGGCCCGCCCTGGTATCGGCCACGCCCGAGATGCCGATCGTGACTGAAGAAACCTTCGCCCCGATCTTATACGTGATGACTTACCGCGACCTCGATGACGCCATCGCCGCTCATAACGCCGTGCCGCAAGGGCTGTCGTCGGCCATCTTCACCGACCGTGTGATTGAGATGGAACAATTCCTTTCCGCCCAAGGGAGCGACTGCGGAATCGCCAATGTGAATATCGGTACCTCGGGGGCGGAGATTGGCGGCGCGTTCGGCGGCGAGAAGGACACCGGCGGTGGCCGCGAAGCAGGCTCTGATGCCTGGAAAGCCTACATGCGGCGGCAGACCTGCACCGTCAATGGCGGAACCGCCCTGCCGCTGGCGCAAGGGGTACGGTTTGACGTGCCCGGCTCATCGTCGGGTGACCAAGTGAAGAATCCCTCGGGCCACGAGGTCGCCCGGAAAATGGACGAAAGCCCGGCCCCGCGCTGGTCGCGCGGTGCCCGTGGATAGCAGGCAATCTTGAGTTCGCTGATTGAACTGCGTGCCACGGTTCTGCGAGCCATCTTGAACCGGGCATCCAGTCGGGCCATGGTTCTGTGAGCCGTGCTGTTGATAAGCCCGCCCAGCATGAACTCTTCCATGCGCGCGTCTTCGGCCGGTGGAACCGGCCCTACGAGGCATGTGAGGATTGGCACAAGCGCAACGTCCACGCGCACCCAAGAGCACCTACTCGCGTTCCACCGGATGAAGCGCACGATGTCTCCCAGACCAAGCATGCCGGGCCAGTTGTGCCGGCCGTACAACCTTCGCGGTTCAAGAGGTCAACCAGACGAACCCATCTTAGCCACCTTCGCATTTTGTCTGGTCTTATCCATTCCTCCAGGACGATCTATCTCGTGTTGCCGCTAGCGTCGGAGGACGCGAAGGCTCGGAGGGATCAATGCGATTGCCCGCCATTTTGAAAAGCAATGGTGCGGCCGGCCAAGCTAGGAAGGTAAGGCCATGCAGCTATTAAGTAGCCGATTCGGAACGTTGGCCATTGCGGCCGAAGATGTGCTGTATTTCCCGGCCGGACTGCCCGGCTTGGAAGACTGCCGCACTTGGGTGCTGCTGGCCGACACGCGCAACGATGCCCTGGCGTGGCTCCAGTCGGTATCGCAGCCCGATGCCTGCCTGGCTGTGATTAGCCCTTGCCGGTTTGTGCCTAACTTTCGTTTACGTATATCGCCTAACGAGGTTTCGGCACTAGGGTTAAGCTCGCCACGGGATGTCGAGGTCTTGGCGATCGTGAGCTACCACGCGGGTCTGCTCACGGCGAATCTGAAGGCTCCGCTGTTGATCCATCCGGCAAAACGCCTCGGTCGGCAGGTGATCGCCAGCGACGATCAACCGCTGCGTTATCCGCTGCCCCGGCGAAACCTGGCCCTCCGCCGCTCGGCATGACCTTGCGGGCAGTTGCCGCGGGAACCTGCTACCGCTTCGTACTGCCAAGCAAGCCGCTCGCCCAGGTGTCCAGTTAGCGTATTGGCCCGCGAATGCTAGCATTCCCCCTCGCAATGAGGGGCCAAATTGGGCGACGAGGACGGTCGCCCTTACAATGGCGGGTGTGTCTGCTGGCGAGCGATTGTGGAAACCAACCGTCACCGTCCATGGTCGATTCGGAAAACAAATCGGCGTTACCAAGGAAGGAGCCGTCGATGCTGGTTTTGTCGAGACAACGCGACGAAAGCGTCATTATCGGGGACAACATCATTGTCACCGTGGTGGACATTCGAGGCGACAAGGTCCGCCTGGGGATCACCGCGCCTACCGAAATCCCCGTCCACCGCCAGGAAGTTTATGATGCCATTCAACGCGAGAACAAGCGGGCCGCGGAAATGGATCCGCTGAAGACCGAAGAGTTAGGCGAACCGCCCGAGAATAAACCATCTGAGGGTTCATCTTAGTATCCGCTTTGGGCAGACGGCCGACTTGGAGGCGGCGAATTCGTCGCGACGTTCGCCGCAGTCGCCGGGCGCCAACCACTTGGTTGCAATCCGCAGTCATCGGTACCGGCCGTTGACTGCGGTTTTTTATGCGCCGGCATCAGGCCTTTCACGCTGATGTTGCCGGTACCCGATTGTCTCCCCTGGATAGCCGCTTCCTCCTGCGTGCGCCGGCATCTCCCGCACAGGTTCGCGCTGCAGGCGATGGGAAAGCGGCTCGCCTGGCTGCCATAACCGGCATAACTTGCCCATCTGGCTCGGCAACGGTGCCGTTTAAACTTGCCGGGCAGGTAGAGATTTGACAATCCACCATTCTTTCCAAAGCCGCCTGTTTGACTGCGCACGCTCCGTGACCTCTTTTTCCTAAAGGATGCATGCTGTTCGTTCGAAGCATAGAACATGCCGACGAACAGAATCAGGAGTTTGACGCTGGTGGAAGCGGAGGCAGGGACGTGAAGACCGGCGGGAACGGTTCGGCAGCGCCACCGCATCGGGAAACGGGCCCAGTTCTCACGACCGCGAGTTAACTGGCCGGCCCGAGCCACTCCCGCATCGGCAGTCGATTCATGTTGCTCGTACCATACAACAGGAGTGTCCGTCCATGACACGAATTAACACCAACGTCAGCTCGCTCATCGCGCAGAAGAACTTGCAGCGGTCGAACGACTCGCTGGGCCTGGCATTGAACCGCCTGAGCACCGGTTTGCGCATCAACACCGGCAAGGACGACCCGGCCGGCCTGATCGCCAGCGAAGCCTTGCGCAGCGATATCACCAGCGTGCAGCGGGCGATCACCAATAGCCAACGGGCCAACCAACTCATTGCCACCGCCGACAGCGCGCTGGGGCAGGTCAGCTCGCTGCTCAACGATATTCGCGGCCTCGTGACCGAGGCGGCCAATACCGGCGCTTTGAGCGACGAACAGATCGCGGCCAACCAGTTGCAGATCGACTCCTCGCTGGAAGCCATCGACCGGATCGCCCAGATCACGCAGTTCCAGGGCCGACGGTTGCTGGATGGCAGCCTCGACTTTATCACCTCCGGCGTTCCTTCCAGCGTGAGCAACCTGCAGATTGACCAGGCCAACCTGGGCACCGCGGGCTCGATCTCCGTTTCCGTGAACATCGCCGCGGCGGCCACGCAGGCCAACATCACCAACGATGGCGGCGTCGATTACGTGGAAGGTGACAAGGCCACCGGTACGCTGTCGTTTGTTGATACGCCGGCCGTTCAGGC
>CAZEEG010000034.1:0-8262 GCA_964511065.1 uncultured Pirellulales bacterium | reverse complement strand
CTGGCGGTGTCGACGCAATTGAAGACGTGATTACGATTTCGGCCCTCAACGGCGGCATCGAGTTCAACGGCGAGATTAAGGTCGAGACCGACGCCAACGCCGAGGAAGGTTCGATCACTGCCTCGTTTGCCGATGGTGTGCTGACCATCACCCTCGACAACCAGACCACTGACTACAGCCTGGGCGCTATCGTCCAAACCATTAATGAAGATCTGGACGGACTGTTCGAAGCCACGCTCACTCAAGGCAGCGACGGCGAGTTCGATGCCACCGCCGGAGACGAGCCCACTGGTACTTTGGATGGTGGGACCGCCGCTACGGGCGATGGGCTCCTGGCGGACCTGGTGGTCGAGATCAGCGGCAAGCTGGGCTCAGAAGTCTTCAGTTTCAGTGCCGGCACCACGCTCGATCAGATCGTCGCTGCCGTCAACCTGGTGAGCGATGCCACGGGTGTGGAAGCCTCCATCGAAGATGGCAACCTGTCGCTGAACAGCAGCGAGTACGGCAGCAAGTCGTTCGTCGATGTCAATGTCATCGCCGAAGGCGAAGGCGGCAAGTTCGCCGAGGGACTCAGCGAGCTTCGCAACAACGGCACCGATGTGGATGCCTCGGTCAACGGCGTGAAGGCCACCGGCGACGGCAACCGGTTGTCGATCAACACGGCGCGGCTGGACTTGTCGCTCTCGGTCGAGGCCGGGTCCACCGATGGGATTACGTTTGATATCACCGGTGGCGGCGCCTTGTTCCAACTGGGCCCGGACATCGTCAGCAACCAGCAGGCCCGGATCGGAATCCAAAGCGTGAGCACGGCCCGGCTGGGTGGCGTCAGCGGCAAGCTGTACGAACTCCGCTCCGGCGGGAACGCGGCCCTGGATACCGATGTCACCAAGGCCGCCGCGATCGTCGATGAGACGATCAACCGCGTGACCTCGCTTCGCGGCCGCTTGGGTGCCTTCCAGAAGACGACCCTGGAAACCAACATCTACACCCTCAACGAGACGTTGGCCAACCTGACCGAAGCGGAAAGCACCATCCGCGACGCCGACTTCGCCCAGGAAAGCGCGGCCCTGACCCGGGCCCAAATCCTGGTGCAGTCGGGTACCTCGGTGCTGTCGATCGCCAACAGCAACCCGCAAAACGCCCTGGCCCTGCTGCGGGGTTAATCCCCACCAGTCGCACTCAGCGCGTAAATCGACCCGCCGGGCGCGAACGAGCTTCGCGCCCGGCGGTTTTCATGCGCGCGGGGGGAATGAGGCCCCCCAAGATCGGCACGCCGCGCCGCCGGTCACCTGAACGAACCGGGCCGGGCCACGCGGCGGACAGTGCTCGTGGGCCACCTGTCAGCCATCCAGTGCTTGGGCCACCGCCTCTTGCATCTTGACCAGTCCGGTGCGGGCGACTTCCGCCGCGTCCTGCTGCCAGTAGCTACGATTGAACAGTTCCAAAGACAGTGCGCCCACAAAACCGATCTCGCGCAGCGTGGTAAAGATGCGCTTCAGGGGTGCCGTACCATCGCCCGGGTAAACCCGATCGGCGTCGGTGACGGCGGCGCGCTGGGGCTGGGCCGGGTAATCATTGACATGGAAGCAAGGGATCACCGCACCGCGGACCAGCCGTAACCCCTCAAAGCCCGACCCGCCTTTATAAAGGTGGTAGATATCGGGCAGCAGGCAGGCATCGGGATGATCGGCGGCCGAGGCCACGTAGAGTACTTCGGCCAGATGTCCCAGCGTTTGCGAATGACCCCAGACCTCCAACTGGGGTAGCACGCCCTGTTGGCGGCCCAGTTCCAGCAGCGCGCGGTAGCGGCTCGCCAGGTCGGCCAGGCTGGTGCGCTGCCCGGTGACTCCGGCCGGCGGCGCAGCGATCCGTTGACCGCCGATGGCACGAACCAGTTCCATATCGCACTTGGCTTGTTCCAGCCCTGCCGCGCGTTCCTGCGGATCATCCACGGCCCACCGCGCAAAGCCAATTGCACTTTCAACGGCCAGGCCCGAGTCTTCGAGACGTTTGCGCAGATCGCGGAGGCTGCCGCCAGCCTGCTGGTAGGCTTCGATTTCTCGAATCCACGGTTCAATGCCGGCATACCCGGCCTTGGCCGCAATGTCGATTTCCTCCACCAGGCTCAACTGTTGGCCGCGAATACAACTGGTATTGAAGCAGAACCGCCAATAAGGCTTCTCCGCCGCCGTGGCGGGCGCAGCCGCCATGGCAGGGCCGGTTGAAGCCGCGGCAGCCGCGGCCATTGCAGCGGCCGAACTGGCAGCGCGGCCCAACCACCCCCGCCGGGTCAGTTGGACCGCGTCGGATGGTGCGTCCTTCCAATCAGAATGGCTGTGACTCATGGCACCTCAATTGGGGGGATAAATGAAGAACGTCGTTGGAGTCTTGAGCATCCGCTAGCGCCGACTGGTGAATCAACGCTTATGGATGGCTGCGCCGCCAATGGCCGGCAGCCATTCATGGGTCGCCGCTTTCCCCGTGTAGGGTAATCACCAGCCGGCGGCGACCGCCACGATTTCGATGCTCGCACAAGTAGATTCCCTGCCAGGTGCCCAGGCATAGCCGGCCTTGCTGCACCGGGATACTGACGGAACTTCCCAGCATTGAAGCCTTCACATGGGCCGGCATGTCGTCCGGACCTTCCATCGTGTGTATGTACGGAAAATCTTCTGGAGCGATGGCGCTGAACGATCGCTCCAGGTCGCGGGGGACGTCCGGATCGGCGTTCTCATTGATGGTCAGCGAGGCCGAGGTGTGCTGGATAAACACGTGCAGCAGACCGCATCGCATGCGGCCAATCTCCGGCATGGCCTCCAGCACGCGGTCAGTAATCAGGTGGAATCCCCGCGCGTGGGGAGGCAACTCCAGCGGTCGTTGAATCCAAGCCATAGAGCGTGCTTTATCGGGTATGAACTTTCATGGGGCGCCGTACTGTGCCACCGGTCAAGTTGATTGTGACCACGGCGCTGTCGATTTATAGGGTGCGAACTTTCGTGGGGTGCCGAACCCAGCCCCCGCGAGCTGGTGCGAAAAACTTTGCCCGCTCGCAGAACTCTACTGCGGCAGCGTGCGTACTTGCCTGCATCCCTGCCGTTGGTGTCCAGCTTAACCGCCATCGGGCCGGGGAGCCATTCGCTCGCCGCTGCCACAGCGGGGTGGGCACGTGCTGGGTGCGGGGCTTTTCGCTGCAAGGCGAGGGGCCGGCCGAGGGCCAGATATTGCGGGGGGGCGCGTCGGGGGAAATGGCAGCCACTTGGACATTCTGGGGTGTCCCTAGTGTCCACAGGAATTTTTTGGGGCGTCGGGGCGCGTTATGACATTTTGTCCGCCATAGCAGCGTCGTTTTTGCGCATCAGTTGCCCGATTACGCGAATTTCCGCAACGGGTGCGGAGAAATGATTGACAATCATTTTGCAGCACGAATAATACGATGCTTCAAGCATTGGCCGTCATCGTTCGTCTCGCCCCCCAGGTGGTGCGAGATCCTGCCTTTTGGATTGGCGGCCTGGAAGCGCGTTGCGGCTTCACGCCGTGGCACGTAGCCACGGCATCGGGGCGGCGGTCTTCGCGTGGCCATGTTGGCTGCGAATCTCTCTCCACCGTGGAGAGAACCTCTACCGCGCAAGCGGAGAGTTGCATTGAACAACGATCCTTAAAGGGTCGCGGTACATACCCGGCCGGCCCCCCCTGCGGCGGCTGCCGGCCACCTGGAACAGATTGAGTCGATTCACTCAGTTTTCCGAGGGAGAGATTTGATGCGGAACGTTTTCGAAGCCATCGAGAAGTACGGGCACGACGAAGAGTTTGTGCCGCGGGAGGATGACGACGCCTTTGTTGCCACCGACGCGCCCGCCGGTTCGCGTGAGAAGTTGGAAGAACTGGCTCGGCGCGTGCAAGAAGGCTTGCCGTTGTGGCACCCCGACGATCGTTCGGACTACAGCGGCCTGACGGGCGCCGTCCGTCCCCGCGACTAAGCCCGCCGCACCTAAGCAAGGTATGCCGGCACTGGGTTCCCTTCACTCCCTGCGGGGGACGCCAGCAGCGCTCGTCGCACCTTTCAACCTGACATGACTTCTGAAGGCCGCGCGGATGCTCGTGCGGCCTTTCTTCATGCGCGCGGCGTGCTCTTGCGGCACGCTCCCAATGAGCGCGGCCGATGCGATGCAATCCGGGACTGACACCTGCAGGTGTTCCTGGTGGCCCCCTTGCGGGCGTGTGCCGCGGCCCCCTGCTCCCGTCCATCCCTGAAAGCGGCGCCAGGTACCGAGCACAGCCCAAAGTGGGCACGCTATAATCGGGGGCTCTGTTTCCCGCTTTCTCCCCCGCCACCCCCTGGGATTTGCGATGTTCTCCCTGGAAAGTGTGCAGGCTGCCCTGCGGCAGTTCCAACTCGATGGCTGGCTCCTGGGCGACTTTCGAGGGAGGAACGTGCTGGCCCAGCGTGTACTGGGCCTTCCCTCTGGCCACAGTACGCGGCGCTGGTTTTATTGGATTCCGGCAGCGGGTTCCCCCTGCAAACTGGTCCACCGGATCGAAAGTGGAGCCCTGGATGCGGTGCCCGGCGAGAAGCGGGTGTACCTTCGCTGGCAGGAACTGGAGGCCGGCCTGTCGGCGATACTGCCCCAGGGTGCCCGCGTGGCGATGGAGTACTCGCCGCGCAACCGGATTCCCTACGTGGCCCAGGTGGATGCCGGCACCATCGAACTGGTCCGCAGCCTGGGCGTGGACGTGGTTTCCTCGGGCGATTTGATCCAGGTCTTCGAAGCCACCTGGGATGAAACCGCCTGGCAGTCGCACGTGGAAGCATCGCAGCGCGTGCTGGCCGCCTTCGACCATGCCTGGAACTTCATCGCCGCCGAAGTTCGCCGCCGGGGCCAGGTGCGCGAAACCGAGGTCCAAAGCGAGTTGATGCGGTTCTTCGACGAGCAACACCTGGTCACCGATCACCCGCCGATTGTCGCCGCCGGCCCGCACAGCGGCGACCCACACTACGCTCCGCAAGCCGAGTCCGATGCGGCGATTGTACCTGGCTCGTTCGTCCTGCTGGACCTGTGGGCCAAGTTACGCGACCCCGGGGCCGTATTTGCCGATTACACCCGGGTGGGCTACCTGGGCGATACCCCGCCGGAAGCACACCGCAACATCTTCGCCATCGTGGCCGCTGCACGTGATGCGGCCATCGACCGCGTGCGCCGCGCCATGGCCTCGGGCGAACCCTTGTGCGGCTGGCAGGTGGATCGGGCCGCGCGCGACCTGATCGAACAGGCCGGCTACGGCGATGCGTTCATCCATCGCACAGGGCACAGCATCGGCCAGGAAACGCACGGCAACGGCGCGAACATGGACGACCTGGAAACGCACGACGAGCGCCAAGTGCTGCCGGCCACCTGCTTCTCCATCGAACCGGGGATTTACCTCGACGCGTTCGGCATCCGCAGCGAAGTGAATGTCTATGTCGATCCGGCGCGCAACGTCCACGTGACCGGCCAACCGCAAACCGAGATTTTTTGCGTGCCGCTTGGATGAACGTCGCGCAACGGCCAGCAGGTGCTGGGGTCGATCTCCTACACTTCTTGAGGTCGGCCATTCATCGAGCACCCCGGGCCCGCCTGGTTGCCCGTCGCCCACATTGAAAGCATTCGGCGGGCAGAAATGGTTGCCAATCTTTTGCACCGGTACGGTCTGAGCTTCACAATACAGGCGATGGTCACCCTGGGGGGCCGGGGCGGCATCGGCATGCCGCTCCTTCGCTCCAGGGTTTGGCAAGGGAAACCATCTCCAAGCCCAAATCGGATTTGCGGCACGTTCGCCTGGTGCGGTGCCCGCTGGGTTCCGAGCCACGGTGCAAGCAGGAGGGCAGCACAATGGCCAACCGCGACAACCACTACGAGGGTGCGTTTGAAGCCTATCTTCGCGACCGGCAGGTTCCTTACGTCGCCGTGGATGAAAGCCGTCGCGCCCTGTTGGCCGGCGACTCGCTCAAGAGCCTGGACTATATCGTGTCGGCCGCCCGCGGAGGCCGCTGGCTGGTGGATGTGAAAGGCCGGTTGTTCCCTTCCGGCGAGCAGCGCCAGTACTGGAAGAACTGGTCCACCCGCGACGATCTGACCAGCCTCGCCCAATGGGAACGGTTGTTTGGCGACGGGTTTGCAGGGCTGTTTGTGTTTGCCTACTGCGTGGTCGGCGACCGTTCGCCGGTGCCCGAGTCGCGGTTATTTGAGTTTCGCGATTTGAAGTACGGGTTTGTCGGTATCCGCTTGTGCGATTATGCCCAGGAGGCCCGGCCAATCTCGCCCAAGTGGGACACCGTGGCCCTGCCCACGGAGCGGTTTCGCCTTCTGGCCCGGCCGATCGAGTGTTACCTGGACTGAGCCTCACCGGGTACACTTGGCCGAGCGGTCGCCGCGTGCCCTGCCTCTGCCCCCCGCTAACATGGCTGGTTATGACGCGCCCCAATCCCGACCTGCACGGCAGCGCCCCGGACTACTCGCCGGTGGCCCTGCTGTTGATCGATGTCATCAACGACCTGGAGTTCCCCGAGGGTGACCAGTTGCTGGCGCATGGCTTGCCGATGGCCGAACGGATTGCCGCGCTCAAGCATCGGGCCAGGCAGTCGGGCGTGCCGGCCATCTACGTGAACGATAACTTTGGCCGCTGGCGATCCGACTTCAACGCTCAAGTGGAAAATTGCCTGGAGGGCGGCGTGCGGGGTGAGCCGATCGCCCGGTTGCTGCAGCCCGAGGTCGACGACTACTTTGTGCTCAAGCCCAAGCACTCGGGCTTCTTCTCCACCACGCTCGACATTCTGTTGGACTACCTGGGGGTCCACACCGTGGTGCTGACCGGGATGGCCGCCAACATCTGTGTGCTGTTCACCGCCAACGACGCGTACATGCGCGACCTGCGGCTGCTGGTGCCCGAGGATTGTGTTGCCTCCAACACCGAGCACGAGAACCGCTACGCGCTGGAGCAGATGCAGTGCGTGCTCAAGGCCGATACGCGGGCCTCAGAGTACGTCGATTGGGAGAAGCTGCGCACCGGCTAAGCGGCGGCCGTGCTCCAGCAGAACCGAAGAGATGGCCATAAGGCCAGACGGTCACTCCCAGAATTTCCACCAGTTCTTTTTCTTGGTGCTGGGCCGTGGGAACGCCAGCCCACGGATGTCCTTGGCATCGGTCAGGTCGGCGCCGGCCAGCGAGGCGCCCGTCAGGTTGCCGCCGGTAAAATCGGCGTTGACCAGCCGGGCACCGTGGAAGTTGCACCCGCTGCAGTCGGCGCCTTTCAGGTTGGCAAACGAGAGGTTCGCGCCGCGCATCCGGCAGCGGAGCGTGGCCAGGCCGAAATCGGCGCCCGAGAAATTGGCCTCGGTGGCGTCGGTTTCGATCAGCTTGGCGAAACGCAGATTGGCCTTCACCAGCACCGCTTCCTGAAGCTGGCAACCGGTGAAATCGCCATTGCTGAGATCGGCCCCGGAGAAATCGGCACCGCGGCAGTCGGCGGCCTGCAGATCGACCTGCGACATGACGGCGTTGACCAGCCGGGCACCGCGGAGGTCGGCTCCCCGCATGCGGGCATTCAGCAGGCTGGCCCCGCTCAGATCGGCCCCGGCCAGGTCGGCACCATTGAGGTCTGCTCCAGCCAGGTCGCTCTTGGCCAGCGAAGCGGCCTCGACGCGCAGCAGCACTTCGCCCGATTCGCGATGCTTGATCTCGATCGCGGCAGGCTCCATTGGCTGGATCCCCGCCAGGTGGTCTTGCGCCAGCGGACGCTGGACCTCGCGCAGGTGCGGCATGAGCGGATCAAGCAGCGATACCGTGCTGGTCCGGCTCGCCGAAACCGAACTGAGCGTGGCGTTGCTCTTGTTGGCATGCTTGCGCTTGGCCGCGGCGCGGCGCTCGGCCTGGACGGCCCTGGCTTTCACAATCGTGGGGAAATCGAACTCGACGCTCGTCCGCCGGGCATGCCTGGCAACTGCACGGCAGACCTCGGTACACGAGGCGTACCGGCGTTCCGGCCGCTTGGCCATCATCTTGGAAACCACTTCGACCACTTCCGGCGGCACATCCGGGGCCAGTTCTTCCAGCGGGCGCGGCTTGTACCGGCGGTGGGCATCGAGCTTCTTGCCGATGCTGTTGAGCGGGAACGGTACCTTGCCCGAGAGGATGAAGTAAAACGTGCAACCCAGGCTGTAGATATCGGCCCGGCCGTCCACGCGGTAGCTGTCGAGCGATTGTTCGGGGGCAACGTAATCGGCGGTGC
>CAZEEG010000033.1:0-48761 GCA_964511065.1 uncultured Pirellulales bacterium | reverse complement strand
GCTGTTGGCCGAGGAACTGGTCGATACTGTGGACCAGGTGCTGGGGGCCGTCCAACAAAAGCGCGACCAGGCCCGCTTGATGGAATGCCTGGCCTTCAGCCAGCAGCGGTTCGTGCTGAGCAACGACTATACGCTGATACCGCCGCTGATTGCATGCCTGCAGCAAGCGGCAGCCCACATGAACCTGTTCGACGATGCGGACCGCATCCGGATGGGCATCGCCCTGGAAGAAGCCCTGGTCAACGCCATCTTTCACGGCAACCTGGAGATGGAGTCGCGGCACCGGGAGGATCGGGCCAGCTATCAAAAGCTGACCGCCCAGCGACTCGTGACGCCGCCCTATAGCCGCCGCCGGGTCCACGTCGATGCTTCCGTCACACCGCAGCAGGTGGTGGTGGTGATCCGCGATGAAGGGCCAGGGTTCGACCCCAGCCAGATTCCCGACCCCCGCCAGTGCGACTTGGAACAGATCAGCGGCCGGGGGCTGCTCCTGATGCGGACGTTCATGGACCACGTGGCATTCAACGACCAGGGCAATGAGGTGACAATGGCCAAGCGCCAGCACGGTCGCCAGTGCGCCCAAACACCGCTGCCCTCCTGATTTACCGCCCTGCGCGCAGGCTGACCACAGGCCGCGCGGCAAGCCCCCCGGCAGGGCCATGGTGGCGGATTTTTTCGGCTCGAATCGGTGGTATCAAATCCGGTCTAGGGGCGGACTGGCATTCTTGCTAGAATCCCGCCCCGCCGCTTGCGGAACGAGCGGCGCGCAACTGGTTTGTGTCGGAGAAAGACGATGCCCCGACTCTGCTGCTGGCGTTCTGCTCTGGCGGTGCTTGCCGCGAGCGTTACGATGGCATGCCCTGCTTGGGCCCAAGTTGGGCCTCCCTCTCAGCGTGCGCCGCAAATGCGGCAATCTGCCCAACCCCGGCAAACGCTGCCGCCGCAGGGGCAACCTCAGCGGCCACAGGCCAACCCTTCGCGCCAGCAGGTTCCCATGCCGCCGCGCCCGCAGGCGCCGTTCCAACTGAGCCAGGCTGAGTTTGAACAGCTTTGGCAGATGCTCAAGGCCTGGGAAACCCAGGGCGAAAGCGTGCAGACCCTCCGGGCCGACCTGGTGCTGTTTGTCGAAGACCGCGTTTTCAACAAGAAATCGCAGCAGCGCGGGCACCTCGAATATGCAACGCCCGACAAGGGCCTCTACCGCGTGTACGACGAAGACGGCAAGAACACCGTTTCGCACTGGATGTGCGATGGCCACTCGATTTACGAGTACAAGCACGACGAGCAGAAACTCATCGAGCGGACCCTGCCGCCGGAACTGCAAGGCCAGGGTATCGCCAACGGTCCGATGCCGTTTCTGCTGGGTGCCAAGGCCGATCAACTGCTCAAGCGGTACTTCCTGCGGATTGTCACCCCGCAGGAGTTGGCCGGCAGCCAGATTTGGATCGAGGCTTATCCCAAGTTCCAGCAGGATGCCGCCAACTTCCGCCGGGCAACGGTCATCCTGCTGAAGGAAAACATGCAACTGGACGCGGTCGAACTGTACGACCCTAGCGGCAAGGTCCGCACCGTTCACAAGTTTGTCAACGTGAAGGTGAACGACCGTTTGAACTTTATCCGCGGGTCGGACTTCAAGGCCACGCTACCCCGGGGATGGACCAAGGTGGTCAACCCCGAAGGAACGCCGGGCGGTCCGACGGCCCAGCGCGTGGAGCCGCCCTCCGGTCCGCAACCGCAACAGCGGTAACCTCGGGTTGCCGGCCGCTGGGAGCCGGCCATACTAAGTCTGGCTGGGCAGCGGGTTTGCAAGGATCGCCGTTCATCGTGGCCGAATTGCAGTTGGCGCTGCCGGGCGGATATACTTGATCGCAGCAGCGGCGCAGGCCCCGATGCCGGGTCCAGCGCCGCCGACGGCTTGCGGTTGATCCCCGGCCGAGTTTGCCATGTTGGCCGCCCTGTCCCGCCAGCCACCATCTGGCCGGTGGCTGGAGCACTTCGCCGGATCGGAACCTGCCCACGCATGTTCTGCGGGGGGCATCGGCGTCTGGGCTATCTATGCCCCAACCGGCATGATCCGGCCCGGCGCGCCGCACAGGCAACACGCAAGGCATTTTAGCGATCGGGGCTATTGGCTATCGGGGCCTTTTCCCTTTAACGCGCTACCCAAAGGCGCCGGCATGGCTGCGTTATGAAATTGCGGGTGGGGGTCGTTGGCACAGGAGAGATGTGGGAGAAGCGGTACCGACCGGCGCTGCGCACGCTGGCCGACCGTTTCGAGTTGACCGCCGTCTGCGAACCGGTGGCGCTGCGGGCTTCGCAGGTCGCCCGCGAATTTGAGGCCGTTGCCGTGGACGGTTTCCGCGCGTTGGCCCAGCGGGAAGACGTCGACGCTGTCCTGGTCCTTTCGCGCAACTGGTTCGATGGCCTGCCGATCCTGGCCGCCTGCGATGCCGGCAAAGCCGTTTACTGCTGCGATGGGCTGGATATTGATCCCGACACGGCCAAGCGTCTCAAAGAGCGGATCGAAGCGGCCGGGGTGGCATTCCTGGCCGAGTTTCCGCGGCGGCATGCTCCGGCCACCTTGCGGCTGAAGGAACTGATCGCCACCCGGTTGGGCCAGCCCCGCCTCTTGTTCGCCCACCTCCGCAAGCCGGTGACACCGCCGGGCCGCAACGGTCGGGGGTGCCACGGTGTGGGCCAGGAACTGGCCGAACTGGTCGACTGGTGCCGCTACGTGGTGGACCGCGAGCCGACTTCCATCTCGGCTTCATCGCACGGCACGCAACCCGGCCAGTTCGACGGCGATTACCACGCCTTCAGCATGGAATTTGCCGCCGACACGCCGCAGACCTCGGCCCTGGCGCAGATCAGTTGCGGCAATTACATCTCGGCATCGTGGCCGGAGGCGATCAATTTTCGCCCGCCCGCCGCGCTCCAGGTAGCCTGCGAGAACGGCATCGCGTTTGTCGATCTGCCTTCGACCGTGGTGTGGTTCGACAGTGCCGGGCGTCACATGGAATCGCTCGACAGCGAACGGCCCGTCGGCGAAACGCTGCTGTTGACCTTCCATCGCCAGGTGACCAGCCTGGTCCGCAATCCCACCAGTCTTCAGGACGCGTACCGCGCCATCTCCATCGTGGCCGCTGCCCGAACCAGCCTGCTGGAAAACCGCCGGGTATCGCTGACCTTCTGAACGTGCGGCGGTTCATAAACCAGCGCACACAGGCCACGTCCCGGGGGGTCGCTGCCCCCTCCATGCGCTACCCACGCGGTCGGAGTGGCGGCTGCGCGGCTAGCCGCCACTGGCAGTATGCCGGACGGCTGTGCTGCTTGTGCGGCTTGTAACGCCTGGGAGGGCGGGTTCTAAACTTTCTCCGCCGGCCGGCGAGTAGTCCGTTTTTGAGCTACGGTTGAGTTGGACCAAATCCACCGGCACCGTCTGCCGTAGGCTAGCGTGTGCGCCGCGGAGGTTCCCTAGCCGGGCGGGCTTGGAATGGGGGGCGTTTGTATCACCACGGCGGTGGCCATCAACCGCTGCCGACCTTTTCACCGATTGCACCACCGGGAGCAAACGGCATGGACGAGATCAAACGCGAAAAGCGGATCCGCAAGTTCATCGACGGCAAACTTCAGGGCGCCCTGATCCTGCGGGTGCTCGTCTACGCGTTCTGCTGTTTTACGGTGGTAACGGTCATGATTCTCACCTGGCGGATCACCGTCAGTGGTCCCGCCCGGGTGTTCTACAAGCACTTTGATGATCTGTGGTACCAGTACGCACCGGTGGTGATCGCCCTGCTGCTGCTGTTACCGCTGATCATGATCGATGTGGTTCGCTTCAGCCATCGGTTCGTGGGACCGATGTTGCGAATGCGAAGGGCCATGAAGGAGTTGGCCGAAGGGGGCGAGGTGGAGCCGATTCGGTTCCGAAAGAATGACTTCTGGCACGAAGCGGCCGATCACTTCAACATGCTGCTGCGCCGCATCCAGGAACAGGATGCGGAGCTGGCACAGTTGAAACAGACGGCCGAACCATCCGAACTCGTTTCCCGTTGATGCGCGTGTCGCGGGGAGAGCGCGCGTTGCAGCCACCGCATGGCCGCAACCAGACTCTCCCTGGCCGAGCAGGCGGTTCGCGGCCGAACCCCATCACGATTTGCGCCTTGGAACCTTCCAGGTGGAATCCATGACCATGGCTGACATTGCCTACGAAGTGCCCCGCCGGCAGCCGGTGTGGTCGGTGCTGGTCCTGTTGTGTTACGCGGCGTTTGCCGGGGCCGCGGTCTCGTGGTCCCACAGCGTCAGCGGTTGGATCGTGCTGGGCCTGGCCCCGGCCCTGCTGATCGACCGGCTGATTTTCAGAATCTTGCCGCCGCATGGCGATTCCATCGTCACCCAGTTCTGCATCCGGCTGGGTTACTTCCTGTTTGGCCTGGTGGCGTTTACCTTCTTCACCGAAGGCTCGATCACCGTCATGGAAACGGTGTTCGTCTCGCTGGTGCTCTCCCTGGCCACGTTCCTGCTGGAATACCTGCTGGAGCTGGCCTTCTATCTTTACTACCGTGTCCGCGGAATGGCCGGGGTGCAGCGGATGGGGCCCGTGCAACTGGCGGGGCTGGCCGCGGCCCTGGCGCTGCCGTTGGTGGTGTTTCATCCGCTGCTGGCGGTGCATCCGGTCCGCCGCGTGGCCGGTCAAACCCCGGCCGACCTGGGAGCGCCCTTTGAAGAAATCCAGTTCACCACGCCCGATGGCCTGATACTGGAAGGCTGGTTCATCCCCGCCCAGGATGCCCGGGCCGTTGCCATTTATTGCCACGGATACGGCGAGAACCGCGGCCAATCGCTGACCATCCTCCGCGCCCTGCGCAAGATGGGGCTGGACGTGCTGGCGTTCGATTTTCGCGGACATGGCACCAGCGAGGGCCACACCGTCACCTTCGGTTATCGCGAAGTGAACGATCTCAAGGCCGCCCTGGCCCAAGCCCGCCAATTGGCGCCCGGCAAGCCGGTGTTCATCATCGGCGTGTCGTACGGGGCCGCGGCCACGTTGCACGCGCTGCCCGAGCTGGGCGACATCCAGGGCGTGTGGGTCGATTCCACGTTTGGCCGGTTTCAATCGGTCTTGGATCGCAGCTTTGGCTTCTTACCCGACTCGTTGCGGCCCACGTTCACCCGGGTTGCCAGCGCGATGATTCGCCTGGATTGCGGCGTGGAAACCGCCACCATCAATCCGATCGATCGCTTGGAGCACGTGCGGGTTCCGATTTATTTCTGCCACTGGCGGGGCGATCCGGTCACCTCGTTCGAGGAAGGCAAGGAATTGTTCGATCGCTACCAGGGGCCCAAGTGGAGCTACTGGGTGGACGATGTCTCGCTCCAGCAAACGCTCAGCACGGCCGGCAAACGCGAGTACTATCGGCGGCTATACCAGTTTGTGAATTCCTGCCTGCACGATGGCTCGCATAAGTCGGCCGGCGCGGAAACCGCCCTGACCGACAATCCCCCTACCGACAATCCCCCTACCGAGAGCGCCGCCGCTGACGGGACCACGAATAACAAGGCCCCCGACGACGACGACTTCGGCAGCAACCCTCCGAACCCTAGCGCCATCCAAGGCGGAAGCGCTGGGAATCAAGCAGTCTCAGCGCAGTCCATCGGCGCAGCACGCGAACCGGCAGCAATTCCTCAAGCGGCACCCGCCCAGGCGGTCACCGGTGAATGAGCCAACACCGGAAACGCCGCCGGCCGCCCCCCTGGCGCTCTGTTACCGGCAGACCCGTATGGAGGCGGGGCGTTAAACCGATTTGCATTGGCAGTGGCCAGGCCGCTGGTGGACCAGCACATCCTACTGCTGCCGATCGGCCAAAAGCCGCTGCAGGCTTTGTACGTCGACCGGCTTGACCAGGTGATGGTCGAACCCGGCCTCGCGGCTTAGCCGCTTGTCTTCCTGCTGCCCCCAACCGGTTACGGCAATCAACATGGCATCGCGGGCCCAAGGCTGCTGCCGCATCTGCCGCGCGGTATCGTAGCCGTTGAGCCGGGGCATCCCGATATCGAGCAGCACCACTTCAGGTCGAAACTCGGCCGCCGCGCTGACGGCGGCCAGTCCGTCGCCAACGATGCGGACGTCGTGCCCTAGCGACTGGAGCACCATGCCCAGCATCTTGCCGGCATCGAGGTTGTCGTCGGCCACGAGGATGCGAAAGCTGCCCACCGCCTGGGCGTCCTGGAGCGACTCGGCCCTGGAGGCGAGGCTCCAACTTCGCGGCAGCGGCAAATGCACGGAGAACTCGCTCCCCTGGTCGTGGCCGTCGCTGCGGACGGTCACCGTTCCCCCGTGCATCTCCACCAGACGTTTGACGAGCGTGAGCCCGATCCCCAGCCCACTTTGCGCCCGTTCCAGCGTGCGATCCACCTGGGTGAACATTTCAAAGATGGATTCGAGCATGGCCGGTGGAATGCCGATCCCTGTATCGCGCACGGTGATGGTCACCGAGTGATCGCAGGTGTGGGCCGATAGCCAGATGTTGCCACCTGGCGGCATGTACTTGGCCGCATTGTTGAGCAGGTTGGAAAGGACCTGCGCCAGGCGGCTGAAGTCGGCTTCGAGAATGATCCGCTGCGGAGGAAGTTCGACGTGAAGCTGATGGCCGGCTTCGTCGATGAACGGCCGCACGGCTTCCACGGCGCTTTCTACAATGGCCGCCAGTTCGCACTCGTGCTTGCGCAGCTCCAGGGTGCCCCGCGTGATGCGCGAGACGTCGAGCAGGTCGTCGATGAGCCGCACCATTTGCCGGGTTTGCCGCTCCATGGTGGCGCAGACTTCGTCCCTGGCGCCCGGGTCGTCCCCAATGCGCCGCAACAGTTCCAGCCCGGTGCGAATGGGGGCGAGCGGGTTGCGCAACTCGTGCGCCAACACGGCGAGGAATTCGTCCTTGCGGCGGTCGGCTTCGCGCAGCGCGGTTTCCGACTGCTTGATATCGGTAATGTCCACCGCGCAGCCCACAAAACCGAGAAACATGCCCGACTTGGTAAATCGAGGGCTGCCGCAGGAACGCACCCAGCGGAATTCGCCCGAGGCGATCTTGATCCGGCATTGGGCTTCAAACGGCACCTGGCGCTGGAAGGCATCGCGATAGATCGCCAGGTACGATTCGCGATCGTCCGGATGCAACAAATCTTCCCAGCAGACACCCGCGGCGTCCTGGTAGGTCAGCCCCCAGAGTCGCTGGAACTCCCGGTTGACGAACTCGCAGCCATGTAACCCGTTGAGCCAGATGGGAACCGGGGCATGATCGGCCAGGTTGCGGAAGCGGGCTTCGCTCTCGCGCAGTTGCTGCTCGGCCTGCACCCGCTCGGTGATGTCGATGGCGATTCCGCCGATCAGGGCCGGGTTGCCATCGATGCCAGGGATGGGGAAGCGACTGACGATCGACCACAGCGGGCCCTCGGCACGCTCCAGAATTTCCACCGTTTCCAGGCCGCAGCCGTCGCGGAGTACTTGCTGATCGTTCTGGCGGAACATCGCGGCCGATTCCCGAGGGAATAGCTCGTCGTCGCTGCGGCCGCAGATTTCCTCGGACGGCTTGCCGATCACCCGTTCCATCGCCTGGTTCACGAAGACGTATCGCCCGGAAAGGTCTTTCAACCAGGCCAGGCCGGGCAGGTGCTCCATGAAGCGGCTGAAGCGTTCCTCGATTTGCCGCAGTGCGTCGTAGGCCTGCTTGCGATCGGTAATATCGATCAGCATGTTGACCAGGCCCTGCATGTTGCCATCGGCATCGAACAATGGTTGCGGATGGGCCAAGGCGTGCCGCCGGCTGCCGTCGGGCCGCTCAATCAAGACTTCCACTCCGTCCAGGGTGCAGCGCTCGCGCGCCGCACGCACCGCCGGCCATGCGTCCTGCGGCAGGGGTGAACCATCCGCCTGCAACACCCGGTGGGCAGCGCACCAGGAGGGTACGCCGGGGTGCGGGCGCCGCCCCCAAAGTTCTACGGCCGCATCGTTATACAGTTGAATGCGGCCTTCGGCATCGCACGTGTAAATGGCTGCCGGTATCGCTTGGACCAGTTGCCGGTATCGCTGCTCAGACTCACGCAGGGCCGCCTCCACCTTAGCCCGCCGTGCGATCTCCTGCTGTGCCTGGCCGTACAGTTGCGCGTTGTCGATCGCCACGGCGGCCTGTGCGGCGATTCCCTGGACAATCCGCTCGGCGTGCTCGTCGAACTGGTTCGGCTCAAGGTGGCCAAAGAACAGCCCTCCCAGCACCTCGCCAGAACGCGAAACGACGGGCACCGCCATGTAACTGCGCAGGGGAACGTGCCCCGGCGGAAAGCCATAATACGGGGCGCGTTTCCCAAACCTCGGATCCCGCTGCACATCGGCAAGCCGCACCACGCCTTCCCCTCGAAACGTGGCTTCAAACAGCGGCGTGTTGCGAGGCATGGGCAGCCGCTCGAACGACTCCGACGGGAAGCCCGAGCGCGTGTAGAGCCGATAAACCTCGCCCTGGTCATCGACATTGTTATAGAAAAACGCGCCTACCTGGGCCGAGGTCAGGCTGGTGGCGGCATCGGTCACCTTTTGCAGCAGCCTTTGCAGATCCAGCTCGGCTGCCAGGTCCCGCGCCACGGCGTTGAGCGTCTCTGACTGTTGCCGCAACAAGCGCTCCTTGGCGAGCGCTTCGCTCCGCAGTTGGCTCGTGGCTATATGCGCAGCCACGCGGGCGATGAATTCCCGGGCCTGGAACGGTTTGACCAGGTAATCGTCGGCCCCGGCGTCCAATCCCTCGAGCCGCGATTCCGCGCCGGCTCGCGCCGATAGCATCAGCACCGGCACCGACTTGGTTTGAGGGTCGGCCCTCAACGCCCGCAACAGCCCCACGCCGTCCAGCCGGGGCATCATCACGTCGGTAATGACGAGGTCGGGCGTCCGGCGGCGGCACACGTCCAAGGCCTGTTGGCCATCGGCGACGGCGATCACTTCGTACTGCGGGCTCAACAATCGCCGCACATAATCGCGCATGTCGGCATTGTCGTCGGCCAGCACAATGCATGGCTTTACCTGGCCGGTTTCCGCATTGCCCGCCACCGTGCCCTGATGATCATCTTCTCCCTGTGAGTTGTTTCCCTGGCTTTCGACAGCAGCCGCGCACGTAGCGGCTTCCCCATCCTGGGCAACGCCATCCGCAACCTCGCCCTGAACCGATTCGGGCAGGCGCACCGCAGCCGCACTTGCAGAATGGCCGTTGTCCAATGGTGCGGTATCGTCAGGAAGCCAGCGCAAGGCTTCTTCCACAAAGACGCTGGTACTGGACGAACGCGACCGCGAACCGGAGGTAACCACCTGCTCAGGCGGCAGGTGCTGCTTGCCCACCGGAATTTTTACCGTAAAGGTACTGCCGACGCCCTGGCGGCTTGCGACTCCAATCGTTCCCCCGTGCAACCGCACCAGTTCCTGGGCAAACGCCAGGCCAATGCCGCTACCCTCGTGGGTCCGCCCGTGGGAACTCTCAATACGGTGGAAGCGATTGAACAGGTTCGGAAGTTCGCCATCGGGTATGCCGATCCCGGTATCGCGCACGCTCAGCCTGGCAAAGCCATCTTCCACCCGCAGCGTGACCGCGATCTCCCCTTGGAAGGTGTACTTGAATGCGTTGGAGAGCAGGTTCAGTACGATCTTCTCCCACATGTCGCAATCGACGTACGTTTCCTCCTCCAGCGGTGGGCAGTCGATCACCAGGCGCAGACCGGCGGCTTCGATCGCTGAACGAAACATGCTGGCCAGTTCGATGGTGAACTGCGGCAGGTTGGTACGTTCGAAGCGCGCCTGCACGCGGCCCGCTTCGATCCGCGAAAAATCGAGCAACGTGTTCACCAGGCGGAGCAGGCGGCGGCCATTGCGGGCGGCGATGCTGATCCGTTGGCGAACATCCTCGTCCAGCTGCCGGTGATCGTCCTGGAGCAGATCATCGAGCGGCCCCAGCATCAGGGTCAGCGGCGTCCGGAATTCGTGGCTCACGTTGGAGAAAAACGCTGTCTTGGCACGATCGAGTTCGGCCAGTTTCTCGGCCCGGGCGCGTTCCTGCTCGTACGCCTGGGCATTGGCGATAGAACCGGAAATCTGCGACGACACCAGGGCGAGGAACCGGCAGTAGTCGTCGTCCAACCTCCGGAAGGGATTGAGCCCGGCCAGCAGGATGCCCACCCGGCCGGTTTGACCGCTGGGCGCGATGGGCACGGCCACCACCTGGTGCGGCGGCCGGTTCCAAACGCCGCCGGCGGTCGCCGCCAGGAGCTTGCTCCAACCCGGTACCGGCGCCAACTGCTGCGACCTGAGCACCTCGCGGAATGGCTGGGCGGCCGGATCGGCCAGAGCAATCGTTTGCGGGACAGCAGCCAGGCCAACCGCCAGGCCCGCCCTGCCTGCGAGGATCAGCGCCTGCTGCTCGGGATCGGACAGGTAAATCAGCGCGCAGGGCAAGTCGTAAGGGTTGGTTTCCAGGCACTCACTGCACAGCGCGCACGCTTGGCGCACGGTTCGGGCATCGGCCGTCTGGACCGCCAACTCTCGGAGCAGCTTCAACTGCCGCTCGTTGATCATCAAGTGGGTATCATCGGCATTGGCGCAGATGATGCCGCCGGTGCTGCCGTCGTCGCGGGGGATCGGACTATATGAGAAGGTGTAGTACGTTTCTTCCGGGTAGCCGTTGCGCTCCATGATGAGCAACAACGACTCGTCGAAGGTGCCTTCGTCCTGGTGCAGCGCCGACTGGGCCCGGGGGGCGACCTGGTCCCAGATTTCGTGCCAGACTTCGGCGGCGGGCCGCCCTAAGGCCTCGGGATGCTTGCCGCAGAGCACCGCGCGGTAGGCATCGTTGTACAGGTTGATCAGCTCCGGCCCCCACCAGACGAACATCGGCTGGCGACTGGTAAGCATGATGCGGACGGCCGTCTTGAGGCTGCCGGGCCAACTGCCAGGGGGACCGAGCGAAGTGGCCGACCAGTCGAAAGCGCGGATCCGCGCTCCCATCTCCCCGCCCCCCCGCAGGAATTCCATCCCTTGGAGTTGGGATCTCGCAGAGTTGCTCATCAGTGATACCTGGCGGTGGCTTGAGCTACTACGGATTGATTCATCGCAAACCCGCAGCCCAGACACCCGGCGTCTGGCCGACCGTCAGGGGTGTAACAGCGCTGCGGTTGACTTCAATCCATGGCCGTGTGTGGCACGGAATTGGAGCCTCAGCGATCCCGCCTCATCCTCATGTTGCCTCTTTTGCGGCGGGTTAATTCTCACGCCGCGCCCCGGGATGTTCAAGTACGCAGCAGCCGGATGCCGGGCGGCGCATCGGCGCCTCCAGAAACGCGCCGTACCGGGGCCGGGGGCGGCCTGGCCCCCCCTGCCTTGCCCCCGGTCCGATCTCGCCCTACTCCGCCAGCCGCCTTTCGGATACGATGGATCATTGCGGCCCGATCGTATCTGCGGCGGCCGGGGGAACCAGGGCATTTTGCCAGCGACCGCTGGCAACGTGCCGCGCTCCGGCAAGCGTGAAAACCCGGCGGCCGCCGCACACCCCACTTGGCCTTCCGAGTCCCCCCAGCACCTTCGCCAACACCCCGCATGAATCTGCCGATCATCGAGAAGCCGCACTCCGACGCGGCACCCGCCTCCCCCAACGCCTCGTCGGCCTCCAAGGGCACCTACGCCTTTATCAGCCTGGGGTGCGCCAAGAACCTGGTCGATAGCGAACGCATGCTGGGCCTGCTCCAAGTGGACGGCTACCGCCTGGTGCGCGAACCGGCCGGAGCCGACTTTGTCATCGTCAACACCTGCGGCTTTATCGAGCCGGCCCGAGACGAATCGTACGCGGTCATCCGCGAAATGCTCGATCTCAAACGCCGCGGCGAAACCCGGGGCGTCATCGTTGCCGGCTGCCTCGCCGAGCGCGAGAAAGAGCGCCTGCTGGAAGCCTGCCCCGAGGTCGATCACCTGCTGGGCGTGTTCGGCCGCGAACAAGTCGCCAAGGTGGCCGACCGCTTGATCGCCGGGCTGGACGAGCAGCGGACCGTGTTCCGGCCGGCCCCGGTACAGGCCCTTTCCGACCGCCAGCGGCTGCGGATCACACCGCGACATTTTGCCTACCTCAAGATCAGCGAAGGCTGCGACCGCCTCTGCACCTTTTGCGCTATCCCTAAGATGCGGGGCAAGCACGCCAGCAAGCCCATCGAAGAAGTCGTGGCGGAAGCTCGGGAGCTCGCCGCCGACGGCGTGCGCGAACTGATCGTCGTGGCGCAGGACACCACTTACTATGGGCTGGACCTGTACGGCGAACCGCGGCTGACCGAACTGCTGCGCCAATTGGATACCGTGGACGGCATCGATTGGATCCGGCTGCTGTACCTGTATCCCATGTACATCACCGACGAACTCCTGGCGACGATTGCCGATAGCCGCCGCATCATCCCATACTTGGATATGCCGCTTCAGCACATCAACAACACGATGCTCAAGCGGATGCAGCGCCGGGTCACGCGCGAACAGACCGAAGCGCTCATCGCCCAGATGCGCAACGCCATTCCCGAGTTGGTGCTGCGGACCACGTTTATCACGGGTTTTCCGGGCGAGACCGAGGAGCAGTTCGCCGAGCTGGTCGAGTTTGTGGAGCAGGCGGAATTTGAACGGATGGGCGTGTTCACCTACTCGTATGAGCCTGACACACCTGCCACCCGCCTCGGCGATCACGTGCCGGAGGAAGTGAAGGAACAGCGCCGCGAGCGGTTGATGGCCGCACAACAACCACTGGCGTTTCGCCGGCAGCAGGCAGAAGTGGGCCGCCAGCGCGAGGTCCTGCTCGACGCGCCCGTGCCCGATCAACAGGATGTCTGGATGGGCCGCACCTTTGCCGACGCCCCCGATATCGACGGCGTCGTCTACGTGACCGGCCCGGGGCTACGTGCCGGGCAGATGGTGCGGGCAGAGATCGTGGCCTCGCAGGGATACGATCTCATCGCCGCACCGCTGGATTGACCGCGGGCGCGAGAAACCCGAATTGCCACAACCCATTAAAGCATTGAACGTTGTGTCGTAAGAGTCCGGAAACCGAAAGCGCTTTCGGCTGCCAGAGGACTGCGTTCCACGCAGCATCAGCGGGCTTTCGGCCGATCAGCCATCAACCCAAGCGGGCATGCGCCGCGCAGAAACCAATCAAAGGCTTAGGGGAATGCACATCATGTGCTGCTGCGGCAACTCGCGGCCGGAACCAGCAGGCACTGGCGGGCAGGCCGAGGATTTCCCAAGGCGGACGCTGGGAGGGCTACCGCCCTTCAAGCACGGATGACAGAACGTCAAGGCGAACCTGAGCGGGGGAAGCGAACCCATGTCCACCAGCGCCAAGAACAGCGCCACCAAACAGGCGACGGCCGCCAGCGCGGAGATTCGCAGCGTCGTCTTCAATCTGCCCAACCAGTTGACCTGGATGCGACTGCTCCTCACGACGGTGATGTTCGTCTTCCTGTCGCTGCAGTGGTACCTGGTCAGCATGGTGCTGTTCATCGTGGCCGCCTCGACCGACTGGCTCGACGGCTACTTCGCCCGCCGCTACAACCTGGTGACCACGCTGGGGCGAATTCTCGACCCCTTTGCCGACAAGGTCATCATCTGCGGCACCTTCATCCTGTTGGCGGCCATACCCACGTTCAACGGCTTTGACCCCCGCTACTACGGCTACTTGCCCGCCTGGATGGCCGTGGTGGTGGTAGGCCGCGAACTGCTGGTGACTGCCCTGCGGAGCTTTTTGGAACAACGCGGTTCCGACTTCTCGGCCAGCATGGCCGGCAAAGTCAAAATGGTGCTGCAATGCGTGGCCGCCGGGGCGTCGCTGTACTACCTGTCCACACTCCCGGCCAGCGCTGGGACGGCAGCAGGCGCCGAAACGGCGACCGCCGCCCCGTGGCTCCACTGGCTGCTGCTGGGCGCGATCTGGTCGGCGGTGATCGCCACCATCTATTCGGGCGCAGGCTACGTTTTCACGGCGATTCGCCTGCTACGCGATTAACCCGCACCTGGCAGCCAGCAGCGGGCCCACCGCCCATCACATGACCAGGTAGGCTGCTACCCAGAGCTTGGGCGCGGACTGGGGTTGTGCCTGGATGCACACCACGCGGCCCACCACGTCGAACCCCTTGGTCAGCAATCGCCAGAACAATTGGCACTGCGGCGGCAGAACCGTGCCCACCTGGAAGATGCCAAACTCGATCCGCACCGCGGCGGGCTCCAGCGGGCCGGAATCGGGTACCAACTCCAACACGTCGCCCGGTTGCAAAGCCGCAAGAAGCTGGGCCGGACAATCCGCCGCAATGTCCACGGCAAACGTGCCTGCCACGGGCATTAGCTTGTAATCTCGCGGCGGCGCACCCGCCAAGCGGTCCGGTGCGGCGTCGCCCGCTGGCAACGTCCGCAATGCCGGAGGCTCTTCATAGTTGCAACCCCGGGGGGAATCCCAATCAAAATGCCGGTTCACGGAGCCAATCCCATTGAACCAGCGGCGGCGACCGTCAGGCAGAGGCATGGGCCAATCCATCGTAGTGCGGTGAAATACGAAGTGGAAAAAACAAGCAACGGCCGGGCTAGGGGGGCCCAAAGCCTCCCCACGCGACCGGTTGTTGTTCTTACGCTCGATGGCCACGATTTGTGGGGGTGTGGCACCAATTTTCTGGCCAACAGTACCGGCCGGCCCCCTGTTGCCGTAAGATATGCGGATTGCTGGGATTACACCGCCGGGCAGCGGTTGCCGGCCGCCAGCGCTCGATCCGGCAGTACTGCCGGGCCAAAGTGGCGGGCGTTCTCGGCCCATGCGGCGCAAGTGCGGGCCGCTATTAGGTTTCCTTCCGTGGGTTTTCCGTCCATCTGGCCCAGGTTGTAGGACTTGGCACCAGAGGAGCCAGGCAGGGATTGAACATGAAGCACCTTTGGCTCTGTAGTTGGGTGTGGTTGCTGGCTGCGGTCGTGGGCTGCGGCCAGGGCAACCAGGTGAAGCGCGTGATCTTTGTCACCAATGGCGATTCGCCGTTCTGGGCGGCAGCCCGGGTCGGCATTGAAGAAGCCAATCGCGACTTGAAGCTATCCGAGGTCGGCCTGACCGCCGTGATGGTCACCAACGATGGCACCGACGCCGGCCAACTCGAAAAACTGCGCCAGTTCGCCAGCCAGAGCGACGTGGCAGCGGTGGCTATCTCCGTCAACGATGCCAACAACGCGGCGATCGTCGATGAGCTCAAGGCCCTCCAGGCCAAGGGCATCCCGGTCATAACCGTCGATTCCGACGTGAACCGCGAGAGGTTTCGCGACGCGCGGCGGGCGTTCATCGGCACCGATAACTTTGTCGCCGGCAAAGAGTTGGGCGTCGCCATGCAGCACCTGCTGCCCGAGGGCGGCCAGTACGTTACCTTCGTGGGCATCACCGGCGCGCAAAACGCGATCGACCGGGTGGGCGGTATCGAAGCGGGGGCCGGTTCCAAGTTCAATCGGGTCGACAACATGGGCGACCAGACCGACCTGACGGTGGCTCGCGAGAACGTGCGTTCGGCACTGCGGAACCACGCCAACCTCAAAGCCCTGGTGGGCATCTATGCGTACAACGCTCCGGCCATCGTGGACGTGGTGAAAGAGGACCCCCAGCGCGAGCGCCCCAAGATTGTGGTGTTCGATGCCCAGGCCGACACCATCAAGCACATGCACGATGGCTACGTCGATGTGATGATCGTGCAGGACCCTTACCAGATGGGCTACAAGGCGGTGCAGATGATGAAGGCCCTGGTCCTCAACGATGAACAGGGCATTGCCGAGTTGTTCCCAAACCTGGACGAGGAAGGCGGCGACATCCACGAGACAGGCCTGAAGATCGTGGTGCCCAGCGCCGACAGCCCCTTGAAGCCGGAAATGTTCCAGGAGAACACCCAGTTCTACACGCTGGACGAGTTCCAAGAATGGCTCGACAAGTACGGGCTGACCAGTACCTGATGCGGTCGATGCCCGCGTCAATACAGGTTCGGGCCTGGCCCCCGCGGTGTTCCCTGCCGACTGTTTGCCTGGATCCATTGTCGCAAGAACTGCTGGCTTTCGATGTTGCGCTCGTTCTGGCTGAAGCTGTTAAGTCCCCATGAGTGGGCGTTGCTGTTGGTGCTGGTCGCCGTGGTTTTGGTGGCCGGTGCTGTCGACCCGCAGCACAATTACTTCCAGAATCCCCAGGACAGCATCAAAGACATCAGCCGCCAGGCGGCCATGCTGGGCATCTTTGCCCTGGGTGCCGCGGTGGTCATCATCGCCGGCGGCATCGACCTTTCTTCCGGTTCGATGATCGCCTTCAGCGCTACGATCTGCGCCTCGGTGATTAAGGTCCTGGCCCCGGAAAGCGTAGCCAGCGGGGAATTCATGGGCTACGGCGTCGCCACGGCAGCCGTGGCCGCAGCGCTGGCGTCGGGCTTTCTCGTAGGAAGCCTGCATGCCTGGCTGATCACCGTGGTTCGCCTGCCGCCGTTCGTGGCCACTCTGGCCACGCTGGTTGGACTGCGGAGCCTGGCCAGGGCCATCTGCCAGCACGTGGGCGGCGGTGCGCAGATTCACATCTTCAACGGTACGTTTCGCTACATCACCACCAACGTCTGGATTCCCGTGCTGCTGTTCGCGCTGCTGGCGCTGGGCATCTGGCTGATGCTCAGCCGGACCGTGGTGGGGCGTCACCTCTACGCCCTGGGCGGCAATGAAGAGGCCGCGCGGCTGTGCGGCCTGCGGACCGACCGCCTCAAGTGGTTGGCGTATTGCATCAGCGCCATGTTGGCGTCGCTGGCCGGCGTGCTGTATATGAGCGACCAGGGCGCCGCCGTGCCGCAAACGATGGGCCTGGGATACGAACTGAACGCCATTGCCGCCGCGGTCGTCGGCGGTTGCAGCCTGCAAGGCGGCATCGGTACTGCGGCCGGAACCGTGCTGGGCGTACTGTTCCTGCGGACCGTCATCGACGCCGTATCCAAGGTCATCAAAGTCGAGGCCGATATCTACCAGGGCCTGATCGTGGGCGGCGCCGTGGTCATCGCCGTTGCGTTCACGCAACTTGGTCACCGCGCCGGGCGGTTCTTCCAGGGCGGCCTGGGCCTGGTCGCCGCGCTCAATCTCTCGCTGCTCACCTTCCTTCTGACAATGCTGTTCGTACCGCGGATCGCCACCGACCTGGCCCCGCGGGCCAACACCATCGCGGCTGCGGCCGGCGGCGCGGTCGCACTGCTGCTGCTAAGCCTGCACCTGACAGCCCGGCGGAAGCGCCGCTAACTCGGCGGTGCAAGCCGCACATCGCACGGCGCGGCTTGCTGCCTGCTTTGGAAGGCGCACGGCTTACTTGTCCACCTTGGACACGGCCGGAGGGCTGGGATCGATCAACGACAGGCCTCCTTGGGATGGCCCTCGGCTTACTTGCCCACCAGGCTTCGCAGCGTGCGCAGGTTGATGACGTCGAGGTCTTCGCCGTCGCGCGTACCCTTGGGCGTTTCCAGATACATGGGCACCTTGCGGAATCGGCGGTCGTTGAGCAAATGCCGGAACGGTTCCAACCCCAGGCAGCCCTCGCCGATGTGCGCATGCCGGTCCACGCGCGAGCCTTGTTCCCGCACGCTATCGTTCAGGTGAAACGCCTTGAGCCGCGAAAGCCCGATCACACGATCGAACTCGCGCATGGTGGCCAGGTATTCTTTCCGGGATTTCAGCCCGTAGCCGGCGGCAAACACGTGGCACGTATCGAAGCACACGCCTAGCCGGTCGGGCTCGGCGACCTGTTCGATGATGGCGGCCAGTTGTTCGAACCGCCAGCCCAGGTTGCTCCCCTGCCCTGCCGTCGTTTCCAGCAGGCATTGGGTATACCCGCTAGTCCGCTGGTGGATTTCATCCAGCGCGGCGGCGATGCGGGCCAGGCCCAGTTCTTCGCTGCTGGTGGTGTAGGCGCCGGGATGGGCCACCACGAACGAAATCCCCAGCGCTTCGGCCTTGTGCATCTCCAGCACCAGGGCCTCGATACTCCGCCGCCAAACCAAATCGTCCGGAGCAGCCAAGTTGATGAGATAACTGTCGTGGACGATCGGATGGCTGATGTTGTATTCAACCAGCGCCGCGCGGAACCGCTGGGCCTCGGCTTCCGATACGGGATTCAGGACCACCTTTCGCTTGGGTCGGCTGCTGCTGGTTGGCAGCGGCACCGGCCACTTCTGCGGAGCGGTCGTGAAGATTTGCACGGTCTGACAACCGGCCTCGGCGGCGCGGACCACGGCCCGATCGAACCCGCCCGCAATGCTCATGTGGGCGCCCAGCAGCGGCATCAAGCTATGATCCTTTTCCTTGAGTTGCGAAAGGGACGCCGATGCGCCGTTTCCACATCGCTCATTGACACCTGCGCCGCGAATGTCCGCTCACTTTCGGGCTGGCCCTCTGAGATACGGCCCATTGCGCTGGAAAACGGAAGCCCCGTCGCCGCTTGTTCAACGAACGGACATTGGCGGCGCGACCATCCATCACAGTGGCCGCGCTCGACACGGTTTATTCCGCGGTCTATTGCGTACATCGCCGGTTCTGCGCGCCAGCAGCGGCGGCTCAGGGCGCGGCTGCCGTCGCAATACCGTGGCGATCGAGCCGGAACGGTTCCAAGGCCACGTCGCACGGCTCGCCGCACAGGTGCTGCGTGAGCGCTCGGGCCGTACCGGTCGAAAGCGTCAGCCCGCTGCGAAAGTGGCCGGCAGCAACATAGGCGTTTTCCAGACCCGGCACCAGCCCCAGGTAAGGCAGCCCATCGGCGGTGCGGGGCCGCAGGCCCGACCAGGTACGTTCCACGGTGGCATTGGCCAGGGTGGGAGCGAGGCTTGCCGCCAGGTTCAGCAGGCCACCTACGCCATCGACCGTGTTGCGTTTGTCGAAGCCCACATCTTCTTCGGTGGCTCCGACCAGCACCCGGCCTTCGGCACGCGGCACCAGGTAGCGAGGGCCTTCGTTGACGATGCGCTCCAGCGGGCGCCGCGGCAACGTGAGCAGGACGATCTGCCCACGGATCGGGCGGATATCCAGTCGCACGCCCAATTGCGTTGCCAGGGCCGCAGTCCACGAACCGGAAGCGATCACGTACCGCCCCGCCTGTCTCGTCCCGGCAATGGTTTGCACCCGGACCAGTTGCCCGCTGCGGATCACCAGTTGTTCGGCCGCCACTCCCTGCTCGATCACGACCCCGCGGCCAACGCAGGCCGCAACCAGTGCCCGCATGTGCCAAGGGTTGCGGATTTGAGACTCCTCGGGCAGCAGGACAGCGGCCTCGATGGCGGGCTGGCAATGCTTCAGCGCAGGTTCCAGCTCCTGGGCCTGCGACGGCGAAAGGCGCTGGGTTTGGATCCCCTCGGCCTCCCAAGCCGCTGCGGATTGTGCCAACACGGCCGCTTGCTCCCGGCTTCGGGCAAGGTACAGCGCACCGCATGGCCGGTAGCCGTTGTCGATTCCGGTTTCCTCGCGCAACTGCTCGGCCCACGCGCGATGCAGGCGATTGCTCAGCAACGTGAGTTGTTCGAGCGGGTGGGTGCTGTACGGCCCGGCCGGTGGCAGAATACCGGCCCCGGCCCAAGACGCCTCGCGGCCGGCGGCCGCTCGATCCAGGACGCGTACCTGCATGCCACGCCCGGCCAGGTCGTATGCGAGAGAAAGGCCGATCACGCCGCCGCCGACGATAAGGACGTCGTCCATGCGCATGGATGGTTCAAGGTGTGCGAGGTCGCAGGTGGGAATTTAAGGTGTGACCGGCGTTACGGCCGCAACCTGATTGTCATTCTACTGGACCGGCACTTGCCGTCGAGGGAGTGCCGCCGGTCTGCGCCCCCCAGCCGCGCAAGGCCGCGAGACTTCCTTCCCTCTCACACGCTTTTCGAAAAAATGCTGCGACAGCGCCGGCAGGGTGGGCGTTCCGGTCGGTACGCCGCCGCCAACGCTCACGCGCTAACCCAAAAAGGCCGTGACAGCGATGCCCATCCATTGGCCCCAGCCGAAAGCGACCAAGCGGATAGCAGCGGTAGCGCCATAAGAACCAGCGCTACAAGAACCAGCGCTACAAGAACCAGCGCCATAGGAATCAGCGTGTGGAAGCGTACCGTGGATGGCGAACGACCAAGGGTAGGTACGCTGTGCCGCAGGTGCATCGGCCTGCGCAAACCGGGATGGCAAGAACCTGCGCCTCGTACCCGGCCGCTAACGATGGCTACCGGCAGTTTGCTCTTGCGAGTGCCCAAAGGCACCAACTTACTGCCGCGCGCCTGCCAGGCATGGAGTACCCCCACAACCGACCTGGGGACTGCAGGCGGGAAAGAAGCGAGGCGGCGCAGACACCAGCCAAGGGCGAAGACCGCCGCTTACTATAAGTTAAACTAATAGCGCAGGGGCGCAGTAAAACCCCGCTGGACGCGGCAGCGCCGTGCCGGCCCAAACGGGGTAACACTGATCGCGGCGCGTTGACCAGCCGCAGCGCCGATCAGACCGCGTGGAGCCGACGCAGTTCTTCCAATTCCGTCGATAGCCGATGGCGAAGGGGGCTTTCCGGACGGAGCTGATCCAGCAGGGCTTCAGCCTTCTGGAATGTCTCCTCCGTCAAATCTCCACCCTGGTGCAGCATCCGACTCCACGAGCGCGACACTTCTTGTTCAGTGAGCAAGCTAGGAACTCCCAACCGAATGCAAATCAGTCTGACAACCGTCCACCAGACTTACCTCTTTAATTATTAGCCGGAATGAAAGTCGCCCGCAAGATTGAGATTCCCCCGTTACCCCGGCCTTTTTCCTCCGCACCGGACAAATTTTGACGAATGCTCAACTGCCGCTCCCTCGCTTGAGTGAGAGGCGCCGCAGCGTCAGCACGGAGCCGCGCCGCTGCACCTCCACCGGCCCGGGCAGTTGAAACCGCTGTTCCGCGGGCGGTTCGGCCATCGCCGCCGCTGTGAGCCGATCCCAGTGCCGCTTCTCCATGCGCTGCAGAGGAAGCGAAGCTTGTTTCCAGACGTGCAGCAGCATCTCACTCACCAGGTGGGCCCTCTCGCGGCTCAAACCGTCACAATCGAGCACAATCTGGCCTTGCCCGCCGGGCAGTAACCGCCGCTGGGCTGCCTCGCCCGCCAGCGCGTGGATCAACGCTTGCGCTTCGCCCGCCAACTCGCCCAACCGAAGCAGCGCTTGCCGCACGGCCGGGTTGTAATCCCTTGCCAACAGCGGCAGCAATTCGTGACGGATGCGGTTGCGCAGGTAACGCGGTGAAAGGTTGGATTCATCGGTCCGGTAGTCCTGCCCCAACGATTGCAGATACTCCCGAACCATCGCACCGGACACTTTCAGCAGCGGGCGAATCAACGTGACGGCCGGACCGAGCGATCGCGCGAAAGGGATTCCGGCCAGGCCTGCCAGCCCCGTCCCGCGGATGATGCGGTGCAAAATGGTTTCGGCCTGGTCGTCGGCCGTATGGGCCACCGCCACATACCGGGCACCGATCCGCTCGGCGGTCGTCCGCAGAAATTCGTACCGCGCGGCCCGGGCGGCGGCTTCCGCAGCCACTTCGCCTTCGCGGGCAGCCGCGCCGACTTCCAGCGGCACGTTCAGCCGGCCACATAATTCGCGGACAAACTGTTCATCGGCGGCGGCCGTTTCGCGCAGGCGGTGATTGAAATGCGCGGCCACCACGCGGCCAGGCCCCGGGTGCCGCGCGGCCAGATGAACCGATGCCCGCAGCAGCGCCACGCTATCGGCTCCGCCCGAGACGGCCACCAGCACCGTCACCTCGCGCCAGCGCTGCGGCGGCCAGGCAACGGCCAAGGCCGCTTCCAACTCGTGCAGCGGCTGGTCAGGATTCGGCGGCGCTTCCCGGGGCTCCAAGATGCTCGTTCTCCAAGGGTGATCCTCGCAGCGCGTACGGCCAGGCGCGCCTTCATCGGGCGTAAACCTCGCATGATATCGCGATGCACCTGTTAGAATATCCGATCATTTCTCGGCGGCGAAGCTTCGTCGATCCGCCGCACCCTTTGTTAAAGCGGGCAGCCACATCTTCATTTGCGAGGAGCCGATCATGGCCGCATTCTTCGAAGGACTGTTCTTTGTGCTGATATTCATGGCGGTAGGCGCCGTGGTGACGCTCAAACTCACCTCAACCTTTCGGCCGGCGCACACGCTGCTCAAGCGGCATTTTGGAAGGCGGGCGCTGAAGAACCTGGTCGTTACCCAGCGCACGTTTCCCACCCGTGTCAAGGCCGACGTGCAGCGGGCCTTGGACGACCTGCTGGCTAGCGACGTTCAAGTGGCCCATTTCAGTGGCGCCAGCGTGTCGGAATACGACGGACCGGCTCTGACCAACTGCATTTCCACGGGCTCGGGCCAGTCGTTGTCGATCACCCGCCCCGATTACGACGAGGTGGACCTTGGCGAAGACCAACCTCTCCGTTGCCTCAAGAACGGGTTTTGGCTGCTGGAGAAGGATGGCGTCAGGCTGGCCGTGCTGTATGCGCCCACGTCGATTTGCTCCAAGTCTCCAGGCATGGTCCTGCAGGTTGCGGCCCCCGACGGCCCCGCAGGCGCCGCGGCAACCAGGGCCCTCTACGATCACGTGGAAACCACGGTGCGCAGGTCGCCCTCGTACCGCGGCAAGATTCTCTCCCTGGAATCGCTCGAGGACTATACCGGCCAATCCATTTGCATCAAGGTGCATCAACTCCGCAGTGTGGAGCGCGACCAGGTGATCCTGCCGCAGAAAACGCTCGAGCTGCTCGACCGCAACGTGATCGGCTTCGTCAAGCAGCGTGAAAAGCTGGCCCAATACGGTCAGGCGACGAAAAAAGGCCTGTTATTCTACGGGCCGCCGGGCACCGGCAAGACACACACCATCCACTACCTCACGCGGTCCCTGAAGGACCACACCACGCTGTTGGTCACGGCCGAGCAGGTCGGCCTGCTGGCTGAATACATGATCCTGGCGCGGCTGCTGCAACCGAGCATCGTGGTGCTGGAGGACGTCGATCTAATCGGCCGCGACCGCAGCCAGATGCATGCCTGCGAGGAAGTGATTCTCAATCAACTGCTCAACGAGATGGATGGCCTGCGCGAGGGAGCCGATATCCTGTTCATTCTCACCACCAACCGGCCCGAGGCATTGGAACGCGCCTTGGCTTCGCGGCCCGGACGCGTGGACCAGGCGATCGAATTCCCGCTGCCCGACGAGGAAGGCCGGGCCAAGCTCATGCGGTTGTACGCCCGGGGTATCGCCATCACCGAAGACATCGTCGAGCAGGTGGTGCAGCGAACCGGGAGCGTGAGTGCCGCCTTCATCAAAGAGTTGATGCGCCGTTCGGTGCAGTTCCACCTGGAGCGCAACGGTGATGGAAACTTGCGCGTTTCCGATATGGAACTGGCCCTGGAAGAAATGCTGTTCAGCGGCGGCGCTCTCAATCTCAAGCTGTTGGGAGCCGAGGACGCCGGCAACGGCAACGAGGTGGCCCTGGGCGCCGCGCTGCAGCGCCACTCATGACCATTTCGTAGGGCCGGTTCCACCGGCCGCGAAACGGCATCGGCGCCATCAACCACCAGTTGAGGTACGACGGTTATCCACTGCCGCGCACGGCTCGGGGGAGCCATGGCACGCGTGAGAATGGTGGCACGCGTGGAGTCGCGCTCGGTTCACGGTCAGGCCGACAGAATCTCGCGCTTGCGGTGGATGTAATCCCACACCACGTAGCGGTCGAGGTCGTTGCCGGCGGTGAAGAACACCCGGCCCTTGGTGCTTTCGGCCAGGCGATAGGCAAAGTGGATATCGTCCCTGGACTGCGCCCAACTGGGCAGCAGGAAGATGTTGATCGTGATGCCTTCCCGCTGGCAGAGTTGCCCTTCGCGCAAGGTCGCCTGTTCGGTGGATGAGTCGGCCGGATAGATCAAGTGCAGGTATTCGCCCTCGAAGTGCGCGGTCGGCAAGCCGTCGGTAATCAAGATCACCTGGCGATTGGGGGTGTCCTGCACCGACAGAAACTGCCGGGCCATCCGCAGCCCATGCTGAATGTTGGTGAAATGCTGCGGGATCATCATCTCGCTGATGTCGTGCCGGCTCATATCGGCCCGCAGGTGGACGATCGGATCGTGGATCGTGGGGATTTTCGGCATCAGGGAGACCAGTTCGCTGGACCGCCGCGGTTTGGCAAACGTGTACAGTTCCAGGAACTGAAGAAAGTCGCCTGGGTATTCGCGGCGGATCAGGCCATCGAGCGCCAAGCCCATCCGCTTAACGTTCACGTACAGGCCCTCATAGCGCATCGAACCGCTCATGTCCATCAGCACCACGGTGGCGCACTTGGGCGAGTTGCGGGTGCGGTGGATTTCAATATCTTCCGGCTTCAGACGCACCGGCAGCGAGGCTCCGCCGGTGCGCAGCATGGCGTTGACCATCGACGACGGAATGTCCATGTTGGCGACCGAGTCGCCAAACTCGTACGGCTTGGTCTGCTGCATTTCGACCGCGCCTTCGCCGACGATCGGCCCCGAGTGGCGGCCCGTGCGCGAGGGCTGCAGATCGGAATAGATCCGCTCCAGGAGCCGCCCTTGAAACAGCCGGTAGGCTTGCGGCGTAAGCTGGTAGCCGCGGCGGCTCACGTCCAGCCCTTGGTTCTTGGCCAGTTCGCGCAGGTATTCTTCCACCTGCTTTTGCAGCTCGTTGAGTTTTTCGATCTCGCCCGGGTTGGCAAACTCGGCCAACTCCTGCATGTCGATGATGCCTACCTGGGCCGTCTTGGAGGCCTGCTCCAGTTGCTCCAGCAGGCGGTCGATCTTCTCGAGTTCTTCTTTGATCTCCAGGGCCTCGGGCACGGTCATCGGGGTATGGCCGGTGAACTCGTACTTGCTGGCCAGCTCGTCAATCTGGTACTTGTCGCCCAAGCGGTCGATCAACTGCATGAGTTGCGAGGCGAAGCGCGGGTCTTCGTACTCCACGCGGTACCATAGCCGCTCCAGATCGTAGATCTGCTCCTCTTCGAAGCCCTGTCGGTACAGCATCCGCGTGCGCTTGGTGGGCCGTAACCGTTCGCCCAACTCGCGGTAGCGGCGGCGGGCTTCTTCCACCACGCGGCGGGTTTCGTACGTGGCGAGAATCTTGCGCTTCCGCTCTTTCAACAGTTCGATCAAGGCCTCAAGGCTCGGCCCCAGCGCGGCAAACTGGCTGGGATCGAGCTTCACCGCCCGGGCCAACTCTTCCTCGGTCAACTCGCGCATATTGCCGTAGATCAGCATGTGCTCAAACGCTGGCGACACCAGATCGGGCGGGGGCTGGGTCGGGCTGGGAAACTTCTGCGGATCGTACTTCTGGTACGTATGGATGATGCCGCCCAGGCGTCGAGGTCCCGTCGTCATGCGATGTTGATCCTTGCAGCTTGCTGCCGAAGGCGACTACGGCAGTTGGGAGAGCAACCGTCAAGCTCGCGGCCGCAGTGGCAGTGGCGGCCGCAGTGGCAGTGGCGAAACGGTCCAGACAAGACAAATCACATCACCCGGCAGACCGCCCGCGACCATCGACCTGTATTGTACGCCGCAAGCCGCAAACAGGCACGGCGGAAGCCCCGGCCCGCGCTGGCACCGCAACCAGCGGCCTGCCAGGCTGCCAAATGCGCCGCGCGACTCTGCGCGGATTGCTCAGCCGTCCTGACTTGCGATTCGCCGCTCACCCGGGAGCCGGGTAGGTCATGAACCCCCGCACGGCGTCCAGGAAGGCTGCGTTCTCATCGGCCGCGATCGAATGGGCCGAGTGTTCGAACACCTTGAGATGGGCCCTGGGGATTCGCTCGGCCAGGATATAGGACTGCTCGACGGGACAAATCCAATCGTGCCTGCCGGCAAGCACCAGCGTTGGGCAGCGGATCGACGGCAACTGCTCGGTAAAGTCAAACGTCCGCAGAAAGCCGGCAAAGCCCAGGTTTAGCTGCTGGTAGTTGCGGATGCCTTGCCGCCACGAGGCTTCAAACTTCTCAGGGCTGAACGTGGTGGAATACCACGGCCCCATCAGCCGGTAGTATTCGTAAAGCTGGTCCTGCGATTGAAAACCGCCTTCCCAAAGCCACTGGCACACCCGCTGTTGGTCGGGCGAGCCGCGCTCGGCCACCTTGGCCTGGGCCTGTTCCAGCGTGCGAAAGCTGGGCGCCGTGGCGGTGAGGATGAGGTTGGAAACCAGTTCGGGATACCGAATGGCGACGCCCTGCGCCACCATGCCGCCGTAGGACTGCCCCAGGATGGCAACCCGGCTCAGCCCCAGGTAGTCGCAGAAGGCTGCCACGTCGTCGATATTTTCATCGAGCGTGTAGCGGGCCGGGTCGCACGCGGCACTGCGGCCCGATCCCCGGTGATCGAGGTAGATCAACTGCACCGTATCGGCCAGGGCGGCCATTGGGGCGCGAAAGCCGGCATGGTCGCCGCCAGGACCGCCGTGCAACAGCAGCAGCACCGGCTTGGGTTCCAGGCCGTGCTCGCACACCTTCATCCCCGCGCCTTCGACATCGAAATACAACTCCGTCCCGCGGACCTTGGCGAACATGACCGCTGCACCTTAGGGAGGAAATCGGAAAAGAGGCGATGTCGCAGCTCCGTTGCACCTGGTTGCCGGCACCGCGCAGGTGCCGGCCTGCCTGCGGCGGGGGTTACAGCAGCTCTTTGGCCTGGGCGACGACGTTCTCGACCGTGAAGCCAAAGTGGCGCATCACGTCCTTGACCGGCGCCGATGCACCAAAGCTGCTCATGCCGATGAACCGCCCGGCGGTACCCAAGTAACGGTCCCAACCTTGCCGCACGGCGGTTTCCACGGCGACACGGGCCGTGATGCTCGATGGCAGCACGCTCTCGCGGTAGGCTTCGTCCTGCTCCTCGAACAGTTCCCAGCACGGCATGCTCACCACGCGGGCGGCAATCCCTTCAGTCTGCAACTGCTCATAGGCTTGCACGCACAGCGAAACCTCGCTGCCAGTGGCCATCAGGATCACTTGCGGATGGTCGCTATCGGCCAGCACGTAGGCTCCCCGAGCCAGGCCATCGGCCGGGGCGTACTTGTCGCGGTCGAGTGTCGGCAGGTTTTGGCGTGTCAGCACCAAGGCGGCAGGCCGGTCGTGGAACGACAAAATGGTACGGTATGCGGCGGCCGTTTCGTTGGCATCGCAGGGACGAACCACCAGCAATTCGGGAATCGCCCGCAATGCCGCCAGGTGTTCCACCGGCTGGTGAGTGGGGCCATCTTCGCCCAGCCCGATCGAATCGTGGGTGAAGATGTATAGCGCCGGCACGCGCATCAACGCCGCCAGGCGGATGGCGGGCCGCATGTAATCGCTGAACACCAGGAAGGTGCCGCCGTAGGGCCGCAAGCCTGTTAAGGCCATGCCGTTGAGGGCCGAACCCATCACGTGTTCGCGAATTCCGAAGTGCAGGTTGCGGCCGCCGTGGTTATCGGGGAGGAAACTGCCGGCACCTTCAAAGCCCAGGTGGGTATTGTTCGAGGGCGCCAGGTCGGCCGAACCACCGATCATCCACGGAATGCGCTTGGCCACGGCGTTGAGTACCTTGCCCGAGGCCGAACGCGTGGCCAGTCCCTTGGCATCGGCGGGGAAACTGGGGATATCGGCATCCCAGCCGTCGGGCAGCTTTGCGTTTTGGATCAGCAGCAGTTCCTCGGCCAGCTCCGGATACTGCTTCTGGTACTGCTCAAAGGTTTCCTGCCAGGCGGCGCTGGCTTCGCTGCCCCGCTTGCCGAGCGTGGCGGCGAAGTTTTCGCGTACTTCATCAGGCACGTAGAACAGGCGATCCTCGGGCCAGCCGTAGGCTTTCTTGGTGAGCGCCACTTCATCGGCCCCCAGCGGCGCGCCGTGGGCCTCGTGCGAGTCCTGCTTGTGGGGCGAACCGTAACCGATATGGCTGCGGACCACGATCAACGTCGGCCGGTCGTTGGTATCGAGAAACGATTGGTAGGCCTTGGCGAGGGCTTCCAGGTCGTTGGCGTCGCCCACCTTCACCACGTGCCACCCCAGGGCGAGGAACTTGGCAGCCACATCTTCGCTGAAGGCCAGCGAGGTTTCGCCCTCGATGGTGATGCGGTTGTCATCGTAGATCCAACAGAGGTTGCCCAGCTTGAGGTGCCCAGCCAGCGAAGCGGCTTCCGTGGAAATTCCTTCCATGAGGTCGCCATCGCTGCACAGGGCATACACGTTGTAGTCGAACAGGTCGAAGCCCGTCTTGTTGTAGCGGCTGGCCAGCCAGCGGCCGGCCATCGCCATGCCGACGCTGTTGCCCACGCCCTGGCCCAGTGGGCCGGTGGTGGTTTCCACCCCGGTGGTGTGATGGTACTCGGGATGGCCGGGGGTGGGGCTGCCAAGCTGGCGGAAGTTTTTCAGGTCGTCCAGTGTGAGGGCCGGTTCGCCGGTGATGTTGCCCTGCTCGTCCACGCGCTGCACATCCGCCAAGTGGATCAGCGAATACAGCAGCATCGACGCATGGCCGCAGGACAGGATAAAACGGTCGCGGCCGGGCCACAGCGGGCGGGCCGGATCGTAGCGGAGAAATTCCGTCCACAGCGCATAAGCCACCGGAGCCAGGGCCATGGGCGTGCCGGGATGGCCGCTATTGGCTTTTTGCACGCCATCCATCGACAGGGTGCGAATGGTGTTGATGGCCAGTTGTTGGATTTCGGTGGTGGAGCTGGACGTCGCCATGCAGTCTTTTCCTCAACAGTTGCGTCGCCGGCCGTAGCCCCGCAGGTGGGACCCACCCCGCTCAAGGCTGCTAGCGGCCGATCGTTTCTTGGGCGGCGCCGGTCGCCTACCGGGCAGCGGCTACCATCGAAGGAATGGCCGCGGCCGGCGCATCGCCGCCAGTGCGTCCACACAGACGCAATTTTTTCAAAATCATCGTCGCGTGTGAGTGTAAAGACGATGCCGCAGAGGGTCAAATGGGTCGGCGGCCGTGGGGGGGCCAGGTTCCCGCGGCGATGCGGCCTGCTTATCAATTCCTGCTGATTGATGGTTGGGCCGCCAATGCCCGGTCGTCGAAGGATTGGCGGCGCAAGTCCGGCATTTTCCGGCGCAAGGTGGCCGCATTTCGGTCGGCCATCACAAACCAGCACGAAAGCGAGCGGAAATTCGCCGCGCAGGTGTCAATCAGGCCCGCCCCGCTGCTGGCTGTGCGGTGCGCTCCCCGGGTCGGCCCGTTCTGCGAGGGTAGCCTCCGCAACGTACCCGGCCGGCTCAACGGCCCGCTGGAGCAGCGGCCGATAAGGGGCCGGGTGCCGCTTCATCAACTGGAAGCCGGCATGCCAGGGGCACCACAGCAGCGTTCCCAACATAGCCACGGCAGCCACCACGGTGGCCGCTCGCCAAAGGGCCCGCCGGCGAATGGTGAAGATGCTTTGCCCCAACAGATAGCCGAAGATGAACCCGGCGCCGTGGGCGGTGTTCGCCACGTTCCAGACCTTCATCATGGTCAGCAGGATGCAGAGGAAGAACCAGCCGATCAGCAATTGGACGGTCGTTGGATTGCAAATATAGGCGAAATCAGTGCGGTATCGCCTGCCGACCAGCAGCAGCCCAAAGAAACCGTAATTAACGCCGGAAAAGCCGACCATTCCGGCCTTAGGGTGGTGGTAGTTACTGATCGTGTATTCGGCCATCGTCGAACCGTAGGCGAACAGCAGTACGATGGCCAGCATCCTGCCCGACCCGACCCAGTTTTCAATGGCGGCGCCGAAGATCACCAGGAAGTAGATATTGAAAACGGCGTGGATCAGGTCGGCGTGCAGCAGCGTGGTGGTGAAGGGTCGCCACAGCTCCCAGCCCCAGATTTGGTAGGTGAGGCCCAGCACCTGGTAGAACCGGTTGCGTGCCTCCACGTCGCCCTGGAAGGGGCCTATTTGGGAAAGCAACTCCAGCAACCCCATCACCGACATCAGGATGATCGTGACCGGGGTCCGCTGAAAATCGAGTGCAAACGGCATTCGAAGGGGCGCTGCGCGCGGCTAAGGTTCGCTGGGGGGGTACACGCATCCTGGCGACGAAACGTCCCCATTATGCCGGCAGCACCGCAACCGCCCAAGGGGGCCACCCTGGGGACACAACGCGGCTGGAGCACTCCGCAGAGGTCACACTGCGCAGAGGTCACCCTGAGCGGTGTAACCCCGCGCGGTCATCGTGTGGCGCACCGGCCCTGCCTCCGGCCGCTCCTAGCCGATCTGCGGTTCCACGCGGAACAATTCGCCCCGCATCCATTCCAGGTAGTCGGCATGCCCGGCCACAATTGGCATGGCCAGAATCTCGGCCACCTCGTAATTGTGGAGCGAGCGGATGGTCGATTCCACGCGGGCGAACAGTTCACGGTGGCTCTTGGCGACGAGGACCCATTCTTCGGCGGTTTCGATCTCGTCGCGCCAGTGGTAAATACTGGTCACCGGCCCATAAATCTGCACGCACGCGGCCAAGCGGTCCTCGACCAGGGCCCTGGCAATTCGCTCGGCCACATTGCGTTGATCGGTACTGGTGACCACCTGCAGATAGTCGTACGTTTCTACACTGCTCATGAAACTGCCGTTGGCAACGAGGGCAAAAACGCAAACAATCGCTGCGGCCCCACTCCATGCTTGCCGGAAGGGACTCCAGCATGCCGCTCTCGCATCCAGCGCGCGATGTACTGTCTGAGGATTGTACCGCAAATACCGAGTTTTCGTACCGCAGTTGGAGCCAACGGGTCGTGGGCGGGGTTGCCCGGCGTCTGCGGCGGCAAGTTCTCCGGTGGCGCGGTACGCCGGCAGCCAGTGCGGAAACGGCGATGGCATGGTGGCTTACGGAGACCCGGCTACCGGCTCCCTTTGCCAGCGATCCGCCATCACCGCCCACCGCGGCCCACCTCGAAGTTGCTACCGGATTCGGGCAGCGGAAGCTCGCTGGACTTCTGGCTGAATGGGCTTTGTCCATTTGCAGACAAGATCCCGACCAGCAAACCTCAACAGCACATAGGGTTAGCCCCCATAGCGCCAAACGATCGGGCCCGCTGCTCGACGACGCCGGACTGCCATCGTTGCTGCGCACCGGCGATGCCCTGGCGGCCCTACTCATCTGGCTCGATTCCCAGCGCGGCACCGGGGAAGGTCATCCAAACCCGGCGAACGTTGAACGGGTGGTGGCCTCCCTCTGCCAGGTACTGGTCCAGCACGTGGGAAACCAGGGCGAGTTGGTGTTCCCGGCAACTTCGGCTCCGCTCGACCGCTTGGGGCCTTTGTCTCTGCACTTACCGTGGGCGGCAGCACTGCTATCGGCGGCAGAACGTCTTGGCCAACCGGCATGGAAGACCGCAAGCCGGCGCATCGTCGCTAACTTCAAACGAAGATGCGACTTAAGACGTTGGCAGGCCCCCCTGCACCTGGTTACTCCCGGCATCCTCGCCCTGGTTGGTTTGGGCGAAGAACACCTGGCCGCCGAGGCACTGCGGTTCCCTCAAGCACTGCAACGGTCCGATGGCTCGGTACCGGCGACGCCCACGGATGCCTGGGTTTCCTTACCCGGGGTGGCACAACTGGCCCGAGCCTGGTACGCGCTGGGCGATGCTGAAGCCCGGCAACGTGCCGACGCCGCCCTGGCCTGGCTGCGCCGCCACCAGATGCCCGACGGCAGCCTGCCCGGCAGTTACGGCCCGGGCGCTTGCTACCACGCCGGGCAGCCCTTCGTGCCCGCGGTCATGCAGTTTCTGCTGGCCTCGCAAGCCCAGGTCCATGCGGCATTTGCGGCTGGCGAGAGCGACTTCCCTGGCGAGATCGCCCCGGCTGATGGCCGCTGGTTGGCCGTGCTGCGCTGGGCGAACCAACTTCCCACAGGGGCGCACGTGGCCGATGTAGGATGCGGCCGCGGCCGCTACCTGCGGCGGCTTCAAGCGGCGCTGCCGCATCTGCGGCTTACCGGCATCGACCTTTCAGAAAGCGACCTCCGCGGCCTCCCCCAGGGTGTGCAGCGCCGTACCGGGCACCTGCTCGATCTTCCGGCGGCCGACGGCGAGTTCGATGCCGTCTTGTGTGTGGAAGCCGTGGAACATGCCCTGGTTCCGCAAACGGCCTGCGACGAACTGTGTCGCGTGCTGCGGCCGGGCGGTTCGTTATTGGTGATCGACAAGGACCGCCGCCGGCAAGCACTGAGTGAATGCGCACCTTGGGAACGCTGGCTGGAGCAGGAAGAAACCATCGCCTGGCTTCAAAACCAGTGCGACGACATCACTTGCACTGCCATCGGCCACGGACCGCATTCCCAGTTCGCCGGGTTGTTCATGGCGTTTGAAGCCGTGCGCCGCGGCCATGCCGAACAGCACGTTCACCGCAGGGCCGCTTAGGGAGAAACCTCGAGCCCAAGTAGCAGGGACCCGCCTGGAGCGGCAGAAACTGGCCGCGGGCCGTTCAAATCCTCTGGCAATCAGCCCGCCGACAAGGCATGGTAAGGGGGGCATGCTGCGGCATCGTTCCCCAATCGGTCGCGCATCAATCGCTGGCTGCGCGACGCCGTCGCCTGAGGCCTGGGGGGGACATGGGGGCGCTCCCCTGGCAGCGTGCCGCCTTTCATTACCCGGTTCGCTTCGGAAGGTAGTTCATCCATGGTTGTGAAGCGTGCGCTCGCGATTGGTGTTTGGGCGAAGAACGTGGGGCTGGGCCTGATCGGTGCGATGGCCTGCTGGGCCGCGGTCACTACCACGGCCCAGGGTGAGCAGCGCGAGCCAGGCTCCCAAGACCAGACTGCCTCGCAGCAGGCAGGCGTGGTCCTGAGCGAGTTTATCTATACGGAGGCCCCCTTCCCTCAATGCCACGCTTCGACCATCGTGCAAACGCCGCAAGGGCTCGTGGCAGCGTGGTTCGGTGGAACCCGGGAAGGACATGCCGACGTGTCGATTTGGGTTTCCAGGCACGAACACGGCCGGTGGACGGCCCCGGAAATGGTGGCCGACGGCGTCCAATCGGCCGAGTTGCGGTATCCATGCTGGAACCCGGTGCTGTTCCAGCCGACCAAGGGACCGCTAATGCTGTTCTTCAAGGTGGGCCCCAACCCACGGCAATGGTGGGGCGAATGGTGCGTTTCCCACGACAGCGGCCGCACCTGGAGCAAACAGCAGAAACTGGGGGAAGTGAACGGCCAACCGCTGATCGGCCCGGTAAAGAACAAACCGCTTGAACTTGCCGATGGCACCATCCTCTGCCCCAGCAGCACCGAGCACGATGGTTGGCGGGTGCATTTTGAGCGTACCACCGACGGTGGCAAGACCTGGCAGATGAGCGACCCGATCAACGATGGCCGCACGTTCAGCGCCATTCAGCCCAGCATCCTTACCTACGGCGATGGCCGCATGCAGGTGCTTTGCCGCACCCGGGAGAATGTCGTTGCGCAAAGCTGGTCGGATGACGGCGGAAAAACCTGGTCGGAGATGACTTCCGCGGGGCTTCCCAACCCCAACTCCGGCACCGATGCCGTGACCTTAACCGACGGGCGGCAACTGCTGGTCTACAACCACACCGTCCGCGGCGGTGATGCCAGGCCTCGTAACCGCGAGATGCTCAACGTGGCCGTCAGCCGCGACGGCAAGCACTGGGAGGCTGCCGTGGTGCTGGAGAACGAACCGGGTGAGTTCTCTTATCCCGCAGTGATCCAAAGCAGCGATGGCCTGGTGCATATCACCTACACCTGGAAACGACAACGCGTCAAGCACGTCGTGTTGGACCCGGCCAGGCTTCAGACTCGAAAGATTGAGGCTGGCAAATGGCCCCTGTGAACTCGGTGACACTGTGAACATAGTAGCACCGTGAATTCATCGGCGCTGGGCGGTTCCATGCCGTGGCATCGGCTGCTACGTTCAGTGCGAACGCCGAGGGCGCTCCAGGCTTTCGCGCTCCAGGTCCTCTTCGAGGTCCATCAGCCCCTGTTCCTGGGACATCCGCCGGATGATCGACTGGGCATCGCGGAGATCGGTTTCCACCTCCTCGACGGTGCGGTCCTGGAAATCGGCGATTTCGGCCAGGTCGAATCCTTCGACCGCATGCAGCATGATGACTTGCCGCTGTAGCCGCGTGAGATGGCCAAACAGGTCGTCCAGCCGAACCTGCTTGGTTTCGACATCCAGCTCATTGAGAGCAACCATGCCGGGTTCATCGGGCAGCAGTTGAGCAAGCTCGATGGTCTCGAACTCTGTGGCATGCTCGGTCCACTGACTGCGGACCGCATCGCGCGGGGAACCGTCTTCGATCAGCGCCCAACGGTCTTCGAGCGAAACCTGGGCAATGGGTCGGCAGGCTTCGTCGATCACCTGGTCCATCTGTTGGATCAACCACAAGTCCAGCGGCTGATCGGCCGGGCGGCTGGCAAACCGTTCCCAGGCCCGGAGCGTGGTTTCATCGAGCACGTCCCACACGTTAATGCGGCCCGCCGGCAGTTCTTCCTGGCGGTGGCGGCTGATGAGTTCGCTCTTGGCATACCGGGCGAGTGAGCCCACCACCGGGATGAGCAGGTCCATGAACTCGCGGCTGCGGCCGGCGGCGTGCAGCGCCGCAAGTTGGCCGGATAGCTGCTGCAAATCGCGGCGGCCCACTTCCAACCTGGCCGGCGGCTGAGCCTGGTACTGGTCGATGCGCTGCGAAAGCTCGGCCAGCAGTTCATCGAAAACTGCTTCCACTGTTTCGCCCTCGGCCTCGGCAAAGTGAACCGCGCTCGGCAGATACACCGCGAGCTGGGCCGTCCAGGGCGGCGTGGCGTCGTCGTGGTGTTCGATCAAGAACCGGGCCTGCGCCGATGGGGCCTCGCCCTCGATCCCCACCATGCTCTTCAATGCCAACTGCCGCTGGTGCCACAGCTCCTCGACGCGATGTTCTTCCGACTTGTCCAAGCCGGAAAATGACCAGTAAAGACGCATCGTGCTTCCTCCTTGCCAGGGGTGCGCAGTCTGTTCAGGCCAATGCCAATTCGCACACCTTGCCAGGGCCCGTACCGCATAAACTTGTGGTAGTGCGCACGGCGCAGAGAGCCGTGGCATGCGGCCCTGCCTGTGGTGCATGGCTTATGAGCCGTGGCATGGGGGGCGGCGGTACAGCAGTCGCCCAGGCTGGATGACACCAAATAAAGCAAATCGTGTGCCGTCAGCTCTGGCAGGCCGCGCCGCCGTGGAAAACGCCTGAACCGCCGAAACATCCCCCTTGCCGGCGAGTCACTGGCAGCGCACCGTACGGCAACAGTGGCTCGGGCAGTGGCGGCGTTCCGGACCACGGCGGCTACACGGCCGCGAACAGTTCGGCCCGGTCCAGTTCCACCATCGCCGTGTAGGTATCCGCCGCGCCGTAATACATTTGCAGCCGGTCGCCGCGCGGCACCACCGCAGTGGGAAATACCACGCCGGGGACAAACCCTTGCAGTTCATACGGCATGTCCGGTTCCCACAGTGGCTCGGGCCGGAATGCCTTCACCTTGGCCGGGTTGTCCAAGTCCAGCAGCATCAGGCCGCCGACATACGTGTCCACTTTGCCAGGCTCGGTCGAGCGCCGGCTAGCGTGGTAGATTTCGAGCCATCCCGACTCGGTCCGGAGCGGAGGTACGCCGGCCCCCACGCGGCCTCCTTCCCAGCTTGCGCTGCCGCCATGCACCACCTGGTGCGCTCCCCAGTGGAGCAGGTCTGGCGAGCGGGCAAACCAGATTTCCGGCCGGCAGAAGGGGTGCGCGGTTGTCGGCCGATGCAGCGCCGCGTACAGCCCACCGATCTTCTCGGGAAACAGCACCACATCCTTGTTTTCCGGGCAGAAGATGATGCCGTGCCTCTGAAAGTTGACAAAGTCGGTGGTCGAGGCCAGGGCCGTAGCGGCACCGTGCCGCGATACGGCCACGTACGTAACCCAGTAGCGGCCGTCCAGCCACACGATGCGGGGATCTTCCACGCCGTATTCTTCCCACGGCATTTCCGGGACGAAGGTCGGGCCGTCGAAGCGGTCGGCCGTGCGGCCATCGCGGCTGCGCACCACGCGCAAATGGGAGGTGAACGTCAGCCGCAGCAAATCGTCCTCGGTGCGCTGCACCACGCGGGGATCGAGCAATCGGACCTTGTCGTTGGGCATCCAGTCCACCACCACACGGCCGTCGCTCCACCGGGGCAAACCCGTGAAGCCTTCGCGCTGCTCGCGGGGGCGCTCGGCCACGCGCACCAGGATGACCACGTCGCCATCGTGCTCGGCAGCGCCGGGGTTAAAGGTTCCGATCACTTCCATGTGGTCGCTGCTGGCAGCAACATCCTGCGGCCGGATGACCAGCTGTTGATGAAGCCGGGTGACCATGGATCAATCCCTTTCCTTGAAGTCGCGATCTTGGAATTCCATCCCCGTATGTCCCTAGGCCCGCGAAGCGGCAGCGCATGGCAGGGCTGATCCGGCTTGCCTGCCTGGCAGCGGTTATTCGTCTGCAAGCTGGCTGGCTGCCAGGGCCATCGCCAGCGAATCGCGGCCGTTGCGTTCCGTAATCCGGCGGGCGTGGCCAGGATCGCGAATCCAGGCAATCTGGTCGGCAATCATCGCGCGCAGCAACTCGCCATAGCGGTGCATTTTGGGCGTATCGTAGCCGGCCGTCAGTTCGATCATCTGGTAAGCGTCGATGGACTTGTGCCGACCGCGGCAGGCCCGATCCTGGGGGCTGTACACTTGCGAGATGTCCAACCGGGCGCCGGGGAACAACTCGCAAAGTGCCCGGGTCGATGCTTCATCGGCAATGGCATGCAGCCGCACACGGCTGGGCACCCATTCGTACAGCAACACGTCGCCCCGTTCAAACACCAGGCGCAGCTCCTGGCGGTCGAGCCGGCCGGGCTGGTGGAATCCGTGATAGAAGTTCACCAGCACCGTCTGTCCATACCGGACCGTACACTGTACCTGTTCCTCAACGCCGTTTTCGGGCCGCAGCGTCCGCTGGGCGGCGACCACCTCGCCGGGCCCCAGCCAGGCTGCAAACAGGTCGAAGAAATGAACACCATGCTCGATGAAAATGCCGCCGCTCTTGGTGCGATCCCAGAACCAATGTTCCGGGACCAGGCCTTCATCGGCCGCGTAGTTTTCAAAGTACCCGTGCAGTAACTCGCCCAGCGGCTGAGTCTCGATCAACCTGCAAACGGCATCGGCCAGCGGGTTGTAACGCTGCATCAGGTTGGCAACCAGCAACAGGTTTCGACTGCGGGCCGCCTCAATCATTTCGTCGGCCTGCTCCAGGGTGAGGGCCAGCGGCTTTTCGCAGATGACATGTTTTCCAGCGGTCAGGGCCGCCATCGCCTGCGGATGGTGGAGAAACGGCGGCGTGGAAATGTAAACCAGATCGACATCGGGCCGGCGGACCAGTTCATCGACATCTTGAATGTCGGGTATCCCAAACCGCTTGGCCGTGGCAATGGCCGCTTCGCGATGCGTGCCGGCCATGGCAACCAACTGCACCCCGGGCACCTGCACGAAATGCTGGAGGGCGAACAGCCCGAACCCTCCGCACCCGATCACTCCCAAACGAACGTGACTGGCCTGGTCCATCGCACTGAATTCCTTTGCTTCGCGATCCCTATCAGCAAACTGCATTTCCTGCCCAACTTCGGGGCCGCTTCTGGTTGAGAGTTGTCATGGGTTGCCACTGCTTGCCCGCCCCCGGTCGCTGCTTGCCGCTGGGGCCCCCGTTACCGCTGGGGTCACGTCCGGCCGCACGGCGCGGGCTGCGATGTACATGCCGCGCAGCGGAACGGATGTCAGCGCCTGTTAATTAGCGCGCTGATTGCCGTCGCCAAGGATGCCTGCGCACCGCGGCATCTTGCCGCCGTTTCCAGGGGGCCATGGTGCATACCGCGGTTGCTCTTAGCCGCTCAACCGTTCCAGCAGCGGCTTCAACTCCACCAGGGCGAACCCCGTGGACGAATCGGACATGGCATACGGCAAATACAAGTAGTCTCCATGCACCAGCGCGCCGCACGTGTAGACCACGTTGGGCACATAACCTTCGCGTTCCTCTTCATTGGGCATCAATAGCGGCTGGTCGAGGTGGCCGATCACCTTGAGCGGATTCTTGAGGTCCAGCAGCATGGCGCCGATGGAGTAGGTGCGCATCGGTCCCACACCGTGGGTCAGCAGCAGCCAACCGGCGTCGGTCTCGATCGGCGAACCGCAGTTGCCAATCTGCATGAATTCCCAAGGATGCTCGGGCACGCGCAGCAGCGAAGCCGTCTCCCAGAACTGGGGGATATCCGAGTACATGATGTGCAGGTTGACGCCGTCCACGCGCGAGCACATGCAGTAGTGGCCGTTGATGCGGCGCGGGAACAACGCCATTCCCTTGTTCTGAGCGCAGGCGCCATTGAGCGTGTAAACCTGGATATCGAGAAACTCGCAGGTTTCCATCAATTGCGGTAGTGCCCGGTACCCGTTGTACGCACTATAAGTGCCGAAGTAGGTGACGGAGCCATCGTCGTCGGTGAATCGCACCATGCGCAGGTCTTCGATGCCGCGGCCTTCGTTATCGCTTTGCGGGAAGATCACGACTTGCGAAATGTGGGCATCCTCTGGCAGCCGCAAGCGGTAGTTTTCGCGCGCCAACCAGCGGATGCCTTCGGTCGTTTCTTCCTTCTGGACGATATCGGGCTTGCGGCGCAGCGCCTGGGCGATGGCCTGCTCCAGTTGCGTGATCGTGAACCGATCGGGGAGCGGTTCCATGACCAGGTCGACCGCCTGCTGGTTGATGGCCATTTCCCGCAGCTTCCGGCGGAAAAGCGACTTGTGGTAGAACTGGTCGGGCGACAGCCGGGCCCGCCGCATGCTCGGCCCCGGCGGGTTGAAGGTCACGCACTGGTCGGCATCGATCATCCCGGTGCAGAACACAATCGAGGAAACGTGTCCCTCGCCGGTCGCCCGAAAGCTCATCACGAACCGCAATCCGCCCTCGGGCACTCCCTCCTGGTTGGGGTGCGGGGCAATGGAAGGGTTGAACAGGGCCGCCGAGGCGACCGCATATTCCATCGTGAAGTACGAACCCAGCAACCGCCGCCGCGCCTCGCTGACCTCTCCCTTGAAGCTGATCATCTTGGCGGCATGGTTGAAATGCTCATCCAAAATCTTGTCGGTGGACACGTGCCGATTGGCAAAGCGCTCCAGCACGTTGCACAGTAACTCCTCCACTGCCGATTCCGAGAGCTTATTCACCCGCGAAAACACGCTGGCCACGCGCGCCGCACCGCCGTGAAAGAACGGCAGCGCGATCACCCATTTGCTGTGGGATTCAAATCGGACCGGAAGGCGTTCGACGGGTACGGGTGAGCCCATTCCTTGGAAACTCCAGGCTGGTCAAGTCGGCAGACGGCGCGGAGGGCTACGTTCCAGCTACCGCCGATGGGAAAGGGAAAGCAAAACGCATCGCAGTTAAACGGCAACGTTGGAAGGATAGCTCGCACCGCAAAGCCGTGCAGGCGATGTGCCAGCCCGGGGCATTTTCATCGCACACTGCACGGCTATTCCACCGATCTGCGGTCGCAAGCTTGCGGAGCGGCTCACTGCAATTGGGTGAGCACGGTACGGTTATCCATCCGGTCGGGCCGCACAAAGTTGTCGGTTTCGTGGGATTCGAGCGAGCGAATCGCCTGCAGCGACAACAGCCAGGCCAACGTGGATTCGGCCCCCTGGTTCTCATTGAGGCCGCTGGGTTGCAGCCCGTCGCGGCAACCGCCCGTCTCGTAGTCGTACATGACGCGCTTGATCTGGTTCTTGCCGAGGAACCAGTCGTAGCACTTCCGGGCTGTGGCGAGCCAGTGCTTGTCGCCGGTGATCCGGTAGGCGTCGATGCACGCAGAGAGCAGGGCGTGGGCGTCGATCGGTTGCTGGTCGTACACGGCCCGCTCGCCGGAGCGTTCCAGCCAGCCATTGTTGCCGATGGGGCAGATGACACCGTTCACGGTGGACTTTTCAACCAGCCACTCCAGGGCGCGCAATCCCAGCCCCACCATCTCTGGCCGGTCGTTCCACTGGCCGGCCAGCAGCAGGGCATGGGGCAGCTTGCCGTTGGCATACGTCACGCGGTCTTCCAGCCACACCCAATCGTCGCTGGCGTTCTGCTCGAAGGCATTGTACAGCAGGTCGGCCAGTTTCTCACGGATGCGCCGGGCGTCGCTGTCGCCGCTGTACCGGCGGAGGTACGCGTGGATGCCCACGATGGTGAACGCCCACGCCCGCGGCGACGTGAAATGCTCGGTCGCCTGGAGGGCTTCGTCAAACAGGTGGACGGCCGCGGCCCGCATCCCCACCGTGGGTGCATCGGCGACGGCGCAACCTACGCCCCACAGTGCCCGACCGTGGCTGTCCTCAGAGCCCACCTCTTCCAGCCACCGGCGATCGTACGACATGAAGTTGCGGAACCGGCCCGTTTCAGGGTTGTAGGCGTGCTGCAGAAAACTCAGGTACGTGGTCGCCAACCGCAGCAACTCGCTGGAGCCCGTGCTCTGCCACGCCTGGAGGGCAAAGATCAGCGCCCGGGCGTTGTCGTCGGTGCAGTAACCGTGGTCGCGGTCGGGGATGGCGTATCGGGCATGCTGCAAGATACCCACGTTATCGGTCAGGTTGCGCAGGTGATCGAGCTTCAAATCGGGCAGCGTGCGCAGCACCGTGGCGGTACCGCTGCCGAGCACCGTCTTTTGCCGGCTCACCCGCGGATGGCGGCGAACCTCGTGGAACACGTCGATATAGCTTCGGGCCACTTCGCGCCACACGAACGGCCGCGTATGCAGGTAGGCCCGCTTTCGCATGGCCTGCTGCTCGATCTCATGGTCGAGCAGGTCGTTCACTTCCTGGGCGATGGCTTCGGGATTGGCAAAGGGAACCAGGCGGCCGCGGTCGTCGGCCAGCATTTCGCACGCATACCAGTAGGGAGTCGAGACCACGGCCTTGCCGGCCCCCAGCGCATAGGCCAGGGTGCCGGAAACGATCTGTTCCTCGGCCAGGTACGGGGTGAGGTAAACATCGGCCGCGCCCAGAAACTCGCACAACTCGTCCAGTTCCACGTAACGGTTCTGGAACGAGACATGATCGAGCACGCCCAGTTCTTCGGCCAGCCGCATCAGGTCGTGCCGGTACTCTTCGCCGCGCGACCGCCGGATGTGCGGGTGCGTGGCCCCCAGCACGATATAAATCACCTCGGGATGCTTGCGTACAATCATCGGCAGCGCGCGGATGGCGTGCTCGATGCCCTTGCCCGGCGACAACAGCCCAAACGTCAACAGCACCTTGCGGCCTTCAACACCGAACTGATCTTTATAGAAGGCCGGGTCCACAAACGGCATGTCAGGAATGCCGTGAGGAATCATCACAACCTTTTCCGGCGGAGCCTGGTAAACATCGCATAGAATCTCAACCGCCCGATCCGCCATCACCACCACCTTATCGGAAAGCTCGATCAACTGTTTGGTGACTTTCCGATAGGCGGTGTCGGGATTGCGCAGCACCGTATGCATGGTCGTTACGATCGGCACGGAAATATCGCGCATCATGCCGATCAGGTGGCCGCCGGCGTCGCCGCCAAAGATGCCGTACTCGTGCTGGACCAGCAGCGCGTCGGCACCACGAATGTTCACAAAGTCGGCCGCCAGCCGGTAGTCGCTGGGCTCCTCCTGGCGAATCTCAAAGCGAACCCGGCTGGGGTAAGAGTAACCCTCCAGCGTGTCGTTGAGGGCGATCACCTGGCAGGCGTCCGGGTGCTGGGCCTCGGCACAGATGGCTTCGCACAAGTCGTGGGTAAAGGTGGCAATCCCACATTGGCGAGGAACGTATGTCCCGACACTGGCAATCTGCAAACCCTGGTATTCTCGTGGCCGAATCATCCTTTCATACCTCCTGTGAACACCCTGCAACGCGCCGCTCCGGCGCGTGCCTGGCAACCATCAGGACAGGAATGTTCGACGAGTGCAGGGCGTGTTCCCGACGTTTGGGGCAAACCCGAAGGTGCATACCGTTGGCCTGACAACCGGCAAACCAAGCTGGAGATGCACTCTCGAACCATCACCCTCCCGACGTGCCGATCAGATACACTTCTGCGTATACGCACGATGCGTCAGAAGTGTTTTGTCATTTCAGACGGCACTATTGTGGCACGATCGACACGCGCTGGGAAGTGGACCGGCATCAGCGCTGCGCGCCGCTGGGGAATTTTCAGATGATGCGGCTGGGGAAAACTCTCCTCCCTGACCGTGGCAGCCGCGCAGCATCGGCCCCCCACGCAAGCAGCCAGGCCCGCGGCACATAACATGGCTCTGTTACACTGGATCAAGCGGCTATACTGTCAGCAGGCGGCCTTGCATGCAGCCGCCTGTTCCAGCCGCGCCCTTGGACCGAAATCTCGCCCTAGTTTGACCAGGCCGTATATGTTGCTGGCCGTTTCCCGCGCCGTAAGACACTTAGTTCAGCCGGGCTGCCGCCCTGCCCTGGCGGCCGCCATGCCGTGCGCACCCCAGGCCGCGCAGGGTACCCAGCGCTGGTTGGCCATGGTGCTGGTTGCGATGGTCGCGCTGCCTGGCATAAGGGGTGCGCTGGCACAAGAAACCGTGCCGTGGCTAAGCGGCCCAGCCTTCGAACGCGCGCTGGCTGAAGAAACCACCATTGCCTGGAGCGGTGTTCCGCTTGGCGATGCGCTGGCCAACCTGGCCCGGCAACACCGCGTGGCAGTGCTGCTGGATCGCCGGGTTGATCCCAACCGGCTGTTGACCCTGGAAGGCACGTTGCCGCTGCGCGACGTGTTTCCCAATGCAGCCCGAAACGTCCAACTGGAACCCCGCGCGCCGTTGTCGCGCCTGGCGCCATCGCTGGGCGTGTCGTACTTTGGCCCTGTCGTTTATGTGGGCCCCGAGAACGCGGCGCGCAACCTGCGCACGGTGGCGGAGCATCGCCGCGAGGAAGTCCGCCAGGCTCCCTCGTCGCAGCGCAGCCGATTGCTGCGGAGCAGCCGCATCGAGTGGGGCGAGGCCGCTCAGCCGCGCGACTTGCTTAGCCAACTGGCCGAGGAAGCAGGCGTGCAGATTGAGAATCTGGGGGACGTACCGCACGATCTGTGGCGCGCCGGCAGTCTGCCGAGCCTGCCTTGGTGCGACCGGTTAACGCTGATCCTGGCCCAGTTCGATTTGACATTCACCCTGGCTCCCAGCGGCAACCAGGTGCGGCTGCGCCCCATCGCTGAGGACGACGTGGCGATCCAGCGCTCGTACCCCGGCGGTGCCGATGCGGCCGCCATGGCCGAGCGGTTCCGCGCCAAGCTGCCCGATGCCGAGATCGGCACGCAAGGCAACCAGGTGCTGATCCGGGGGCGGGTGGAAGATCACGAGGTGGCCAGCGGCAAAGCCCCCACCCCATCGCTCCCGCCAGGCCAGCGCCCTCAAGGCGTGGACCATTACACCCTGCGCATCAATCAAGTGCCGCTGCGGACCGTGCTCGACTACCTCAAACGCAACTTGAAACTGGAACTTGAGATCGACGATGCGGCCCTGCAGGCCGCGGAGCTCTCGCTCGAACATCGGGTGAGTTTCAACGTGGAGCAAGTCAGCCTCGACGAACTGCTCGAAGCGGCCGTCCAGGGGGCAGGCCTCACCATCCAGCGCGACGGTCAAAAGGTGAAGATCGTTCCGGCCAGGTAAGGATGCAGCAGCCCCACCCGAGCAGAGCCCGCTCTATAGGTTGCCGTTAGCCGCCTTTTGGCCCCCAAATTTCCAAAATCGAGCTTTCGTGGCAGGATGCCCTGCGATGGGTTATGCTGCTGGGGGTATGCACCGCGCTTGGTAAACAACGCGGCTTCGTAGGCCTGTCCCCCCCGCTCGCTGCCTTGGCAGGTTACCGCTATGAAAATGGTCATTGCCGTGATCCAGCCCACCAAGCTCAACGCGGTGCGGGAAGCACTCACGCGGCTGGAAGTGAACCGCATGACGGTTTGCGATGCTCAAGGTTTTGCACGGCAGCGCGGGCAGTCGGAAATGTACCGTGGCCACGAGTACACCTCGCACCTGCTGCGCAAGGTCGAATTGCAGATCGTGGTGAACGATGATTTTCTCGATCGCACCATCGACGCCATTATGACCGCCGCCCGAACCGGCACTGAAGGCAACATCGGCGACGGTAAGATCTTGATCCTGCCCGTGGAAGAAACCATCCGCATCAGCGAAACCACGCGGGGACCAGAGGCCGTGTAAGGGGACCTGCCCGGCCGCCGCGCGCAATTCTCCCCGACCATTCAAACCAGCGGTCGGAGGTACACGGCCAGTTCGTCGAACGGTTCAAAGCGGTAGCGGCGGTAGGCATTCAGTGCCGGCGCGTTGGCTGCATCGACGGCCAGGGCCACCTGGGCCACCTTCGCTTGTCCCGCCAGCCATTGCGCCTGGGCCACGAGGTCTGCTCCTAACCCTGCGCCGCGCGCCGCCGGAACGAGGCCCATGTACACCAATTCCCAAAGTTCCTGCGAATGGGCCGCCAGAATCAAACAGCCCACATCTTGGCCGTCGTACCGGGCAATAAACCACAGGTTGGGATCGTAGCCCGACTGCCCTCGATAGCTGTCGAGCGTGGCATCGACCGAAAGCACCTGGTGAACCTGGGGGCAATCGAGCGTGGCTTCGTAGGTGGCCGTCAACACGTTGCGAAAGCGTTCTTCGTCCTCGGCATTCAGAGGCTCAAACGTAAGACGTTCCGGGGGCCGCTCAGGAAAGGCCTCCCGCGAGGCCTGCAGGTAAATCAACTGTGCCAGGTGCGAGAATCCAGCGTTCACAAACGGTTGGGCATCGTCGTCGGCCGCCAGCATCGCTTGAGCCAGCACAACGCCCTCGCGCTGCTGCGTTTCGACCACCGCGGCGATCAGGTCGCTGGCCAGCTTGTGCCGCGTTGCCGTATCCAGGGGCGCGGCGGGGGAATCTGCTTCCGCTGCGATCCGCGGCGGCCAGACCAGGCTTAGCTGGCCGGGCATCCGCAGCGCGGCCGCGGCCCCGATTGCCTTTCCACCTCGCGAGGCCAGGAACACGTCGCGCGGCGTGCCAGCCTCGATCTCGCGCCGCCGGGTCGCCGCAAACGGCGCAGGCAGATGGGCCACGAGGATCGCCGCCGCGCGGCTGCGCTGCTCGGGTGTTTCGGCCCGTTCAACCGTCCACCGTGCGCTTTCCGAATCCGTCATGGCAATCCCATCGCGGGTTGGGGAGAAACGCGGCCATATTGGAGCCTGCGCCGCATCCTAGCCGATCGGTCGATCAATCGTCGATCATCGCCACCACGCGGGCGGGGCCGGCCGAACCGCCTTTCACTTTCAGCGGGAAGGCGCACACGGTGAAACCTCGCGGCGGCAACTGGTCCAATTGCGCCAAGCGTTCCATGTGGCAATACTCCAGGTCGATGCCCACGTAATGCGCTGCCCAGAAGATATCGGCGCGGCCGCTGGCCTTGGCTTCGGCAGCTTGTGCCCGCAGCGGCCGGTCCCACCCCCAGGCGTCGATGCCCATCACCTTGATTCCCTGTTCGATTAGCCAGCGGGTGGCCTCGGGGCTGATGCCTGGTCCCAAGCCATAGTAGGCTGGCTGGCCCCAGTGCTTATCGTTGCCGGTACGGAACAACACAATCTGGCACGGTTGCAGCACGTGGCCGATCTTGTCGAGCGCCTGCTGCACGTCGTCCACGGTGGCCGCTGCCGCGCGGTCCAGATGGGAAATATCGAGCATGACCCCGGAACCATAAAACCAGTCCAGCGGCATCTCGTCGATGGTTCGGGCTTTTTTCCCGCCGCAGGTTGGTGCGTAATGCCAGGGGGCATCAACGTGCGTGGTGCCGTGAGTTGAGAGCTTGAGCTGATCGTTCGCCCAGCCAGTTCCGCTGCGGAGATGCCTGGCTTTCACGCCCAGCAGCAACCGCACCACCATCTGACCGAACCGGTGGCTCTGATGCTTGAGCCGGGTTCGTGCCCACCAGGGGGACCAGGCTTTGTCGTCTTCCAGCGGCAGGCTCAGGTCGATGAAACGCATAGGAACCACAACAGATAAACAGGGAACGGAAAACCATGTCGTTGAACGGCACGATTGCAGGGGCGCAGGCGGGGCTGATAGGGGAGGGCCTATCGCTGTTGGTCCACGATGCCCCGCAAGGCCTCGCCAGTGCGGCTAGCTGCCGTGGCGGCGATTTTCTCCGGCGGACCGGCGGCCACGATACGGCCCCCGGCCTCGCCGCCATCGGGCCCCAGGTCCACGACCCAATCGGCCCGCTTGATCACATCCAGGTGATGTTCGATCACCACCACGGTATTGCCCCGCTCAACCAGGCGCTCCAGCACGGCGATCAATCGCCGCACGTCGTCCAGGTGCAATCCGCTGGTCGGTTCGTCGAGCAGGTACAAGGTGTTGCCGGTGGCCACCCGGGCAAGCTCCGCGGCCAGTTTTACCCGTTGGGCTTCGCCGCCGGAGAGGGTGTTGGATGCCTGCCCTAGGGTGACATAGCCCAATCCCACCTCTTGCAGGCTCAGCAGCGGGCGGTGAATGGCCGGATGATGTTCAAAGAACTCCACGGCTTCCTCGACGGTCAGCCCCAGCACGTCGGCAATGGTGTGACCGCGGTACTGGATTTCCAGTGTCTGCCGATTGAACCGCTGGCCCTGGCAACTCTCGCACGGCACGTACAAGTCGGGCAGAAAATTCATTTCCAGCTTCTTCAGGCCGTGGCCGGCGCAATCCTCGCAGCGTCCACCCGCCACGTTAAAGCTGAATCGGCTCGGCTTGAACCCGCGAATCCGTGCTTCCTTGGTTCCGGCGAATACCCGGCGGATTTCGTCGAACGCCCCGGTATACGTGGCCGGGTTACTGCGCGGCGTGCGGCCGATGGGCGACTGGTCGATCCGAATCAACTTGTCGATCTGCTCGGCACCTTCCAGGCGCCCGTACGGCGCAGGCTCACCGCCGGTGGCAAGTCCCAGCGCCGCGGCGACCGCCGGAGCCAGGGTATCGTTCAGCAGCGTGCTCTTGCCCGATCCGCTGACACCCGTCACGCACACGAACAGTCCCAGCGGCAATTCCAGCGTGACGTTCTTGAGGTTGTGGCCCTTCGCCCCGGAAAGGCGCAGCATCCGGTCGCGCTGCGGCTTCCGCCGCGAGTCGGGAACCTCAATCGCCAGGCGGCCCGAAAGATACTGGCCGGTGAGCGAGCTTTCGACCTGGGCAACTTCATCGGGCGTGCCTTGCGCGACAATGCGGCCACCGTTGCGGCCTGCCCCCGGCCCCAAGTCGATCAGGTGATCGGCCGCTCGCATGATGGCTTCGTCGTGCTCCACCACCAGCAGCGTGTTGCCAAGCTGCTGGAGTCGCCGCAGCGCGGCAAGCAGCCGCGCGTTGTCGGTGGGATGCAGTCCCAGCGATGGCTCATCCAGCACATAGCACACGCCGACCAGCCCCGACCCAATGCCCGTGGCCAACCGCACCCGCTGACTTTCGCCGCCGGAGAGTGTTTGCATCCCGCGATCCAGCGACAGGTAGCCCAAGCCAACCTGGTCGAGAAACTGCAACCGGCCGAGAATCTCCGGCAGGATCCGCCGAGCAATTTCCTCGGACAGCGCGCCAACCGGCGCCGCGGGCGGCGCGCTGCCAGTACCCTGGACCGCTGCTTCGCGCGCGATACCTTCGGCCGGGCGACCGGTCCACGTTTCCATTGCTTGGGCAAAGAACCGCACGGCCTCTGAAACCGGCAGCGCCGTAATCTCATGAATGGCCTTGCCGGTGAAGGTGACCGCCCGGGCTTCGGGCCGCAACCGGCTTCCATCGCAGGCGGAGCAGACCAGGTGCCGGCGGTAAGGCTCGAAACGGGCCACGGCATCTTCGTCCCCGGAGGCCGCCTGATATTCTTCTTCGAGCATGGCCAACAGGCCGGGAAACGTGCGGCCGTCGCCGCGCAGCAGTTGTTCGCGGAGCTTGCCCGGCAGTTGGCCGATCGGCGTATCGGCGTCCGCACCGGCGGCTTCAACAAACGCGGTGGCCTGGTCGCGATGGGTTCGCTCCAGTTTGGATAGCCGGCCCTGCCTCCGCCACGGCGCCACGGCCCCGGCCGCCAAGGAACGGTCGGCATCGGGCGTTACGGCCTGGGGATCAAACCGGTCGACGGTTCCCAATCCTTCGCACGCCGGGCAGGCGCCATAAGGACTGTTAAAGCTGAACGTGCGTGGCTCCAGTTCCTGAAAACCGCCGCCGCAATCGGGACAAGCGAATCGGGTATTGAACAGCCGATCTTCCCAGTCGCCCTCCGCGTTCTGGAAGCAACAAATCACCAGTCCGGAACCGTGTTGCAGCGCCAGGTCGAGCGATTCGGCCAACCGGCCGCGGGCGTCGTCCCGGATGACGATCCGGTCGACCACGGCCTCGATGGTGTGGTTCTTCTGACGGGCAAGCTCCGGGACCTGTTCGATGTCGTAGACCTGCCCGTCCACGCGAGCCCGCACGAACCCGGCCTTACGGATGGCATCCAGCACGTCCTGGTGCTGGCCGCGGCGGCCGCGCACCAGGGGGGCCAGCAGCATGGCCTTGGTGCCCTCGCCCAACCGCAGCAGTTCCTGCAGAATCTGCTCGGGAAACTGCTGGCTGATGACCGCACCGCAAGCCGGGCAGCGCGGCGTGCCCAGCCGCGCCATCAGCAACCGCAGGTGGTCGTAAATCTCGGTGAC
>CAZEEG010000032.1:0-49935 GCA_964511065.1 uncultured Pirellulales bacterium | reverse complement strand
CTCCAGGATCCAAAACAATGCTCAGGCCGATATAAGCCCCGTAAATACATAGCAGCACAAAGCCTTCGCCGCGGGTGATGCGATTATCTCGCGTGATGCCCAGTGGGACTAACAGCAGGGTTACCCCGCCCATGAACGCGAGGTCGAAGGCACCGCGTCCTGGCGGTACCGGGACAGGTGCCACGACCGAGGTGACTCCCAAGACCAACAGCAGGTTGAACAGGTTTGAGCCGATAACATTGCCGATCGCCATATCGGTATATCCCTTGGCGGCGGCAATGGCCGAGGCAAAGATTTCTGGCAGGCTCGTCGCAACGGCTACCACCGTGAGGCCGATCATGGCTTCGCTCATGCCCAGCCACCGCGCCAGCCCCACGGCGCCCACTTCGGTAAATTTTCCTCCCAGGAACAAAGCGCCAAGCCCCAGGGCGAGTAGCATCGTAGCTGCAAAGCCGCCGAGGCCGGCCTGGTCTTCTTCGGCCACTTCAGCCGCTTCGATGGCCAGCATGTCCGACTTTCCCTGGCGTGCCAGCCGCGTCCAGGCGAAGAGGAACCCGGCAAAAGCGGTCAGCAAGATCAAGCCGTGCGGCCAACCGAAGGCATAAATGGTTTCACCGTTCGCCGTCTGATGGTGAGGTGGCGAAAACGCCAGCACGATGGCCCCAATGGTGACGGCAATCAGATAGGGTAGTTCCTTGCGAATCACCCGACTGGCCACAACCAGCGGCTTGGCCACGGCGCTAATGCCCACCACGAGGCAGACGTTGGCGATATTCGAGCCAATCACGTTGCCGAAACACAACTCGGTGTTGCCGCTCAACGCGGCGATCAGGTTAAACGCCAACTCTGGCGCGCTGGTGCCAAAAGCAACCACCGTCAGGCCGATCAGTAAGGTCGAAAGCCCCAGCCGGTTTGCAATGACCACGGCTCCGCGCACCAGCCAGTTGCCGCCATTGACCAGCAGCAGGATGCCGGCCCCCAGGACCAGGAGGTTCGGGAATCGGCTCAACCATGCATCAATGGCATCAAACACGGTAGCTCAGCGGTAGGCGGGAGGATGAATCAAAATGTCCTGTCATGCGGCCCGGCACGGCCATCAAAGGATTGGGCAATGAGGCGGGTGCTGATGGATCGCTCGATGATCCCATCCGTGCGACCGCCAGCCGTGCACGACATACAGAATCGCGGCAGGCCATGGGACCGGTTCCACCCGTCGAACATCGGCGAATATGCGAGTGAACACTCTAACGTTTGCCAGGCAGCACGGGTAGCACGGTTCGCAGAGCCGTGGCACGCGTCCACGCGCGGGTCCGTGATGGTTACGACGCGTCGGACGCCAGGGTAACCCAGAGGCCCGGCCAAACCACCGGCGAATTTTCGGCCGTGTATCCCTGCAATGCCTGCCGTGGTCGCGCGATCAGGCTGCCGACAAATAGCCGCGACATGCCAGGCAGCACGGGAACAGGCTCGGCAGAGACGAGCGTCACTTCTGAGCGTGCCGCACGATCCGGCGCCGGTGCCGCGTGGTCCTGGGCCACCGCAAGGGGTGCGGACGGACTCGCGGCGTAAGCGGCAGGAACCGCCGCCGGTGCGCGGCTGCCGCTGGTGGTTGCCGATAGCTGTAACAATTCCACCCTGGTCAACTGCCAAGGCCCAGACGAAGTGCGGTTGACCACCTGCCCGGCAAACACGATCCCTTGCGTGGCCGCTGGCTCGGCCTCAAAAGCCGCCACGAGTGCGGACTGGGCATGCGCATTGACGGCGGCAAGCTGCTCGGGCCGCTCCGTGACGCGCCGCAGCACCGTATGCACCGCCTCCCGCCGTTCACGCACCAACGGTTCGCTGGCATCCACAAATGTCGCCACCTGCGCCAGCCGGCGAAGCTGCGCGTAGAGTTCTTCGGTAACTTGGGGCTCGCTCCCTGCGAGTCGGGTAGCGCGATCGGCTTCCGTCAGGGCATCGGCCAGCTCCTGCACGGAGTAACGGGGCATGGAGGCAGCCACACTTGTCGACGGCGCCTGCTCGGGTGGCAGCGGTGCGGCGATCGATTGCATCGGCGACGAAGGTTCAAGTCGCCCTTGATCGTTGTTCCGCGGCCGACGGTTGCGCTGCGGGCGGCTGCGAGGGCCTTCGATGGTAATCGGCCCATCGCCCGGCGGAGGCGGGAAGTCGCCGAAGTTTTCGCTCTTCTGGCCGGCGTGCTCGACAAACGGCAGCGGAATCTCCACGAAGTAGAACCGCGAACCACCGAAGAAGTTCAACAGCCAATATCCCAGGTACAGCCCTACCAGGCCGCCCCCGACCACGCCGATCGCATGGGCGAGGAAACCTGGCCCTTGCTTCTTGCGGTGCCGAACGGCCTTGGCCGACATGCTGCTGGTATCGACCGCGCTGCTCTCGGTCGTTTCGTCCGAATCGGTGTCTAGCCCGGTCCAGTGGGAATCGCGATCGGCTTCGTCCCCCGCGGCGTCCTCGCCAGCGGTCTTGTCGCGAGCGGCTGCAGCATCATCGTCTGCCGTATCCCGGTCGGCTCCTGGCGACGGCCCATCGCTTTTTTCAGAATCGACCTCGGTCTGCGTTCCGGCGGCAGCCACGGCGATGCCGCCTCCGATATCGTCGCTGCTGGAACCGCGGTCGCCAGATGCGGCCAGTGCGGCAAATCGCAAGCCGCTGGAAGAAGCCGAAGCATCGGACGGTGCCGCCTCACCTTCGGCCACGGAAGCGCCTTTATGGGCCAAATCGTCGTGGGTGCCTTCGGAGGCGGCGCCGCCCGCGCCCGACGTAACTGTAGCCGCAGCCGTTGCGCTCCCCTCGCTGGTATCCGCTGTGGAACCTGGCGCAACCGCCGCAGGCTCCTGGTTCAAATCATCCAACAGCACCGGTTGGAGGATGAACGCTGCCTCGCAATGAGGGCAGATCACACCGTCCATGAATTCGTCGGGAAGCTCCAGACTCTCGCGGCAAGCGGGACACTCGACAACAGCAGACATGCTGAACTCCACAGACGCTGCAAACGGGGCAAGCAGTTGACCGAACGCCAGCGAGATCAACTTCGACGTGATTGCTGGAGCCTGGCAGCGCTGACGCCGCCAAGGAACGGCCGCGCCGCCGTTGTCCCTGCCCAAAGGGTATTGGGACACAAGCCGCCAGTCTACCAGCGCGCCGCCGTTGCCAATAGGGAGCAAACTCCCCAAACCTGCCTGGTGATCGGCCACAAGTCCAGAACTAGGACCGCTTTGCCTTCCCTGGCCCGGCAATGCCCAGCAGTGCCGGCAGCTCCTCCAGCGACTTCACAATCCAGCCCGGCGCGGCGACCCCCTCGGGCGTGTCATGCCCGGCGCTATCCGGCCGCGGCTCTGCGGCATCCTGTGGCACACCATACTTATTGGCTGAGCGCTGGACCAGCACGGCCGGCCATCCGGCCTCCCTGGCAGCCTGGTAATCGTTCACGCGGCCATCGCCCACCATCAAAATCTGCTCGGGCGGCAGTTGGAGCCTGGCTTGGACCGACTCGAAAAAGGCCCGGGACGGCTTGCGCACTTGCAGCAGCGACGACACAAATACGTGCTGGCAACGGTCCAGCGGAGGCAGTCCCCGGCACACGTTGGCCAGCCGCGCATCAAAATTCGAGGCCACGCACATCTGGTATCCGTGCCGCTGGAGTTGTTCCCACGTTTGCGGCACGTCGTCGCACACCCGCCAGTTGGCAGGCTCGCCAAAATAGTTCCACAAGAACTGAAACAGGTCCGGCGTAAACGACTCCTGAAACACTTCCGCCACGATCGCTTCCCAGCGCTGCCGCTCGCGCAACTCGCTGGTGGTTTGGCCGGCGGCCTCGTCGATGGCTTCCTGCCGCGCAAAGGCCCGATCGAAGCGGGCCCGAATCTCCTCCGGCGTAAGCTGCGAACCGTGCATCTGCCCGGCCGCCGCATACGCTGCGGGGATGCCGGGCTCGGGAACGATGGTCGTCCCCACGGCATCAAACACAATTGCCCTGATTGCTGAAAGCTTCATGCAAAACCAAGAAATCCAAGGATTTACGCACGCCGCAGTACCCCGGCGGGCCGATGGGAGTTCTTCGCAGTGTAGTGACCACCGCCGTAGGTACAAGCCGCCGCCGCGATGCACGTCACCGGCCCAGTATCAATCCATGCGTAGCGAACCCACGCATCTTGAACGGATGCGCATTGCTGCTTCACAGGCGTTATACTTCGGTTCAGCCCTTGGCGCGGCAGGTGAGCCGTGCCAGCGTCTTGGCTTGCATCCACGGTTCTGCCATCTCCGGAAATCTCCAGCCAATCTTCCAGCGGCCAGGCTCTGCGAACGTACTTCGGTTCGGGCAAGAACAAACCATGGACTCGAAACAATCGCTGGAGAACTTTCGCGACCTTGACCTCGTCTGCGACGAGTTTGAGCGAGGCTGGCGTCACGGCACCTCGCAGCCAGTGCTGGAAAGGTACCTGGCGAAAGCTCCACAATCGGCCGATGCCAGGGCGCACTGGTTCGAGGAACTGTTGTGGCTGGAATTGCATTACCGAACGCAGTCAGGCGAGACCGTCTCTCCGGAACACTATGTTCAGCGATTTCCTGAACATGCGGCGATCGTTCGAAAAGTACTCAGTCAACTGGACGCGGTGCCGGCCGAGGTTCAGGCCGGTCCCCAATCGATCGATGCCGGCAAGACGGTGCTCTCCGATACGCCCGGCCAACCGTTTCCTGCCGATAACACCAGTGCCCCTACCAAGGCAGAGCGGCCACATGGCGGGAGCCGTAATTCGGTCAACGAAAAGTCCCCACACCATCAAGGCCGCCCGGCGGCGGAAGCCAGCTCAACGCGGCTGAGCGATACGTCCTCACTGCAGCGCGGCACGACGCCCAGACCCTTGCGCGTGGCCGGTGCAGGCTCGGTTGACGACAACCCGACGATCATCATCGACAGCGCGCTCGCGAAACGCTTCAAGGAGGACATCCAGCGCCCCTGCATTCCCGACTATGAAATACTCGACCTGATTGGCCGCGGCGGGATGGGCGTTGTCTTCAAAGCGAGGCAGAAGAGCCTCAACCGGATTGTGGCCGTGAAGATGATCCTATCCGGCCACCTGGCCAGCCCGGAGGAGATTCGGCGGTTCCGCGGCGAAGCCCAGGCCGCGGCGGCGCTGCGGCATCCCAACATCGTGGCGATTCACGAGGTGCGCGAACACGCGGGGCATCATTACTTTGCCATGGATTACGTAGAGGGCTGTAGCCTCCAGGAGCGGATTCAACGCCGGCCGATGCCGCCCGACCAGGCCGCGGCCTGCGTGGAGCAGATTGCCAGGGCGATTGACTACGCGCACGGCCAGGGCATCCTGCACCGCGATCTCAAGCCGGCCAACGTCCTGCTGGATGCCAGCGGCACGCCGCTGGTCACCGACTTTGGCCTGGCCAAGCGGATGTTCGACGACCTGAGCCTGACGGCCACCGATCAGTTCTTGGGCACGCTCTGTTATGCTCCGCCCGAGCAAGTGACCGGCAAGAAAGAGCAGGTCGGCCCCACCGCCGATATCTACGCCCTGGGCGCGATCCTCTATGAACTGCTGACGGGCCGGCCACCGTTCAAGGCCGCCACGCTCCCCGATACGCTGGACCAGATGCTCCACCAACCTGCGGCCCCGCCGCGGTTGCTCAACGGCAAGGTTCCCAAAGACCTGGAGACGATCTGCCTGAAGTGCCTGGCCAAGCAGCCCTCAGACCGTTACCCCGCGGCCAAGGAGCTTGCCGACGACCTGGCCCGCTACGCTCGGGGAGAGCCCGTCAAGGCCCGGCGCCTGGGCCCCTGGGGCAAGTTCTGGCGGTGGTGCAAGCGGAAGCCCGGGGTGGCAGCGCTGCTGCTGATGTTACTGGTGGCAGCCGCGGCCGTCACGCTGGCCGTGATCCAGGCAACCCAAGCCAGCCAGGCCGAACAGCGCCGCGAACTCACGACACGATTTGAAACGAACCTGGATTCCGTGCGGTTCGACGAAGCCTACCTGGAGCAGATGGAAACGCTGCTGCAAGCGTGGCACCAGCTTGCACCCCAGGAGGCCGCCGCCAGGCGCGAACGGTTCTACCGGCAATTCGCCGAGGCCATCCGGGGCGGCATCTACCGCGAACGCCTCGACGAGGCCGATGCCGCCGCGCTCCGCCGGGCCATCGACGCCTTGCTGGCCCGGCCGGGCACGCCCGCGAAGCTGGGCGAAGCCTTGCAACAAGAGCTTGCCGCGCGCCTGTCGCGGCCCGAGTCGCTGTTTTCCCTCGCCGCTCCCTTTGAAAACCTGGACAGCGTATTCGGCGCCCAACATCGCGTGCAGCATCGCGGCGAACATCTTGTGATCGATTCCGGCGACTGGCCGGCTACCAAGGCGAGTATGGTCGTCAAGACAGAGCACCGCTGCGACGGAAACGTGGAACTGTTGGCCGTGTTCGACAACGGCTGGCAGACCAAGCCGCGATTGGGTTTGATCCTCGGCAGCGATGGGCGCGACGGCATCGTTCGCGGCTACGAGTTTGTCGTTCGCAATGCCTCGCTGACAGCTCCACGCGGAGCAGCGCAGCCGGACTGGCTCGCCGAGGATATGCCGCTCAAGGACACCACGGCCGAATTGGCCAGAGAATGGTATTGGCTGGAAATTTATTTCGACGGCGCCCTGCTCCAGCGGCGGCGTGTCGAGCGCCGCCACATGCCGCGAGGAACCTTGACGCTTCGCGTGAGCCGGCGGAACTACCAGTTGGCGTTCCAGGTGGATCAACTGCCCGAGCTACCGTTTCAAGAAACCTTTCCGCCCACGAGCCTGGGCGTATTTGCCGTGAACTGGCCACGAGAGCAGGGGCTGGTATCCCTGGAGGCCAAGCGGGTTGGCGCGCCGCCTCGCGCCAGCCCCCTTCAGCGCGGCGACGAACTGTTCAACCAGCAAGCGTACCAGCGGGCGCTGTCGTTCTTCGAACAACAGGCCCTGATCTCACCCGACGCCGCCGTGCGCCAGGAGGCTGATTACAAGCGGGCCCTGTGCCACCGTCGCCTCCAGCAGGAGGGACGGGCCGAAGAAATCCTGCAACAACTGATGAGGGAGCCGGGCAAACAGCGCTGGCCATTTATGGCCGCTTGCGAAGCCTGGGCGATGCTCCTGGAACAGGGCCGGATGGACGAGGCCGAAACCGTGTACGAACTGGTCGAAGCCCGCTTCAGCTTTGCGGAACTGGCAGTCAACGTGCCAGGCCCCATTCGCCAGCGCATTCTCGATACCTACGCGATCCACCTTAACCCTCTAGACGTATTTCGCCCCAATCCCAACCGCATTCGCGACGCCCTGCGCGTGCAACAGCTTATCCGGCTGTTCAATCCTGAAGTCGCCGAGGCCGATGAAAAATTCATCCTGATGGGCGTGTACCGCTACGACGGCGATCTCGAAAGCGCAAGGCAAATTGCCGAAGAACTGGCCAACTGGGGCCAGGCCACCGACTCACCGCTGCTGGACCTGTACGCCTACGCCTGGTGCCGGCTGCTGCGACTGACCGGGCAACCGGACCGCGCGCTGGAACTGTTGAACAACCGATTTGCAGATGCCCGGTTTCATCATTGGCAGCGGCTCGAACGGGCCCGGACGCTGATTGCACTGGGCGACGACGCCGGGGCTGAGGCCGATCTCCGCGACCTGGTGCACGACCCCGGCGTTGGCGGACCTGGCCAGAGTTTCATCCCTGCCTCGCTCGCGCTGGGTGGTGTCCTGCGCCGCCAGCACCGCGTGGAGGAAGCCCACGAGGTTTGGCGACGGGCCCTGGCAATCATTCGCAGGAAGCAGGCGCCAGGGGCGTACCACATGCTCTGCGCGCACATCATTGGATCGCAGTTGGGCGACTGGACCGAGACAGACAACCGCCGGTTCTTTAACGCGGTGCTTCCTGGCCGCTCGGCCGGATCGCTTCTCACGACCCTCCGCGACCGGCTGATCGACACGCCCGCGGCGCTACCGGCCATGCAAGACCTGTGGCGGCTGCGCGTGGCTCAACCGTGGCTGGAGCGGTTTGTTTTCGATCAGGTGCCGATGCCCCACCGGATTTGGGTACCGTTCCAGCTACTGGGCGTTTCCTACCTCAAGCATACCGCATTTGGCGGCGCGGTCTCGGCCGAGCAGGAACACGCGCTCTGGCAGCTTGCCCAGCAGATTGTGCAGGAAACCGTGAAGCAAGGGTACGACAATCCCCGGTTGCTCGCCCAAATCTCGCCGTACCTGTCGTCGTGGCTGATCGGCCTGCCGGCATCGCCGCTGGTGGTGGACCAACTGCCTGAGGAGGTCCGTTGCGGGATGGGTTATGTGTTGGCCCACCGGTTCCTTCGCCGTGGCAACCTGGACGCGGCGAAGCAGTTGCTCGGATATGCGGCGCAGCTTGCCGGCGCGGAGTCCCAGCTAAAGTCCCTAGCGGAACAGGATCTGGATTTGGTCACCCAGAACGAAGGCCTGCTGGTGGTGCCAGATGGGTCGGCCGTTCAAGGCAGCATGCTGATCGTCCGCCAAGGCACCCAAATGGTGTGCGAGTTGCCGATCTCCGGCGCCGTGCAACATCGCTTGAAGGTCGGCAGCTATGAGGCAGAAATTCGCCGCCCCGGCGAATCGGCTGCAACCCGCTACCAGGTGCAGTTGCATCTCGCCGGCCGCCATACGATTGGCCAGCACCATTGATGCCCGCAAAGCCAGGCGCCAATTACGGGGGACAGCGGCGTTAACCGCCGGAATGGAGTCACATCGATAGCGCGGCCGCCCCCGCCTGCGGTGGTAAAAACCGCTTGGGGACCTTGCAGACCATGGTATAGGCCGGGTCGAAGATGTTGCCCAGGTCGTACCGAACGCACTGCGCCAGCAGCAGGTTGGCCCCCAGGGCATCCAAACCATAATCCTGCTGAAGCCAGCGGAGCATCTCTGTCGTGGCGTGCTGCACGGCCTGGTCGAGCGGCCGGGCGTTCCCTACCGTGAAGATGAAATGGTCGTTCTCCCCGCGTGGCCAGGATGCCTCCTGGCCCTTGAGCAGTTCGAACCGGACGCGGACATCCATCGAGATTTCGATACCTGAGCCGACAATCTCGCCATCGCCCTGGGCGGCATGACCATCGCCCAAGAAGAACAGGGCGCCTGGCTCAAACACCGGGAAGTAAACCGTGGCGCCCACCTTGAATCCCCGGTAATCCATGTTGCCGCCGTGCTCGGCACTGGTGGCGGTGGAGATGGCCTGACTGCGGATCGGTGCCACGCCAAAACAGCCCAGCATCGGTTCCAGCGGAATTTCCAGCCGCCCCAACCGCGAGTCAGGACCCACCAGCGTGGCCGTGCCGGCCTCAACATCCACGTACCACTCGGCCAGCGGGGCCTCAGGAAGCTCGCGCACGTAGCCGGGATCGACCACGCCCGGCGCCACCGACGACGAGCACCAACCGTAGCTGCGGTTGGGGGTGATGGCTTCGAGCACGACCTTCAGCGTATCGCCCGGTTCGGCCCCCTCGATATAGAAGGGCCCGGTCTGCGGATTGCCGCGCGGCGTGACCTGCTCGCGGCGGTGGTCGTAACCGCGGGCGTCGACGGTGGTGGTGATGAGCGTATCGCCGGGCGCCAGCCGAAGCACCGGCTCATAGGGCCCCAGGCAGCGGTGATAATGCGTCGGCTGAAAGTGGTGCTGCATGCCGTCACGCCTCCACGCAAACCATGGATAAGTAGACATCAGACGCCGTACGGTACCACGGCCAGGCAACCGGGAATAGAGTGTGGGCCGAGTCGGGAAAGAAACGCTCCCTGCCTGAACAGGAAGCACCGTGCCGGCCCGGTGGGGAAGCATCTGGCGGAGGTGGGCAACCGCGGAAATTGGGATCCGCGGAAATTGGCAACCGCACGCGGCACTCTCAGATGCGGGAACAGGGCACGCTCAGATGCGGGAACAGGGCACGGGACACCGTGCGCACCAACACCAGACGATGGCGTCAACCCTTGCCGCGGGTGGGAATCAGGGGCGAGCGCCATTTCCAATCCGCGCTTGTCGCGTGCGACAGCAGCGGCAACTTACAACTTGATGTTCGACCGCTTGGGCTTGGGCCGCACCATGTTGCGGTTGTTGTTGTTATTGTTGTTGTTGCCGTTACCCATCTGTTGCCGCGGTGCGTTCACGCCGGTGTAGGTTTCTTTCCATTCCCAACCCAGTGGCATGGCGAGTTCGCGTTCGGCAATCAGGGCCCAAGGCGTGCCGGGATGCTCATCGACCACGCGCTGCAGATAGACCTTGGCCTTCTCGGCCAGTTTCTGCATGGCACTGCCTTCGTAGTTGTCGGCAGGGACCAATTCCCAGGTATCGTTCTTGTCGTTCTCGAAGTTGCGGCCACCCTTCATGAGAGCCAGCATGGTGTTGTAGCCTTCGGTGCGAACCTTCACGGCACAGACCCGGCCCATCGCCAGGTCGAACCCGGCCTGCCAACGCGGCTCGGTCAGCTTCGCGCGATCCTTCTCGCCCCTGGCCAGCACCTGGTACAACTGTTCCACCTTGGGCTCGAGCTTGGCCGCCGCCTTCTGCGCTTCATCGAGCAGAGCCTTCAAAGCGCCTTCATTCTCCTTGGGGAAGACTAAGGTGGGCGATTCCATCGGCGATACCCAGGAAAGCTGCGCGGCCTCCACCAGCGAGCGCCGCGCAAGGTTCTCGTTGAGCATCCGCTCGTATTCGTGGATCGGCTTGTAGTCGGGCCGATAGCGGCGCATGACGCCCGGGTCAAAAAAGTGCCGAATCCGCGACGACATCACCGGCGTCTCGCTGGACCTGGTGGCGCGGGCCGTCGCCGTGTTATTGGCGTGCACGGCGAAGTAAATGCCACCGGTTTCATAGCACAGCCGGGTAAGGGCGAACGGACCAAAGCCCGAGGCCAACTCTTCCAGGTCGTCGTTTTCGCCGGGCGTGAAGCCCAGTCTCAACCGTTCCGGATAGAAGGTTTCCGGCCCTTGCCGGACCGGAATCCACTGCACGCTCTGGTCGAACTCGGGATCGGGATCGACAAACTTTACCTTCAACTCGGTACGGCCAAAGGGAGCAGGCACACCGATCACGTACACCGGGATTTCATTCCGCCGACACTTGGCCACGCAGCGGTCCAACTCGCGTTCGTCGTCGCCCACCTCGTCGCTCACGACCACGAACATCACATTCCGCCGCGGAATGTCGGTGCGGTACTTCTGGTACTTGTCCACGCACAAGTTGATCGATTGGAATACGTTCTCGATCCCGCTGGGATCGTTCTGAATGGATTGGATGGCTTTCTTGAGCGTGTCCAAATCGTCGGTCGGCTCCTGGGTCAGAATCTCGCACTTTTGACCGAACTGAACCACGGCCGAGAGTAGCGGCTTATCGGAATGCCGCTTGAACGATTCATGCCCGCTCATCTCGACCACTTCAAGCTCTTCGTAGATGCGGTCGAACCGCTCGTAGATTTCCTGGCGGGTGCGGTCGAGACTGCCGGACTGGTCGAACAGCCACACCACCAGCGTGCGGCGCTGTTGGAGCGACTGGAGAATCTCGTGCGTGATGCGGTCGATGGCGCCGCTGGCCCCCGTGGCGCCTACGCCCACGGCACCCTGCACGGCATGGGTTTGGCTCAGGGTCGGGCCGGTGGGAATATCGACATTCATCTGCACGTTGATTGTGGGATTAAGGTCGTCCTCCCGCACATCCACCGGCACATCAGAGATTTCGCTAAAATTGGGCGCCAGAGCCTGCGCGGCCGTCAGGCCGGCGATGCTGTTAGCCCCGATATCTTCCTGCGAGTCCTTGGAATAAAAGAACTCCTGGGCGATCGGCTCCACTTCCGCTTCTTCGGTTGGGAGCGTCAGCACCAGATCGGCCTCGGGTTGTTTCAGCCAGATGAGCGCCAGCAGCACGACAATGCCGATATGGACCACCAAGCTGACGACCCAAGCCGGCGTGTCGCCGTCAAAGGGCGTTTCCTCTTCGCCGGTGCGGACTTGCCACCACTGCTTGAGCGCCTTGAGCATCCTCTTTCTCCTTGAGAGCAAAGGTGCTTGGGGTTCGGCTAGACTCTGCTCCCCCAAGTCCCCCCTCTGCCAAGTGCTGAGATGTTGAGCTGGGCACGATCCAGCGACGGAAGTGAAAGCCCGCCGCGCAAGAAGGGTTCGACGCGTATTCTCTCCCCTGAGAGGAGGGAATGCAAGCAGTTTTTGCCGCGACTGACGGAGCGGCAACTTGTCGCGTCGATCTCTTCAGCGCCGGAGGAAATCCCTACTCCCCCATAACCAGAAATCGACGCCGCTCCGCGGCCTGACCCAGCAAAAATGCAGGCGAGGTCCCAGCCCCTGGATTGGGACCCCGCCCACTAAAGAATGTGCCGTTGGCCCATTCGCCCCAAACATTCGTGAACAGCTTGGGGAATTATTCCCAGTTCCGGCTAGAAATTTCCGCAAGTTGGGCGTAATGCACCAACTGGGAACAGTAGGCAAAGACCTAAGAAGATGTCGCCTGAAAAGACAGCCGAAAAAGGCAGACCAGGCAACCTGCTGGCTTACTGCCGTGAACGGCCAAAGCGCTGCAACCAGCGCCACACCGAACGCCCCAGGCTGAACACGATCAACAGCCCCACCGGCAGAACATTTACGGCTAAAATGAACGGAAATGCTTGGCTGGGCTTGAGATCGGCCGTCCACACGGTGCCCACCACACCCGCCAGCACGGCCACCACCAACATGGCGGCCAGCAGTTGCACCAGTTGAAACTGGGGAGCGCGGCGTTGCGACTTTGGGCTCATGCGGGAGCTACTGGAATTAGGGAAAGCGAGGGGGTCACAAGCTGCCCTTGAAGCTGGCAAAAGCGGTAAACTATTGATCAGTCAATCGATAATCCGCGTACGCCTTCCCTTTGCGGTGGGCTAGCGAACGGCTGTCGGCACCACGCGGCATTCCCCAAGCTTACCTCTTGGCACTATTGCTGGTGGGTTTCCAACTCGGGCGGGTGCCAGGCGATACTGCCCTCGATCGGGCTGGAGGCCGTCGCATACAGCTTCTTGGGAATGCGGCCCGCCAGGTAGGCTTCCCGGCCCGCCGCCATCGCATGCCGCATGGCCTTGGCCATCAGCAGCGGATCGCGCGCGTGGGCAATGCCCGTGTTGAGCAGCACGCCATCCACGCCAAGCTCCATGGCCTGGGTGACGTCGCTGGCCGTGCCCACGCCGGCATCGACAATCACCGGATAATCCGGGTCGCCGTCTTTCAAATACTCCAGGCACAGCCGGATATTGTTGGGGTTGAGAATCCCCTGGCCCGAGCCAATGGGGCTTCCCGCCGGCATCACGCTGGTGGCGCCCGCCTCCTTCAACCGCCTGGCGGCGATAGGATCGTCGGACGTGTAGCACAGCACCTGGAAACCTTCGGCCACCAACTGCTCGGTGGCTTGCAGCGTTGCAATGGGGTCTGGCAGCAGGGTCTTGGTATCGCCCAGCACTTCGAGCTTGACCCAGTCCGAGCCGGGATTTTCCAGGCCTTCAAGAATTTCGCGGCCCAGCCGGGCCACCCGCACGGCATCTTCCGCGGTGAAACAGCCTGCCGTGTTGGGCAGCAGGATATATCGCTGGGTGTCGATGAAGTCGAGGATGTTTTGCCCGGCCGCGTCGTATAGCCGCTCGCGGCGCACGGCCACGGTGATGCAATCGGTGCCCGAGGCTTCCAGGCATTCGGCCATCGAAGCGTAACTGGCATACTTGCCGGTGCCGACAATCAGCCGGCTTTTCAAGCGATGCCGCCCCAGTTGTAAAGGGTGGTCGCCCCAAACGACGGGACCGGCGCAATCGGGACCTTCGCCCGTCGAAACTGCTTCGCCTTGGGCCATAAGTGCTGTCTATCCTCCGCCTACGAGCGTGACGACTTCCATGGCATCGCCCTCGGCCAAGCGGGTTTCGCCGTGTAGCCGCCGAGGGACCAGTTCGCGATTGACTTCCACGGCCACGTGCCGCGGCGACACCTTCAATTCTTCCAGCAGTTCGGCCACCGTCGCCTGGGGCCGAACCGTCTTGGGTTCGCCATTCACCAAAATTTGCACAGCCTATAGCGTCCTCGCCAAAGGAATCCCGGCTTGTGGCACTTTCCGCGGGCCGGGTTGATGGGACGTTGCGGCGCCAGCTAGGGGGCGGCCGCGACGTGCATTCTAGGAACGCAGCCGAAAGGCCGTCAAGGAAGGGACCGACATCCACGCGTGCGCATCGACCGCCATTCCGCTGCGGCGGCCGCGATCACAACCACAACTCGCACCGCTGAGCACCAGCGCGGTAGCGACCACTCAGTCGGCCATGCCCGGCGGCGTGGTGCCTGCAGCCGTCGCGATCCCCGTTCCATGGACCTTCCAGACTTTTCTTGCAATCGCCGCGGGGGCGATTGAAAATAACCGTCAATCAACACTCGTCCTAAAACAACTCGCGCTTGCGCAGAACCGGGGCTTCTTTCGTGCCCTCCCTTCGCTCGCGGGTGGCACTCTGGGTCCACCCGCGCATCGGATGCCCCGCAACCCAAGCGCATCGCGGCATCGAATTCCCAATCGTTTCTACGAAAGTTGGGCAGGCATCTCATGTCGATTCGCTTTACGTGCCCCAAGTGCCAAACAAAGCACTCGCTTGCCGATAACCTGGCTGGCAAGACGGCGGTTTGCCCTTGCGGTCAGAAGTTGAAAGTCCCCAGTGCGACTTCTGCTGGTACCGCTGGCATGCCGGACGGTACCGATCCGTTTGGCAATATCCTTGAAGAATCCCCCGGAGGTGACGCAAGCTCCGGCAAACCCGGGACCGGCAAGCGTGTGGCCTCTAAGCCTGTCGCGCCGCAAACCAAGGTGTCGAAACAGAAGGCCAACGCCGGCACCGCCGCGGCACAGCAGGCAACTGCAAACGCCGCCCCCGCTTCAGCCAGCGCACCTTCGGCCACTAACCCAGCAGGCGGGGATAGCCCTCCAAGTGCCCCTGGGGCCTACGGCGAAATGGCAGGATATGGAAATCCCGGCTATGACAACGCGGGCTACGGAAATTCCGGATACGGAAACGACGCCTACGGGGGGCCGCAACCGCCACCAGGCTACGGCGCGGGTATGCCGACGGGCCCCGGTTACGGCTATCCGCCCGGCTATGGCGGCGCACCCATGATGGGCGGCCCAGGCATGGGCGCGCCTGGCGGCCATGGCGCTCCCGGTTACGGCGCGCCACCTTATGGTCCCGCGGGCATGCCGGGTTACCCGGGCGGCCCCATGCAGCCAATGGCGATGGCACCTGCGGGGCGGCGATTCCGGCTGCGCCTCTCCGTTGAAGCCATCGCGGTCATTGCGCTGGTGGTGATCGGGCTGGGCGTTTGGCTGGCCGTCCGTTATGCCCAATCGCAGCCGGCCGATGACGCCGCCCCTTTCGCCCAGGACCAAGATGACTTGGGGGATGACGGGAGCGTACTCCCCAGTCGAAACATCGCTGAACGGGCCAATACGGATCGTGCCAACCGTCAGGCTCGCCCGATAACGCCCTCTCCCCTCCCACGTCCTGCGCCGCCGGCAAACTCAACGCGAGGTACATCTGGCAGTCAACGCCCATCGGGGAGCAGCACGGCGGGCCGTTCCAACACGACCAACCATTCCAATACCGCGGGCCATTCCAATCGGCCGGTAACCTATTCGCAGGGCACGCCATCTTCCGGGGCGGGTAGTACGGAGTTCCCGGCCGGTGGTGGGGGCCTCCGCGAGAAGGATCCCGAAGCCGAGGCAGCTTTGGGGGATCGCGTCTGGATTGGCCAGATGAGCCTGCGGCCTCCGCGAGGCATGGTCTTGGCGCGCAACGAAATCAAACCCGTCGGTCGGATCGCGTTTGGGGAGTGCATCTATGCCTCGGGGCCTGGCGTGACCGACGGCACGGACCTTCCGCAATCGGCGATTGAGATTACGATCGCCCGCCCCAACTTCAGCGCGAATGATAACGCAATTAAAGCCGTAGTGGAGAATTTGCGAACCTCGCGCGGCTTGCAGAACTTCCACGCCCAATCGTCGACACCCCAAACGGTGGCAAACGGTGTCCGGTTCACCTACCAGCAGTTCTCGGCCAAGGATGCCGAAGGCCAGCCCGTCCAGGGCACCGTGTATTTCAACTACTACGACGATGGCAAGCAAAAGATCGCGGTCATCTTCACCATCCTGTCACGCGCAGAACGCGACAGCCTGCATTTCCGGACCCTCAAAGCTGCGGTGGCATCGGTCGAGTACGGCCGCTGGTACGGCGACCGCGAACTGGCGTGGCTGAGCATCGACGGCACGAGTTTCTCCGGGAAAACCCAAGGTCGCATGTGGGAGGGCCTGGAGGCCAATCAACTCGATTTGAGCCCGATCGAGCAGTACGACAAGAACCTGGGCCCCGAGGAGCGGTTCGGCAATTTTGTGATGCGGCGGCCGCTGGGGCTGCTTCCCGAGCGGTTGTCGTTCTCCACGCCCTGGTTTGGCTGGTCGCTCACCATGGAAGATGCCAGGACCAAACGGGAGTACGATTTCCAGGTGCGGGTGCGCAAGGTGGACAACACACTCGATGCCAACCAACACGTGTGGTCTGCGTTCTACAGCCGTGAACGTGTGTGGACACTGACGCGAGACGACGCCTTGCAGTGGTTTCCCGACCGCTCGGGCCTGGACGAACAAAACGGACTGACGATCTACCGGCTGGTGGGGCAAAGGATGGATTACAGCGTGCGCAACTACGTGTTCTGCTACGTCGCCATCCACGACGGACAGATGATCGTCGTCTCCGGAAGTTCGACAGCGCCGCCCGAGACGGACCGCGGCTATGAATTGATGGAGGCCGCGGCACGGACGTTGCGCCCCCTGGGTACCACCGAGCAGGTCGCAACCCCCATCGCGTGGACGGACGACCCCAAGCAGGACCGCACCAACTCTTCGTACGCGAACAAGATCGGGATGCTCGATCCTGCCAAAGATGGCGGCCTGCCCAACTGGACACCTCCGAGGCGTGCCGACGACGATGCCAGCCCGCAGCCGGAAACACGGTTTGGCGTGTTCGCCATGCGGCTACCGCAAGACTATGTACTGATGCCGCACAAGGACGAAGCGTGGTCCCGCATTTGGTATCTTGCGAAGCGCGATCCCCAGAACCGGGAGCATGTCTTCAGGATCTCCACGCACCGGGCGACCGGCAACTATACGCTGCGGACCGATGTCGTAGGGAGCGGGACGGAATTCTCGATTCCAAAGGATTTGCAAATCACCTGGAATCACGACCAGGACCAGTTTGGCAAGTTACATGGCTTGAAAGTATTCCGGACCAAGGGAAGTGGTTCGTTCTCCGGCCTGCGGCGCAGCGGGGTCGCCGAGGTCATCGTGGCAGCGCACACCGGCCAAACCCTCGAGGCCATCGCCTACTCGCCCGGAGCGGAAGACGGGCCCGAAATGCAGGAAATGATCGCCGCCCTGCTGACCATCCGCCCGCTCAAGGAGGGCGATCAAGTGCCGACGCTGCCAACCTCGGGCGAGGTCCACCTGCGACAAGAACGAGGAATCGAATGAACCTGGGTGCTATATGGCAATCCGCTTCACCTGTCCGAAGTGTCAGAAAAAGTATGCCGTGAGCAATGCGATGGCCGGCAAGACGGCCACGTGCGCGTGCGGCCAACGATTCAAACTACCCGCTGCAAAGCAGGCGGCACCTGCCGGCGAGACTCCCCAACCACCGCCTGGCGGCGGATATGGCGTGCAGCCGCCTGCGGACGACCCGTTTGCGGGAATCCAGCCCACACCTGCCAGCCCAACGGATCCTGCCGGTATGCCTTATGGCGGCGCAGGTGCCGGAGAGAATCCGCCGGGACCTGTTGGCGCGGGCGGCACGCATCCCCCGCAACCCTTTGCCCCGCAGCAGGGCGGTTTCGGCGGCACCTCCGGCTTTGATGGCCAGGCTGGCTACGGCGGTCCACCCGCATTTGGCGGTCAACCAGGATTCGGTGGCCCGCCGGGGGGAGCGGCGCCGGGCTTTCCCGGCGGGCCGCAGCAAGCCGCTTTCGGTGGAGCCCCCAACTTCGGCGGAACCGGCGGTTTTGCCGGCACATCCGCCTTTGGTCAACCTGCGATGGGCAATGTACCACCGGGCCGCCCCATGCCTTCGCCCTCGCGCGCCTCGTCCTCCTCGATTCGCTGGCCTGAGATCGCCATGCTGGTGGCGCTGGTCACGGTCGCCCTGGGCATGGCAGCCGTGTTTGCCATCCGGGGCAACCTGCTGCGCGATCGGTCCGCTTCCAGTTCCCCGCTGCTGGCCCGGTACGATTCGCTGCTCGGAGCGCGGGTTTCGCTGGGGCCTTTTTCCTTCCGGCCTCCCAACACATTTCAACTGTCCCCCACGCAAGCTCCCGCCGGCCAATCGTCCGTCATTCACAAGCGGTACCTGCTAAGTGGCAGGTCAGAACCGCTCTTCTTGCTGGATGCTGTCGGGATGCCAGCCGCCGAGGATGACGAAGACGAACTCGATGAGGACGGGGACTGGGCCCTGGGACGGATCGTGCAGGATTTTCAACTGCAAAACCTGGAGGGTGATGTCAACTATTTTGCAGAAGAACTGGAAGCCGGCACCATCAGTTACTTCCGCGTGGCGTACCGCGCGACCCGCCATGGCAAACCGGTGTACATGGCCGTTTATTTCGGTACGACCTTGGGTGAGGACGTCGTCATCTTCGTCATTGTCGCTTCCAGTCCGTTCGACAACCCACAGTTCCAGTTGATGGAAGCCTCTGTCCTGTCAGCACAGCACAACGAGTAGCCGCCGCGCTACTCTTGCTCGGCCAGCACATCCACGGCGATGCCCAGCCTTGTCAGCGCTTGCGGGGCCTGTCGAAGAATGGGGCCGTGCGCCTTGATGGTGGCCTCGGCCTGGTCGCGATAGTCGTCGCTGCCCAATTCGTTGGCCAGCGTCAACAAATTGAGAGCGGCGACCGAATTGCCCGAGGGCACCGCACCATCCACCGGGCCGCGGCTGCGCACGATCAAATCTTCGTGATCGGCCGAGGTGTAGAAGAATCCGCCGTTGTCGGCATCCCAGAATAATTCGATCTGCTTCTGCGTGACAGCATCGGCTTCTTCCAGCCAGCGCTGCTCGCCCGTTGCCCGGTACAACGCCAGCAGACCGTCGGCCAGGTTGGCATAATCGTCGAGGTAGGCATTGAGCCGTGATTCACCGGCAGTGTGGGTGCGATACAGCCGGCCATCCTTGGTACGCATGGCACCGAGCACAAAATCGGCCGCCTTGGCCGCGGCCTGCACGTAGTCCTGGCGGTTGAAAATGCGGCCTGCATCGGCCAGCCCGCGAATCATCATCCCGTTCCAGGCCGCCAGAATCTTGGTGTCCAACAGCGGCCGCGTTCGCTTGCCGCGCAGCTCCATCAGCCTGGCCGCGACGGTGTCCAGTTGTTTGCGCAGTTCACCGGCTTCAAGCCCCGCTTCCTTGGCCACCTGCTCCGCGGGCACCACCTGTTCCAGCACCCAGGCCCCTTCAAAATTGGGCTTGCGGTCCAGACCGTACAACCGGGCAAAGTGGCGATAGCCGGGCAGGGCGGCGGCGAGCTGTAGCTCATCGGCATGCCATACGTAGAACCGGCCTTCCTTGGCTTCCGTTTCGGCATCGATCGCCGCATAGAATCCGCCCTCGGGGGCCGTCATCTCGCGGAGCACAAACGCCACCAGTTCCTCGACCACGCGGCGATAGCGCTCGTCGCCGGTGAGGGCGAACGCCTCGGCATACACGCTCGCCAATTGGGCGTTGTCGTACAGCATCTTTTCAAAATGCGGCACCCGCCAATAACGGTCGGTGCTGTAGCGGTGAAAACCGCCGCCAAGCTGGTCGCGAATGCCGCCGGCCGCCATGCGGTCCAGCGTGGTGATCAGCATCTTGCGGGCCGTCTTGGCCTGCTCGCCGCCCGCGGTTGTCGCGCGCCGCAGCAGGTACATCAGGTTGGACGGCTCGGGAAACTTGGCCACCTGGTCATTCTCAGGGTTGTAGCTGAAGCCGCCATAACGCGGATCGAAGTCGGCCGCCAGCGCTTCGTCGATGCGGTTCAGCAGCGGCTGACCCAACTCCAGCGGCAGCGGTTCCGGTCGGCGGCGGAGCTGCGCCCGCACCAGCGCCGTGATGTGCTCGGCCGCGGCTTCCACCTGCTCGCGGTTCGTTTCCCAGGCTTGCTGCACCCGCAACGTAACCTGCAGGAAACCGTCCATCCGCGGTTGCGGTTGTTGGTACACGCCCGCCAGCAGATTCAATCCGAGCATGGGCTGCCGCGTGCGCGGAGGGAAGTAAGTCCCCCCGCCCAGCGGTCGCCCGTCGGGCGTGAGAAACATCGACAACGGCCACCCGCCGCCTTGCGATGAGCCAACCAGATGATGGTATACCTGCAAAGCCATCATGTAGATTTCGTCGATGTCGGGCCGCTCCTCGCGGTCCACCTTGATGCACACGAAGTGCTTGTTCAGGTAGGCCGCGATCTCTTCATCCATGAACGATTCGCGTTCCATCACATGGCACCAGTAGCAACTGGAATAACCGATGGACAGAAAGATTAGCTTGTTTTCGCGCTTGGCCTTCTCCAGCGCCTCCGGGCCCCAGGGGTACCAGTCCACCGGATTGTGCGCATGCAGCAGCAGATAGGGGCTCGTCTCGCCGGCCAGGCGGTTGGTGTGCCGCGGCTTTCCGGCCTCGTTGGCGGGCGGTGCCGCAAGTAGCTGCATCACAGCCGGCGCAGTGGTGAGCAACAGCGCCACCATCCACGCGGCGCACCGCGGGGCCCATGCGCCGCGGGGCTTTCGCCTGGTGCGCCAGCCAGTACGCGGTCCCGAGCCTGGAAGACGGACGCGCCATCGCGAACTACGGCAGGGCATGGCAGATTCTCTGGCAAGGGGGGGCAGAAAGCGCTTTCTGGCCAATGGCGGGGGGAAATACGGCAGCGCAGCAACCTGCCCGCGCAGCTTCTTCAATGCGGCGTTTGCCCGGCACCGCAGGGCAAGTGTGCGGCGAACGCAATTCCATTTGAGCCTGGGCCGCGTCGCCTGGACCAACGCTGCCAGCGGCTTGCAACGCAAGCGGCACGTTACACTATTTGAAGCGATTGAGAAACTCGCTCAGCGTATCATCGTCGTCGGTGGCACCCTCGTCCGTCGCTTCGCTTTCGGCAGAATCGCGTTCAGTGTTGTCGCGATCAACATCGTCGGCGGCGGCGGTGATTTCATCAGCCAAGAACGCATCAGCCATGATTTCGTCGGCTGAGTCTTCAGCACCGGCCTCGTCAGTGGCCTCGGAAACTGCGTCCAACTCCGGGGTTTCATCGGCAGCCAGCGAATCGACCTCGAAGTACGATCCGTTGGCCGGCTCGCCTTCACCGGCAGGCTCAAAAGCATCCACCGCATCCACCTCTTGCGGTGCTGGCTCATCGGCTGGGTCGTCGGCCGGAGCCTCGAACAACGGTTCTTCGACATGACCGTTCATTGCCGGCTGGGCCGGGGCCGCCTTGGCAGGCTTGGCCTTATCCTTCTTGCGAAAAAGGCTGAACAGCCAGAAACCGCGCTTCTCCTTCTTCGCCGGCTTGCGCGGCGAAGTATTGCCTGCCACCGCCGGTGGGGCCGCTTCTAAACTCGGGAATTCCGGTGCCTCGCCGGTGGCCGGTTCTTCGACATCTTCGGCCACTTCGTAGGTATCGGCCTCGGAGACTTCATCGGGCAGACCGTCCGCATCCGCTGCGACCTCATCGAAGGCCGGAGCATCCTCGTCCCAGGCAAATATGTCGTCGGCCTCAGCGTCGTTGGCCGCAGCATCGTTGGCCTCAGCATCTTCTGCAGCACCTTCTTCTGCCACAACCTCATCCGCGGTAACGTCATCTGCCGCGAATTCGTCCCCAGCTTCCTGGAGCGTGACTTCGTCCCCAACCGCTTCGCCCGAGATTTCATCACCCACGATGTCGTCGAAGGCGGAAAAGTCAGGGAACGACGGGTCGTGGGCCGCGGCAGCGTCACCGGCTGCGGGAACGTCTGCCAGATCGCCATCCGCGGAGGGTCCTTCCGCGACGTCCGATTCGGGAGTGATTGCTTCCAGCGGCTCGGCGGGCGTGAGCTGCGTTCCAGCCGCAGACGCTTCAACCGGGAGTGCGTCGGACGGACGTTCCTCCGGTTCGGCAGCCTTGTCGGCAGCCTGGGCCGTGGCCGGTTTCAGCGGGCGCCCCTTCAGCGGCCGCTTGAGCGGCATACCCTTCTTGAGCGGCTTGGGCGACTCCACCTGCGCGGCCGGCGGCTGCTCTTGTGGCATTGCCGCTTCCGGCGCGGCAGCCACCGGGGGTTCCACCACGGAGGGCGGATCGGCGGCCGAAGCTTCTTGCACTGGCCGCGACTCGGTTTCCACCTCGTTCAGGAAATCGAAGCTGGGGCCGTCCTCTTGGCTGAGAGCACCAGAACCTGCTGCCGCGGCCGGAATCTCTTCGCCAGAATCTGACGGCAGGTCGGCCAATGCTTCAACAGCACTGGGTTCTTCAACGCCAGCATCTTCAGTACCCAATGCTTCGGTGCTGACTTCTTCGATACTGAGTTCTTCGGTACCGACTCCATCGGCGGCAACTGGTGCCGCGTCGACTTCGTCAACCACGTTGGCCGTGATCGGTTGGTCAGCAGCCAGTTCGTCAGCAGTCAAATCATCTGCGGCCGAATCTTCTGCAATCGGTTTTTCAAGGGCCAACGCATCGCCGGCCGCTGCTTCAACGAGCCGTTCTTCAAAGGGCGGTTCTTCAGAGGCCAGCCCTTCGGCAACCGGCTCTTCCTGGTCTTCGATCACCGGTTCTTCGGCAACCGATTCTTCGGCGACTGGCTCATCAGCGGCCAGTTCCCCGGTCACCGGTTGTTCGACAGCCGGTTCTTCAGTGACCGGTTCTTCAGCAGCCGGTTCTTCAGTGACCGGTTCTTCAGCAGCCGGTTCCTCGGCAAACAGTTCTTCAGCGATTGGTTCTTCAACAGCCGACTCTTCAGTTGCCGGAACGTCGACGGCTAGCTCCTCGGCAACCGGTTGTTCCTGTTCCGCGGCAGCCGACGCTTCGGCAACCAGTTCTTCGGCAACAGGGTCTTTGACGACTGGCTCATCCGCGGCCAGTTCCCCGGTCACCGGTTCTTCAGCAACAGGTTCTTCGGCTGCTTGGTCTGCCGTCGGTTCTTCGGCTGCTTCGTCTGCCGTCGGTTCATCCAATCCGAGATCCGCCAAGCCAGGCTCGGCATCCTCAGCGTCAGCTTCAGACACAGATTCCGCGAGCGCGTCCCAGTCGGGAGCCGCATCGGCTGCCGCGGCAGATCCGCCTGGCAATTCATCGGCGAGGAAATCTTCGGCAGCGGCCGCGTCCAGTCCATCTTCAATGGACGGTTCCTCAGCCGCCAAGTCCTCCAGCGGTTCGTCGAGCTCAGCGGTTGCCATCGCTTGCACCGGCCCCGCCAAAGCGTCGTCCGCGGCTCCGGCATTGTCGGCCTCATCGTCCGCCGCTTCATCGTCCGCCAACTGATCGACGGCGCCCTCATCGACGCCGCCCTCATCGACGCCGCCCTCATCGACGCGTTCCTCGTCGGCGCCGTCAGCGGCATCATCCATCAGGAATGAGAAATCCACGGCATCTGCTCGGCCGCGTTTACCAGCGGCCGCAGGGCTGACCGGTGCGGTCGGAAAGTCCAAGCCGCCACCGCCCTCTGGCTCGGCCGCTTTGTCCTCGGCTGCAATGTCCTCGGCTGCAATATTGTCGGCGACCGCGATATCATCTTCGGCCCCACCATCCTCCAGCGGTTCGTCTTCCAGCGAGGGAACCTCGACCATCTCGTCCTGGTCGGCGACGGCCAACGCCTCGTCGGCTTCGACCGCGTCACCTTCAGCATCGGCCAGTTCTACCTCGTCGAATTGATCACCGTCGAATTGAGGATCGCCGGTTTGAACATCGCCCGCTTCAAGATCATCGGCTTCGGCCAACTCGGGCTCATCGACTGGAGCCTCTGCGACTGGGGCCGGTTCCACATCGTCGCCGGCCAACGCTCGCTCCCAGAGCGAACCTCCCAGGGGTTCATCCTCGGCAGCGTCTTCGACCTCTCCCGAGTTTGGATCGTCGACGAAATCTTCGGCCCCGGCGTCTTCCACCGGCAGAACGTCTTCCACCGGCAAGACATCCTCGGCAGCGGCGGACGCGGATTCCTCCGAGCTCCAGGTATCGGAGTTCGGGTCGCCTTCGTCCGAGGGAGATGTTTCAAAATCGAAGGCTTCAGCCGCGGCATCCGCCTGTGGCTCAGACTCAAACTGCGGCAGTTCGTCCTGCACCGATTCCTGCGAATCGCCATCATCGGCCAAGAAATCGAAGTCAGCATCCGCGCCGGCGGGAGCCGCATTGGCGGTTCCTCCGGTCCCCAAGAACGCGGCCAGTTCTTTGTCGCCGCCGGGAGCTTCGTCCACTTCGGGCGCATCGTATTCGACCTGGAAGGTCAGCGGCCCGATGGTGAGCTTTTCGCCCGGCTTGATGATGGCTTCGGTAACGCGGTCGCCGCCGATGAAGGTGCCGTTGAGGGACCCCAGGTCCTTAACGACCACAAAACCATTATGCTCATCCAACTGGCAATGTTGTCGGCTGACCCTGGCATGGCCGATGGTGAGCTTGGCCTGGCGGCTGCGCCCGATATCGGCAGGAAGCTTGAGTTTGACCTGGCGCCGATTGCTCTTGCCATCGACGACGATCAGTTTCACCTCCATGGCGGCCCTCGGAAGTTGCTGGGCAGGGGGTCCGGATTTGCCATTCCATCGACCTCGTTGCGCAACCTTCCATAGCCGCATACGTTAAGCGCGGGGTAAAGTTCGATCTTACTACCCCCTGCGGTGGGTCGCAACAGTTGGATTTTGCGAACTGGGCAATTGGCACCTGCGCCACGCCCCCCAATTGCTCCTGACTTACCGCGCGAAGTACCAACATGATCGGTCCCCGCGCCAGCTAAAATGGGGAAATTCCAGGGGCGCGGCAATTTAACAACCACACCCTCCAGGCTGCTGCCCATCGGCGGCATGGGCAGTCCATTTTCCGGCGTTTCCGGGGGCATGGTACGGCGGCCATGGCGCGTGGCAGCAAAGCCGCCAAGAACCCGCCCTATGCCCCGCCGCCTTCTCTTGCCAGCAGGGAGCCGTTATTCTTGGGGTTCCGCCTGCGGTTACGGTTGTAGCCTGCAAGCGCCAGCATGGCCGCCCAGCCATTGTGCTTCCGGCTATTGTACTCCTGTACTCCCGGCGGCCTGATCGCCGGTCCATCCCCCCTCACACATTCCAGCGGTCGTGATGAACGCCGAAATATCTGCACGGTTCCGCGAAATCCAAGACAAGGTTGAAGCCGGCCAGCGTCTCAGCTTCGACGACGGCCTGTTCCTCGAATCGCCCGAGGTCGATCTGCACGCGCTGGGACAGTTGGCCAATCTCGTACGCGAGCGGCACAACGGCAACTACGCTTATTACAACATCAACACGCATCTCAACCCCACCAACGTGTGCGTCTACCGCTGCACGTTCTGCGCGTTCCGCTCCGATCTCCGCGACCCCAAGGGCTACGTGATGAGCGACGAGCAGATTCTTGCCCGAGGGCAGGAAGCCGTGGATTGCGGCGCTACCGAGATGCATATCGTGGGCGGGCTACACCACCAGAAAAAATACGACTGGTACGTGCATATCATTCGGCTGCTGCACGAAGCGTATCCGCAACTGCACCTGAAAGCCTGGACCGCCGTCGAAATCAACTGGTTTGAACACATGACCAAGCGGTCCGCCCGCGATATCCTCGCCGAGATGATCGACGCCGGCCTGGGCAGCATGCCCGGCGGCGGCGCCGAAATCTTCCATCCCGAGGTCCGCGACCGCATCTGTGAACACAAGGCCGACGCCACCCGCTGGATCGATGTCCACCGCCAGGCCCACCAGCTAGGGCTGAAAACCAACTGCACCATGTTGTATGGGCATATCGAGAATGCCTACCACCGCATCGACCACCTGGTGCGGCTCCGCGAACTGCAGGACGAAACCGGCGGCTTTCAGACCTTTATCCCGCTGGCATTCCATCCCGATAACACCGGCTTGAGCCATATCCCCAAGCCGTCGATCCTGATGGACCTGCGCACGATGGCGATCAGCCGTTTGATGCTCGACAACATCCCTCACATCAAAGCGTACTGGATCATGTTGGGCATCGGCACCGCGCAGGTGGCGCTCAGCTACGGGGCCGATGATATTGACGGCACCGTGCGGCACGAACTCATTTATCACGACGCCGGCGCTACCACGCCCGAGATGCTCTCTGTGGAGCAGATTTGCCGGCTGATTGAAGAAGCCGGCCGCGTACCGATCGAGCGCGACACGCTGTACCGCCGCGTCGAGCGCAGCGGTGACCACTGGCGGATCGCCGAACCGGTCGGTGCGAACTGACGCCCCGTGGCGATGGTTCCCCGCTGCCCCGCACACTCCCCTCCACCTCGCCCCCAGGTGTACTTGTGCCCGATTCGTCTGTCTATGTGGCGACGCGCCGCGTGGAATTTCGCGACACCGATGCCGCCGGCATCGTCCACTTCTCGCGATTCTTTACCCTGATGGAAGAAGTCGAGCACGAGTTGCTGCGGCACCTGGGCATGTCGGTGGTGCAAGCCGACGACGAAGGCCATATCAGTTGGCCGCGTGTTTCCGCCCGCTGCGACTATCGCGGTTCGGTGCGGTTTGAGGACGAACTTCAGATCGAGGCGCGGATCGAACGGGTGGGTGAGAAAAGCGTGACGTACGGGTTCCGCTTTTTTCACTTGGGCCAGCCCATCGCCGAAGGCAGCCTGGTGGCCGTTTGTTGCCGGATGCTGCCCGGGGAGCCGATGACGTCCATCCCGATTCCGGCCGCAATCCGCGCGGCGCTGGAATCCTATCAGCAGCATGGCACCCGGGATGCCTAGACGTGCGTGCCCGTAGGGCCGGTTCTATCGGCCATGGCACGCAAGTAGGGCCGGTTCTACCGGCCGCAAACCAAAAGGCGCCGCTATCCCCCCGTTCCACTCACATTGCGTCCAGCAATCGCCGGACCTGCGGAGCGCCTCGCAGAGCCGCGGCACGCAGTAGGGCCGGTTCTACCGGCCGCGAACCAAACAAGGCGCCGCTATCAAGGGTTCGACGGTGAACCACCATTCCACGCGCATTGCGTCCGGCAATAGCCGGACCTGCGGAGCGCCTCGCAGAGCCGCGGCACGCATGGTTCCCACCCGCTGATGCGCGACTAGCGATCGCTGACTTCAGCAGGGCGGCGGAAGAACACGGCCAGCACGTAGGCCGTCCAGGCCGCGGCCAGCAAGCCCTGGGCCAGGGGCGAAATCGTCGCTTCGCTGCCAGCAATGCCGGCCGCTTCGAAAACCCATAAGCCCACGGCAGCCAATGCGATCATGAGCGTCACCGCGGCGATTGTCAGACGGCGTGTGCGGCGGCGGTTGGCAGAAGTTGCTGTCATAGTGGCGACTACATCAAGTGAATAGCCCCGGTCCGTTCGCTCACGAAGGTTACAGCGAGGCCCACGTCGGACCACTGCCCGACTGGGTATTCGCCATTGCAATGCGGATGCCAGGAAACATTGCGCGGCCGCATAGCTTTATCGACTGGGAACCAGTGGCGGCTACACGCTTTCTGCGGCGCCCGGGGCTTCACCGTGGCCGACCGGTCCGCTAGACCCGCTGGCGTGCCAGCGGCAATTTCGCTGTCGAGCCCCATCAGCCGCGGCTATCTTCGGGGCGCTCGCCCGAATACCCTATTGGGGGCAACACGTTACCGGTGGCAAAGTCGATTAGCACGTTCTTCGAGGGCCGAGATGCCGTTTGCGCCTCTAGATGAGAACCTTTCTCCTCCCAGCCAGGAATTGCGGCACTTCACCAACCGAGTCAGCGAGTTAGAAGCGTTCAGGCGCGCGCTGGCCATTCCCGCCGGCCAAGACGTACCGGCGATCATGTTCTACGGCGTGGGCGGCACCGGCAAATCATGGGTTTTGAAGCGGTTGCAGCAATCGCTCGACGGCAGCCTGCCGTGCGCGTACTTGGACCTCGATCACAGCAATCCCGGCGGCGCTGCCTGCCATACCGACTGGTCGCGAGCCTTGGCCGAGATTCGCCGGCAACTGGGGGCGGACGTGTTCTGCCCTCGCTTCGACCTGGCATACGCCTTCATCCGATACAAGGAAGGCGCGGGCGATGAACCGCTGTTTCGCGGGGCGGGCATCCTGGGCCACGTTTGGGAGTTTCTGGTCGAGGTCGGCGATTCGGCCTTAAGCAGCGTGCCCGGCGGCAACCTGCTCACTTGGGCCATCAACAAGGTGACGTCGCCGCTGGCCAGGAAGGTCCAAGCATCGCCGCTGGGCCACTGGCTGGAAACACAGCTTGGCGAAGAAGACTTCCGCAAGCTCAAGCCGCTGCTGGCCGACGAAATCTACCTTCAGCTTCACCACCGCCTGCTGCTCGACCTGCGCGAGAACCTGCCGGCCAGCGACCGTGCCTGCCGGGCCGTGGTTTTTATTGATACGCTCGAAGCGCTCCGGGCACCGCGCGACAGTGCGGAGGAATTGGCCCGCGTCCAGGAATGGGTCCGCAACTTGTACCATCCCAGCTCAGGCGTGCTGCTGGTGATGGCCGGCCGCGACCGTTTGACCTGGGAACGCATCGAGCCGGCCTTTGCCGATCCGCAGTACCTGGACCAGCACCTGGTGGGCGGGCTATCGCAGGCCGACGCCTTGCGGTTCCTGCGCTCCTGCAGCGTGGCCGATCCGGCCCTGCAACAAGCGGTACTGCGGGTAGCGTGCGACGTCGAAACCCGCACCATCCCTCAGGATGAAGCGGCCGATCAAGCGACTGGCGGCGATGCGGCAACCGGGGAGCACGAGGCCAGCTACCACCCGTTCAGCTTGGGCCTGGCGGCCGATACGATCGCGGCGGCCCAGCGGTCGGGGCAGCCGATCGATGCGGCTTCGTTTGATATGCAACCGGGCGATATCCGGCGACTGGCGGCCCGATTCTTGCGCTCGCTTGGCACCGACGGCAGCTATAGCGTGTGGCTGCGCCGCCTGGCACTGACGCCGCGGTTTGACGAAGCGGCCGCGCGGATGGCCTTTTCGAGCCACGCCGGGAGCGAACAGGATGCCGCCTGGAACGCGCTGCGGGAGTACAGCTTCTTTCAGCCGGCTGGCAATCAGAACGATGGCTGGTGGACGCTGCACGGCCGGATGCGCGAGGCCCTGGCGGAAAGCCAGGACGACGAGGTGGAAGCCGCCGAACACCGCTGGTGGAACGCATACTGGACGAACCGCAGTGAGAACGACCTGGACGCATATGCCGCGCTGGCCTGGTACCACCGCTGGTGCCTGGAGCCAGAAGAAGCCATCACGGTGTGGGGCGGGCTTTGCCAGCGCGAACGCAACGCACTGCGGATGGGCAATCACTATCAGTTGCTTTCGTGGTTGGATCCGTGCGGCATCTTAGATATGAGTGGCTACAGAGCAACAAGCATATCCACTGCCGATGCGCTAATTTCGTTAAGTGCGCAGTACCAAAAGGCTACCGTCGGCCAACGTGAAGCATGCTATCGACGCGCTGTCGCATGTTGCGAAGGGGCTTTGGCCGTATTCACTGAGGAACGTTTTCCATATGCATGGGCGCAAGTACAGATCAATCTAGGCGCCGCTTACGAGAGCCTCCGCTTGTGGGATGGCAAGGCAAGCATCCACCGGGCAATCGACTGTTATCGGGCCGCGCTACGTGTATTCACCGAAGACCAAACCGGACACGATTGGGCCGGCGTGCATACAAACCTGGGCAATGCCTACGGTGCCTTGATTACTGATGATGGTGGCAACTACCTTCAGGAAGCGATCGCTTCGTATGAGGCGGCCCTGCGTGTATGGACCGAACAAGACACTCCGCAAGAGTGGGCGACCGTCCAATTTAACCTTGCGACCACCTATCTCCGCCTCCCCGAGCGCGCCTGCGTCCCATATGGCCAGCAGGCGATCAGCCACTTTGAAGCGGCCTTGCGTGTGTGGACCGAGCACGCGTTTCCCCTGGAATGGGCCAACGTCCACGTCAACTTGGGGGTTCTACATAACAAGCTCCGCGAGTTGGAACCTGCCGACAACCTGGATCGGGTGGTCGGGCACTACCAGGCAGCACTGCGCGTGTTGACTGCTGAAGTATCCCCGCTCGATTGGGCTCAAGTCCAACTCAACCTCAGCGGCGTCTTGCTTCAACATCTACCAGGGGATCAAGCTGACGCTCTTCAGCGAGCCATTTCACATGCCACGGCCGCGTTAAGCGTTTATACGGAAACTCAATTTCGCTCCAGTTGGGCACAAGCACAGTACAACCTGGGGGCCGCTTATTTTCAATTTGAGGCAAACCGTGGCGGGCAAAATTACGCGAAGGCGATGGCGCACTTCCAGGCTGCCTTGCGCGTGTACACGCCCGAGGAGCGCCCTCACAACTGGGCTAAAACTACCCTAGCCCTTGGACTCACAATGTGGTGCACGGCGCACTATTCGGGGCCGGAACAAAGCTCCCAGGACCTTTCGGCCCCCGAGTGGTGGCACCGCGCCCAGCACAACTTGCAAGCGGCTACGGAAAAGTTCCGCGAGCTTGGCGACGAGGAAAACTACCGAATTTCGCTGGAGTCCCTGGAAAAGTTAAGCAAGGAAGCGCCGCCGGCCGTGTGAGTTACGGCGGGTGGTTTGCCGCATAAATGGATTGTCCCGATGGGGTGGATCGGGTCTATTAAGGTGATTGATGCAAGCGTTCGGGACGGCGGCCGCACTTGGCCGTGAAAAGGAGTAGGGGTGATCCCGACGGCCCGATCCTTCGCGGAGCGTCCCAGTATGAGCGGCACATCTGACCAGCGCGACGGGCACCCATCCCCAGACGTTTCCCCGGGTGAACGCACGGCTTCGGCCGCCGGTGGGGCCAGAACCTCGCCAAACGCACCTTCGCAAAGTGCCCGCTGGCCGAAGTGGGCCTGGGCCGCGGCAAGCCTGGCGGTGGCGGCGTTGCTGATCGTGCTGCTGCAACCCCAGGATCGCCGTGAGCGGCCCCACGGTTTAGGCAATGGCGGCCAGCAGCAGGGTGGCAGCCAAGGCAGTGGCGATCCACCGCACGCCCCACAGTATGCCTATGGGCTGGAGGTCCAGGCGGCCGCGGGCAATCCAAGCTGGCAGCATTGGGCCCCCGTGTTGGCCTTGGCGATCACGCCCGATGAACGAACCATTATCTCGCTGGGCGCCGATGGCCAGTTGACGCTCTGGGATTTGGCCAGCGAGGAAGCGCGCCAATCGTTAGCCATCGAATTGCCCAAGCCGCTTGCGGCGGAAACCGCCGCAGAGGCCGCCCCGGCGATGGCCCTCTCGGCCGACGGCGGAGTACTCGCCGTTAGCACGGCCGCGGGCACCGCCTGGTGGCGGTTACCACAATTGGAAGAAATGGTCCCGGCCCAGCAGCGCGCGGCCGCCAGCGGCCAGCTATTGGGGGTCAGTCCCGACGGCCGGCAGCTTCTCGTATGGCGTGGCGGCTTGCGCGCCATCGACACGGCCACCGGCGACGAACTCTTTACCATTCCTTGGCTTGCGCCAAATGGAGCAGCTCCGGCCGCGGCCGACGACGATCTAGCGCCTGCCAGTCCCCCCAATGCCGATCCGGTCGAAATTGCCACCGCGCCCCAGCCTTCCGGCGATGCGGCTCAGGGCGCCGCGGCCGCGCAACCCAATGATACTAAAGCGCTTGCGGAATTCGGACCTCGCCGGGCCGTTTATCGCCAGGATGGCCGATACCTGGCCTTGGCCGGTAACAGCCGCGTGGTGGTTTGGGATCTGGCGACCGCCCAAACCGTGGCCCAGATGGACGCCGGCAGTACGATCCAGGATGTGGCGTTTGGCGACGGCGATACGCTGCTGATCGCTGGCGCGGCCGATGTGGGCGTTTGGGATCTGCTGCAACAGCAGGCACTTGCGCAGATTCAGCCGCATCGGTTCTCGGGCGATCCCCATCGGGGGCGGATTGTACTGGCCGACCATGCGCCCCTGATTGCGGTCATTGAGCCCGAGGGCGTGACCATCACGGCGGTATCCGACCGTCGACAGGTCGCCCAGTTAGCAACCCCGGCCGAGCTGGTCGGTGCGCCGGCCCCGTTCGGTTCCAAGCGCCACCCCCAATTGGAGTTTAGTGCCGGAGGGCGGTACGTGGCGTTCGACACGTCGCGGTTTGGAATCCAGGTTTGGGAACCGTCCATGCAGCGGCAGTGGCCCGCCGATGGGGCCCAGCGGTTCGCCGCCGTTGCCGTCAGCTACTCGCCCGACGGCCAGCGGTTGGCCCTGTTTGATCGAGCGGGCCGGATTCGGCTGGTGGAAGCCGCGACGGGCCAGACGATCAAAGACTTCAATGCTTCGTCGGCCGGGCCGGTCGCCCTTAGCGGCGACTGGCAAACCTACGCAGTGGTGGAAGACGGAACGGCCATCATTCGCAACCTGGAAAACGGCGAGCGGCTACGCACCATCGAACTGGATGGCGGCAAGGTCGATGCCGTGGCCCTCAGCAAGGAAAGCCAACTGCTGGCGTGCAGTCTGGTGGTCGACTCCGGCGGCTTTGAGCAGCGGATGGTTCGGGTGTGGGATGTCGCTACCGGTGAGCGGCAGTGCGAGATCAACGTCAACCAGTTTCCGGCCCATCGGCTGGTATTTCATCCCGACGGCCGCCGCTTGGCGCTGCTCCGCAAGGATGAAGTGCTGCTCTTGGATACGGCAACGGGCGAGCCGGTCTGGGAGGAACCGCAGCAGCCGTTTTTCCGTTCGCGACCGGGCGGGACAGGCAAGCGTGTGGCCGTGCAGACCGCCGACCCTTGGCTTCGCGTGGTGGATACCGACAGCGCCGAAGATGTGCTCCATGCGACCGGCGACCATGCCAACGACGTGGTGGCGGCAGCGTTCTCGGCCGATGAAACCCTGCTGGCTGGTTGCACCGACAGCGGCCGGCTGCTGCTGTGGGAGCTTCCCTCGGCTTCCCAGCCCGACGCCGCTGGGGCCGCCAAGATTGAGCCCACCGTCAGCATGCGGCTGGGGCCGGAGCGAGGCCGGATTTTCGATGTGGCCTTCGCACCCGATGGCGGATCGCTGGCGGTGGCCTGCGGCGACGGGGTCACGCGCGTGCTGCGGATCGTGCGCGAAAAGCGAAGCGACGGCAAGCACCCCGGCACGCCCGACGGCTGAGCGGCAACGGTTCTTGGCAATGGAAACGGCCCCGTCCCAAGGCAGCCCGCAGGCTTACAGGATCGGGGGCGATTAAGCGGCCGCGGTTCTTGGCGGTGGAAGCGCCCCCCTGCCCACTGCAAGAAGGCGGAAACGAACGCATACCGCGCGGTTCTTAGCGTTCATAGGGAGTGGGGGAAGGCACGCGCAGCGCGCCGGGTCGGCGATTCTCCCCCGCGCCCCCGTGAAACTTCTGCTTTTTGCCGGTAATCTAGTGAGAGCCGCTACCGCGAGCCCACAAACCGCGCAGCGTGGGGCCGAACCTGGCTGCACCTGCGAGCGTCTTTGCTGCCAGCGCTGCGTATGCCAAGCCGCGCAGCGATGTGCAGCCCCCCGCGGAAGTAGCGCCTACGAACGCGCCGGCGTGCGGATGCTGGCCGGCCATTGACACGCCCATCTGCCGGACGCCACCTCGGTACGGGGCGGCCGCGCCGGAGACCACCGTTTTGCACCCGTTTCACTGAAAGACGTATCGCCCATGGCCACGATTGACAGCCGCATCCCTGCCCCCATTCAGCATCGCGGGGAAGAACAGTCCAACGAGCAACGCCGCCGCCTGGTGGAGACCGAGCCGCACTGCCTGCGCACTTTCACGCCCAGCCTGGCCGTCATCGCCCGTAGCGCCGGCAGCTACCACTGGACGCCCGAGGGGCGGATGCTGGCCGATTTCACCTCCGGGGTGCTGGTCGCCAACCTGGGGCACCATCCCACTCGCTGGTGGAAGAACCTGCAGAGCTACCTGAACCTGCCGGAGCTAGGGCAGCAGAGTGACGAGTACCTGGCTGCGGTACCGCTGACGGCATACAACGCCGCCACCGAAGTCGAGATCGAAGCCAACCGGCGGCTCCTCAACAACCTGCGGAACCAGCTGGGCGGTGCCCGCTGCGAGCAGGTGATGTGGGCGGCCAGCGGCAGCGAAGCCATCCAAAAGGCGCTGTGGGCCGCCCTGGATCAACAGCCCGGCAAAGACATCATCCTGGCCACGCGGTACGGCTTCCACGGCAAAAAGGGCCTGGCCGGGGCCGTCACCGGCAGCGAGAAGGATCCCGAGCGCGACCGCCGCGTGCGGTTCATCAGCTTCCCGATGGAAGAGTGTATCGACCTGGAGCGCCGCCGCCAGCCACTGGACTTGGCGCCCTACGAGAACGAACTGCAGCGCCTGCTGGAAGAATACGGCGATCGCCTGTGCTGCCTGATTACGGAGCCCTACCTGGGCGGCGGCGGTTCGTTCCACCCGCAGCGCGAATACCTGCAACTGCTCCAGCGGTTTTGCCGTGAGAACAACCTGGTATTCATCCTGGACGAAGTCCAGGCCAACTTCGGCCGCACCGGCACCATGTACGCCTTCACCCACTACGGCGTTGAGCCCGATATCGTGGTCCTGGGCAAAGGCCTGGGGAACGGGGTACCGGTCAGCGCCGCAGTGGGCCGGGCCGACCTGTTCGCCGCCATGAAGTACGGCGAAGGTTCCGATACCTGGAGCGCTAACCCGCTCTCCTCGGCCGCGGTCCTCGCCACGCTCGATGAATTTGAAAGCCGCGATGTCCTGGGCCATGCCGCCGAGCTTTCCAAGGCGATCGAGCAGGGCCTGCTCCGCCTGGTCGAAACGGGCGTGGTGAAGTACGTCCGCGGCGAAGGCACGGTCTGGGGGATCGAGTGCGACTCGATCGGCCAGCACTCGCCCGCCGACGTCGCCAATACCCTGGTCCAGGCCTGCTACCTGGGCGACGATGCCGGCCGGGCGATCCACCTGCTGGGCCCGTTGGCCGGCAAAGTGATCCGCGTCAGCCCGCCGCTCACCATGGATATCGGCGAGTGCCAGACATACCTCGATGCGTTGTTCAACATCGCCCAAAACGTCAAACGCAACCTCGAGTAACCGCCGATGGCAGGGCTGTGGCGCCGGTTGTTCCGCCGGCCCGAAACAAGCGAACCGCATTCGTGTATCCTCTACACGCGGCAAGGCTGCTGCCTGTGCGATGAGGCCGAAGCCGTGCTGACCGCTCACGGTCTCGCGCCGCAAAAAGTCGATATCGACCAGGACGACGACCTGCGCAGCCGCTACAACGAGTGTGTGCCCGTAGTGGTGATCGACGGCCGCGAGCGGTTCCGCGGCCGGGTCGATCAGCGTCTGCTGCGCCGGTTGCTGAAGCGCCGCGGTCAGGCTTAGCAAAGACGGTTCCTCGGCGGTCCATCGCCGTGGCCGTGCGCACTTCGTCTATTCACATCCAACTCGCTCAACGCTCTTCGGCAGGCGCCCCGCGAACGCGCTTGGGGAACGCCATGCTGCGCGTCCACCGCTACCCGGCGACGCTGCGCGCGGCGTGCCGACCTCAGGCGCCTGTGCGACGACGGTCGGGGGCGGGGTCTTGGTCATTTTCAGAATTCGCGAAACCGGCGGCCTGAGGACTGCAATTTGCAGGGGAGGGCATGGCACAGCACGATTCTCTTTCGGCAATCGGGCCTATTTGCGCTGCGACATGCCCCGGCTTTGCGCTGTTTTCCCCCTTTCTCGCCTACGTTCTTCCAGGTGCCGCCATGATTTGCTTCCGCGCGCCGCTCGTCCCAGGGATGGTTCTCGCCGTGCTGGCGGGCACGGTTTCGCCTTTGGTCGCAGACGAACAGGTCGGCTGGCGCGGCAACGGTAACAGCTACTTTCCCGACGCGCGGCCGCCGCACAACTGGTCGAAGGATGAAAACGTCGTCTGGAAGCGCAAACTGCCCGGCGGCGGCTATGGTTCGCCCGTGCTCAACGGTGATCGGTTGTTTGTCATGTCCAGCCCGGCCGAACTGCTGTGCGTGAGCGCCGCATCGGGCGAAATTCTTTGGCAACAGTCCGTTACCTATGCCACGGTGCTGGGGGAAGCCCGGGCACGCGAGATCACGGCCGCTTACGACCAGCTCACCGACCAGCGGGCACAAACCCACGAAGCCTACGAGGCTGCCCGGCGGGCCGATCCCAACGACCCGATGCTCGGTGCGCTCAAGAAGGTCGCCGACGAAGCCGAGCAGGCCTGGCGCGAGTATGTGAAATCCTATCCCCAGGAGAAGCGGCCGCCTGGCTGCGGCAACGTGGCGGCCACTCCCGTTTGCGACGGGCAGCGGGTGTATGTCACCATGGGCACGGGCCTTGTGGCCGCTTTTGACCTCGCAGGCCGCCGCCTCTGGGCCATTCACTTGGAACCTCCTGCAGGAAGCTGGGGGCACAGTGCATCGCCGATCCTGGCCGATGGCAAGTTAATCGTCCATTACAACGACCTGGTGGCGCTCGACCAGAACACGGGGGAAGAACGCTGGCGGGCCGAACACCCCGTCAAGTACGGCACTCCGGTCGTCGCCACCATCGAAGATCAAGAAATCCTGGTGACGCCGGCGGGCGGATTAATCCGTGCCGCCGATGGCCAAGTGCTGGCCGACAAGCTGTTTCAGCTTTCGAACAATTCCCCCCTCGTTCACGATGGGGTGATCTACGCCCACGAAGGCGGCAAAGTGCTGGCCATTCGTCTGCCAACCACGCTGGCCGATGCGGCTAATCCCGAGATACTTTGGGAAACGCGATCCACCCGCGATTCGCGGATGGCCTCGGCCGCGTACTGCCAAGGCCTGCTGTTTGCCGGGGGGCGTAACGGCGTAATGGACGTGACCGACGCCAAGACCGGAAAGATTCTGTATCGCAAGCGGCTGGACTTGGGCGAACTGTTCTCCAGCGTGGTGGCGGCCGGCGATGTCGTCCTGGTTAGCGGTAAAGCCGGTAAAACGCTGGTGCTCCGGCCCAGCCGCAGCTACGAGGAGATTTCCGTCAACCAACTCGACCGCTTCAGCAGCACGCCGCACGTACATGGCGATCGGGTCTACGTTCGCACCGACGGCATCCTGTATTGCATTGGCAGCCCGGAGGGCAATTAGCCAGTAGCCAGGTTGCCACGGCGGCTCTTACCGCCTCCCGCCATGGCAAGCCGTGCTGTGCGGCAGATTTCGCCAAGCGGTACTTCGCCGGGAACCGTGATCCGCAACACCGTTTCGCGGTGTTTTCCGATCGGTGAAGTCTCACCCGGTGGTCAGGTGGCAACCCGCACGCTCTTGGTACGTTTCGCCAGGCAATAACGGGTACACGCCCGGAGCCACTGGGGATCGGCGAATGCCAGGCCGCCGATCAACATGGCCAGCGCGTAGGTCATCAGCCCACTGGCCAGTCCCAGCGAGATCCACATCGGTACCGAGATGGCCAGCATGACCGGCCGCAGCAACCGGTTCCACACCAGCAGCGGGAAGGAGAACTCAAACAGCAGGACCGCGAAGGTCCAGACATCAATCAGCACCGGGAACCGGCCGATCCAGGTGAAATCCACCAGCGGCATATCCGGTTCGGTAATCACCCACCACATCGCCTCACCGCGGAGCCATACATTGCCGACCGCTCCGCCGGAAATCTTGGCGATAAAGCCCATGAGGTAGAACGCGCACAGGTGAATCTGGATCAGCCGCAGCACAACCGTGGCACTCCAGCGAGGCTGCACCGCCAGGGCTTCCTCAGGCTTGAGCTTCAGATCGGCCCGCCGCTTGCGTTCCTGGAGCCAGGCATCGACGGAAACCGCGGCGCCCGCGGGGCCAAGGCACAAGTAGAACATCAGCATGGCGATGATCGGTTCCACCTGGGCGGTGATCATCGGTGCCCGGTGGAAATAGGTCAGCATCACGACCAGGGACAGGACCGAGGTCACGTGGGTCATCACGCCCGCGGTAAACAGCAGCACAATGCCGATGCCCACCCAGTGGGCGGCAGCTAACTGGGCGGGGGTCTGCAGATAGCTCAAGTACGAATACTTGAGCATCGGCTCGCCACCCGTATCAATGAACCACTCGTACCAGTCCACCGACGTACGCAGCGGCAGGTAGCCATCGGGGCCGAAGAACCGGTTCAGATCGAAGGACAGTGTCAGCAGCAGGTACAAGGCCACCAGGCCGGTCAGCAACCGGATCCAGCCCAGGCTCACCGGATCGGTGGCGGTAAACCAAAAACGGTTCCAGCACGCCCCCAACTCCTGCGACCAGGAAAGACCTTCTCCGCTGGCCGCGTACGCGGCCCCGCGAACCTGGGCGGGCGCGTTGCCCACCGCGCTGCTTGCGGCCACGGCGGACTTGGCGGATTGCGCTCGAACGGGCGTCTTGCTCTGCGCTTGAGCCGACATCGTGCAATGCTCCTGAAAGCAGGGCGGTTATGCGCCCGGCCGAAAAATCTCAATGAACCAACCAATCACAATCCAATGGCCCGCCTTCCATCCGACGGCCCACCTTGGCTGGCGGCCAAGGGGAGTGGCCGCGTTACCCGGCGTCTGCTTGCGATGGCTACTTGCGGGTGGGCCGCTGGTCGGGGCCAACCTCACACGCCGGGGGCCCCCGGGGGAAGCTCGGGCGGGTCGACACCCTCGCTGCCAGGCACGTCAATGGCAGGCACGTCAATGGCAGGCACGTCAATGCCAGGCTCTGTGCTGCCAGGTGCGGGAGTGCCAGGCGGCGGCGACACTTCGTTGGCAGGCAGCGTTCGCGTGAACTGCACCTGGCCGTTGTCATCGAGGAAGATCGTGCCTTCCAGGCCAATATCCGGATCCGGTGCCCGCTTGTTCCACTTGTCGCGGATCGTTTCGTCGGCGTGGGTCGCCTGTTCGGGCGTCCGCGAGAGCATCCGCCACACGCGCACCCGGCACGGGATATTGCGGGGCACGTTGTACTCGCGGAGCACCCCGCCGCCGATTCCGCCCAGCAGAATCGGGTCAACATCCTCTTGGCCGTTGAGCCGCGCGGCCTCCCAAGCCAACGTGTGGTAACGCAGGTAACGCTGCTTGGGAGCGATCTCCAGATCCGGCACGGTGACCACGCGCTGCATGCCGTCGTAGTTGCCGCCCCGCTGCCGGATAAAATCGGGATCGGGAATCTCCACCTCCACGAAAAACGCGCAGTCGTATGCTTCACCCAGCGTCAGATGGTAGCGGCCTCGACGCCCGCGGGGCATATCCCGCGGATTGTCGCGCTCGGCCATTGCGTTCTCAGGCTGCGGAAACCGCCGGTGCCGGAACGGCTGACCGTGATCGAAATCCACATCCATGAACAGCGTTTGGAGGTAGTAGCCGGGAATCCGCCGCAGTTTCTGCGACAACTCCGACGACGAATGGTTGAGCACCAGCAACGCGCCCAATGAAAAGAAATGTACGAACAGCAGAAAACTGATCGTCGTGCGTACATTCTGCGAAGGCTGGGCCGCAGGCGAATCGTTTGCGGCAGGGGCTTTCATGGGGAGGGCTGTCCTGAAATCAAAGGGGGGAGTGGCATCCTTGGTTGCGACCGTACCCGGCCACGCCAACTCTAGGTGCCGTTTGCCAACCGTGCCGGGCCGATTGGTGCCAAACCGCAACGATTCAGCCATCAGCAGGCATGCCGCTGCCCGCGCATCCGGCAAAAGCGGTCGGTGAGGCACCCGCCCAGGCCATAACATCCCGGGAACCGTAGCCTACCGAGCCGTAGTGTACCCCGGCGGCGGCCAACTGCGAATGCCGGTCAGTCGCGCAGCGGCGCCCCACTTGGCCGGCGCCGTGAGCGGGCCCGGTGAGGAGCATCTTCCCGCCCTGCCGTCATTTGGCCGTCGGCCATCTCGTGGCCGGGGGGTGCGGCTACCTGGACTCGATCCGGTACAGGTGGGTCTTGGTCCGCACAAACAGGGCATCGCCCGAGACAGCCGGGGACGCCATGCACCCGCCATCGAGCTTGTTGGTGACCAGCGGTTTGTACTCCGGGGCCGCTTCGATCACTTTGGTTTCGCCGTCTTCGTCAAAGAAATACACCCGGCCCTGGTTGTACAGCGGCGAGGCCGAGAACTTGCCCCCGATCCGCTGCGTCCAGTGGGCGGTTCCATCACGGGCGTCGATACAAGCGGCAATGCCGTCATCATTCACCAGCAGCAGCAAGTCGCCGGCCAGCAGCAGCGAAGGCCGGGTGGGCGAGGTCCGCGAAAACTTCCATGCCACGTGCGTATCGGTGACGTCGCCGTCGCCGTCGGGCCGAACGGCAAAGGTCTTGAACCCGCCAGCAGCCGAGTTGGCATAGACCAGCCCGTGGCCATACAAGGGCCGCGCGGCGGCGTTCATGCCGCCGCTGTACACGCGCCACCGTTCTTTCCCGGTGCGCGGGTTGTACGAAACCGTGGCGGCAGCGCTGGGGCTGATGAGTTGGTCCTGGCCGTCGATGTTGAACACGCTGGGCGTGCTGTACGCCTTCTTGATGTCGCCGTTGTCGATGCGGTACTTCAGGTTGCGATCGGTCTGCCAGACCGTCTTGCCGGTCGCCTTGTCGAGGGCAACCAGGTACTGCAAGTCGAACCCGTCGAACGTGAGAATCAGCAGGTCCTGGTACAAGATGGGCGAGGAGCCCGGGCCGCGGTGATGGTTGCACGGCAGGTCGCGCCGCTGCCATAGCACCTTGCCGCTGGCCGTGTCGAGGCAAGCAGTGCCGTAGCTGCCAAAATGCACGTACACCCGCCCTTCTTCGATCGCCGGCGTACACGAGGCGTAACTGTTCATCTCTGGCATCCAGGCCGGGTTCTCGACCTCCCACAACTTCAGGTCGTGGACGATCTTGCCGCTCTCCTTATCGACACAAATGGCAAACATCGCGTGCCCCTCGGGCGTGGCCGTCGTCATCCAGACCTGGTTGCCCCAAATCACAGGACTGGACCACCCTTTGCCGTGAATCGGCGTTTTCCAGGTCACGTTCTCGCTTTCGCTCCAGGTGAGCGGCAGGTTGGAACCGGCCGCGTGGCCATCGCCGAAGGGGCCGCGGAACTCGGGCCAGTTCTCGGCGGCCGCGGCGTTTGAAGTCGCCAGGAGCGCTCCGCATGCTGCAAGAAACCCTAGAGCCAGGAACAAGGTCGCGCAAGAAAACTTCCGGTGCTGCATCTGGGGATTCCGTGTGCGAAACCGGGGAAGAAGCCGGGCGTTGCGCCTTGGCGGCAATCGCCCAACCTGGTGGTGGATGATCTCGGGAACGAAGCGGCCTGGCGGTCGCCACATACTGCTGAGGGGGGCTGTTTGCGTCCCCCCCAAATTCGTCCCTATGGTACCACGGGCCAAATGCGCGCAGCTAGTGCCAAGGGCATAAACCCGCCAGAGCCCAGGGTGGGCATCTACGCCCGGGGAAGCCGCGACCAGACCACTCACCAAAGCGGCCGCGCCACCATAGAATGGATCGAACGTGCCACTGTTTTCAACGCGCGCATGTGCGGCGCAAAGTTGCAACTCGCCGCGCCCGGCTCACAGCGCCGTGGCACCACTGCCTCCGCCGATTCAATTGGCGCACGGCACGCAGGACCGTGGCACGCGCACTAAACAACCTAAACGATGCACGGTTTTGCCGATCGCACCGCCGGAGCATCATTTACCAAACGTATCCTGAATCATCCTTGGTTCTCCATGCAGCGGCCCGCGTTCATCTTTACCACCTGTCAGATCGGCGCGGAGCTTGCCCTAAAGCGGGAACTGACGCGGCGGTATCCGGGCTTTAAGCCTGCGTTCGCGCGGCCCGGGTTTGTGACCTTCAAATTGCCGCCCAACCACAACCTGATGCTCGATTGGCGGCTCGACGCGGTTTTCGCCCGGTGTTGGGGCTATTCGCTGGGACCCGTTGAAGCCGATCCCGCGGCCCTGCCGGAGGAAGTGTGGCGCCTCGCTGGCGATTCCACCTACCAGGCTCTGCACGTGTTTGCCCGGGACTGCCAGCCGGCCCGGCATCACGGCTACGTGCCGGCCCTGGGGCCCGATGATCTCGAACTGGACTCGCAGTTGAAGGCCGCGCGGCCGGAGCTTGAACTGCACACGTTCACGCGGCCCGGCGACCTGGTGCTCGACGTGGTCCGCATCGACAACGGCCAGTACTGGCTCGGCTACCATCAGGCCAACACCGAGGCCCAAACGTGGCCAGGGGGGCTTTGCCAGATCAAACCGCCCGAGGACATGGTGTCCAGGGCCTACCTCAAGATCGAGGAGGCCCTGCGGTGGTCGCAGTTGCCGGTTCGGCCGGGCGAGCGGATCGTGGAAATTGGCGCCGCGCCCGGCGGTGCGGCGCAGGCCCTGCTCGCACGAGGGCTGGAAGTCACCGGCATCGATCCGGCCGAGATTCATCCCCGCGTAGCCGCTGATCCCAACTTCACCCACATTCGTAAGCGCGGGGTCGATGTCCGCCGCCGCGAGTTTCGCCGCTTTCGTTACCTGGCCGCCGATATGAACGTGGCGCCAAAGTACACGCTCGATACGGTGGAAGCGATCGTCACCCATCCCGAGGTCAACATTCGTGGACTGATCTTGACGCTGAAGCTGCCCGATTGGAGGCTGGCTGAACAAATTCCCTCGTATCTGTTTCGGATTCGCACCTGGGGATACCAGCGGTTGCAAGCCCGGCAATTGCACCACGATCACCAGGAAATATGCGTGGTGGCCGAGCGAATGGCAAAGTAGGGCAGGGGGGTGGGGGGCCGATCCCCGCATCTTTGTGGCAGCGAGGAGCGAACATGAACGATCAACCCTTGAGCCAGCAGCCAGATAGCCACGCTGCACAAGCCGAAACTGGGCAAGGTGCCCAGCCAGCCCCCGCTGAAGTCGCAGCGCCGCCGTCCGCCGCGCCGGCCACGATCCCCGCCGACGGCGCAGCCGCCGCCATTCCTGCCCCGGCGGCCGAGGAACCTTCGCCGGGAGCCATCCAGAAGTACCTGTTCTACACGCTGTCGCTTCCCGAGCGCGCGGTTCGCAGCAGCGTGGGACTGGTGGGCGGGATGGCCAAGGAAGCCTCGTCGCTGTTGATCCCCCAGGCGTTTCGCGACTCCAAGACCTACCAGATCATGGTCAGTCAGATGCTCGATTTTCTGGTGGAGGACGTAGGCGGGGTGACGCGCCGCACGGCCGCTGCCGAGGGCGATGACACGCAGGCAGCCGAGGCCCAGAAGATTGAGAACTTTGTCGCGCGCAAGACCGTCGGCAACTTCGTCGAAACGGCCAGCCTGCTCACCTTCCACATTTCACCCATGACGGCGCTGGCCGTGCTGAGCGACGTGGCCTACGGTTCCAACGCCTTTCTGCGCGAGCTGAGCCAGGAACTCAAAGCCCAAGGCCTGATCGACGAGAACAGCACCATCCACCATGTCGACGACCTGCTCGACGCCGTGGCCGACGCCTCGGGCAATACGGCCACGGCGCTGGATACGCCGCCGCTCTCGCTACAGGGGCTCCGCGACACGATCCAGCAAGCCCGCGATTCAGTTTCCCGCGTCGATCCCACCCGGCTGATCCCGCAGGCGGAACTGCAGCGCATTTGGGATGAGATGTCGGAAATTGCCCAGCGGGAGAACGTGGGTCTGTTGCAGGTATCCGGGGCCATGACCCTGCACATGCTCGGAAAGGCGGCCCACGTGGGCCGCGGCTTGCTGTCGGGCGTGACCGTGGCCGGCAACCTGTTCGAGCGCCATATCCTGGGTCATTACGCGGCCGCCCTGGTCGATTTGAATCAGAAGGGCTTTTATGGCACCCTGGCCGAGGTGTCCGGCCCCTACATCGAAGCCGTGTGGCTCAACTTCTCCGCCGACCGAACCACCATCACCGAGGACGTGATTTCCGGCCGGTTCTTCAGTAAGGCATGGCGATGGATTCGCGGCTGGTTTGGAAAACGGGAAGCACGGTGAGTCGCCGATGCGGATGGCTCGCAGAACCATGGCGCGAAGGCTGTAGGGCCGGTTCCACCGGCCGTGCGACATCGCGGCGCCATTCATTGGAGTTCGACGGTTCTCCCCATTACACCGCGGTTGCGTTCGGCGGTAGCCGGCGGACCTACGGCAATAGCTTATGGGTACGGCCCACGGCTCGCAGAACCATGGCGCGAAGGCTGTAGGGCCGTGGCACGAAATTCAAAAAGATTGTGATTGGGAGCAAGCCGCATGGATATTACGGCCAACGTGCAGACGCTCGACGATCACACCACCGGGGCGGCCGGTCACAACTGCGAAAACTGCGGCTCGCCGGTGGAAGACGACGAGCGGTTCTGCCCCGCCTGCGGCACGCCCCAACCGGAGGCCGTCGCCACGGGGCCAGCCACGGGGCAGCGCGTCGCCCGATACTTCGCCTGCAACAACTGCGGCGCCAAGGTTTCAACCGATCCCAGCCAGCGGAGCTACGTTTGCCCCTTCTGCGACTCGACCTACGTGGTGGAGTACTCGCCTGAGTTGACCGGCCGCCAACCGCCGGAGTTTGTGATTGGTTTTCGCGTAACGCCGGAAGAAGCGCTCGAAAAGTTTCGCCAGTGGATTCGGGAGAATCACTGGTTCCGGCCGGGTGATTTGAAGTTGGCCCAATTGGCGGAGAAGATGCGCGGCGTCTATCTGCCGTTCTGGGCGTTCACCATGTTGGCGCAAAGCCGGTGGTCCGCGCAGATCGGCGAATACTGGTACCGTACCGAAACCTACACCACGCAGGTCAACGGTCGCACGGTCACCCGCACCCGCACCGTTCGCGAGACCGAATGGTGGTCGCTCTCAGGGCGGCACCACCGGTACTACAGCGGTTACCTGGTATCGGGCAGTCGCGGTTTGCCGCAGCAACAGGCGCAATGGATCCTGCCGTTTCATCTGCCGGGCCTGCGGCGGTATCGGCCCGAGTATCTGGCAGGCTGGCTCAGCGAGGAATACTCCGTGGAACGCGAGCAGGCGCTGCAACTGTGCCGCCAGGCGTTTGAACAACAAGAAGAGGCGAACATCAAGGCGTTTCTGCCGGGCGACACCTATCGCGGCCTGACGCGGCAGACGGCTTTCAGCCACATCACTTCCGATCTGTGCCTGCTGCCGGTGTACATGGTGAGCTACCGTTACCACAAGAAGCTGTATCGCTTTCTGGTCAACGGCCAGACCGGGCAGGTCAGCGGCGAGAAACCGCTCTCGTGGACGCGGATCGGAATCGTCATCGCCATCGTCGCCGTGGTGGTGCTGGTGATCGCGCTGCTGATGTCGAGCTGAAGCGGCAAACGTTCGTTCCGGCAGCGCGCAAACCAAGAGCCGCAGTTAGGCTACCCCACCAAAGGGAATCACTGCGGCCCTGGTCGCTCTTCTCTGGATTGTTCCGACCCCGGTGGCGAATCGGCGATGCTTGGGGCGGCCAAGGCCGCGGTCTGCATCTGCGCAGGCGAGGTGCGGGGCCAACACGGCCCTTTCGGCGCTTTGGGCTTACACGTTCCCGCTAGCGGGAATAGTCCGAGCGCTCTTCGATGATGATCCTGGGAGCCGAGTACCCGCCCGGCCAGGCAAACGGCTCATTCACCGTGCCGACCCAACTGGGCGAATAGTAGCCGGTAAAGGGAGTGAAGTTGGCGCGGGGGCGGGAATTGGACATGCCGTACCACTTCTGCGCGGCCAGGCGTTGCTGCCGCTGCCAGGCCGTATATTGAGCCTGCCTGCGCACCGACTCCTTGGGGTCCTTGTACTGCGACATCTGCTGCTGATACAGCCACATGCTAGGGGTAGGAGTCAACTCGCCCATCGAGAACGATGGCTCCTGCGACGTGCCTTCGCCCATCAAGCGAGGGTTCTTGGCTTCTGCCACACAGGCCATGGCAGTCAAGGCGACTGCGGCCAACCAGAGCCTGGACATATGCACTTCTCCTAACGGCGAATAACTTCCTGGTAGTGCCGATTTGCAGGCCAGCGGATCGAGTCGCCGCGCGGCTTCCCTGGCAGCAGTTGCCGAGGCGATAGCCCCATCGCCGGTGCCATTTCGCAAATCTATCCATACACTCGGCGTTTAACGGCGGTACCGATGAGCGAAAATCTGCGGTTTATACCGGATTTTTGTCATCCACCGATCATCGGGAGGCGGCCCGCCTTGGCGGCAACCACTAAGCAGCAACCACTTGACCGCAATTACTTCGCGGCGGCCCGCCTGGCCGTGGCCGCCCTCAAGGATCAAAGTTCCCACATGCCTGTGGAAAGGGGTATGATTGGCAAGCACGGCAGGCCAGCGAGGGCAGGGGGATCGCTCCCAAGTTGCGCCGGCGGCTGCCTGCCACGTGACGTAACCCCCCGGCAGCTCCGTCCTTTGCGGAGCAGCCCTCCATCCATGGAACCGTTCCTTCCCTCCTTGAGTTTCACCTTCCTCAGTAAGACCGGTTCGATGCGCAAATCCTTGACGATGGCAGCGGGAATCTTGTTGGGCATGGTTCTGAGTGCCACGCAAGCGGCCCAGCAGGATGCCCCAGGCGAGCTCATCCGTTTGGCTTCCACGCCAGCCCTTTCGCCCGATGGCCAAACGCTGGTGTTCTCGTGGCGGGGCGATTTGTGGTCGGTGCCGTCCGAGGGCGGCCAGGCCCAGCGGCTGACCAGCCACGGAGGCCTCGATGCCGAACCGGTATTCTCGCCCGACGGCAAGCAACTGGCCTTCACTTCCCGGCGCGACGGCAGCACCCAGGTTTACATCATGCCGGCCAGCGGCGGCACGCCTCGCCAGCTCACGTTCCACACCGAAGGCTATTCGCTCCAGGACTGGTATCCCGACGGCCGGGCGCTGCTGGTCAGCGTGCAGCGTGACCATTTCTGGCGGCACGCCGAACGGTTTGTCCGCCTCGACCTGGAGCAGAATCAGGCCGAGCAGGTGTTGTTCGACGACTACGGCTCTAACGGCCGCCTCGACCACCGCGGCAACCGCCTGCTGTTCACCCGCGAAGGCACCCAGTGGTGGCGCAAAGGCTACCGCGGCTCACAAGCCAGCCAGGTGTGGATGTACAACATCCGCTCGGGCCAGTTTCGCCAGTTGTGCAACGATCCCAGCGGATGCCAGTTCCCCCTTTGGGATCCCCAGGGCAACGCCTTCTACTACGTGAGCGGCAAGAGCGGGTCGATGAACTTGTGGCGGCGAAACCTGCGCGGCAAGCCTCGGGAAGAGCAGCTTACTTTCTTCGACGACGACTCCGTGCTGTTGCCGTGCATCTCGCGCGACGGCTCCACCATCGTCTTCCGGCACCTGTTCGATCTGTACCGGTTCCGCCCCGGCCAGGACCAGCAGCCCGTCAAACTGACCATCCGCCACGTCGGCGACAGCCTTCACGATGACCAACAGCGCCGCACCCTGGAAGCCGCCACCGAAGTGGCCTTCTCGGCCGATGGGCTGGAAGTCGCATTCATCGCCGGCGGCGACGTCTGGGTGATGGACACCGTGCTGCGCGAACCGCGACAGGTTACCAACACCCCCGGCGAAGAAACCTCCCTGGTATTTGCTCCCGATCACCAAAGCCTGCTGTTTGTCAGCGACCAGGGCGGCCAGCCCGATATCTGGAGGGCGGAACGCAGCGATCCCGACCGCTACTGGTGGCAGAACGAGAGCTTCAAACTCACGCAACTCACCAACGATGCTGAAGCCGAGAGCAACCTGCAGTTCGATCCCACGGGAAAGCTGGTCGCCTTCCTGAAAGTTCGGGGCGACTTGTGGGTGATGCGGCCCGACGGCAGCGAAGCCCGCAAGGTACTTTCCTCGTGGAACAAGCCCGACTACGACTTCTCGCCCGACGGCCGCTGGCTGGTCTATGCGCAAAGCGACAACGACTTCAACCGCGATATCTGGTTGCTGCCCCTGGACGGGTCGCGCGAACCGTTCAACCTTTCGCGCCATCCCGATAACGACAATGCCCCGGTCTTTTCGCCCGACGGCAAGCGCATCGCCTACACCGGGCGGCGTTCCGACGGTGAGATCGATATCTACATCGCCACCTTGCGGAAAGAAGAAGGCGAAGAAACCTCGCGCGACCGCAAGCTGAAAGAAGCGCTGGAGAAACTCAACAAGGCCCGCAAGAAACCAGAAAAAGCCGGCGGTGGCCCGGCTGGCGGCACGGCCAGCGCTGACACTGCACCGGACCAGGCGCAACCCGGCGGCAAGGTGACCCCGCCGCAGGGCGACGATCAACCGGTTGAAGCTCCCCCGCTCACCGGCGACGAAGGCAAGCCCGCGGCGGACGGCAAAACGCCGCTGGTGGAGATTGATTTCGAAGGCCTCCACGATCGTATCCGCCGCGTCAACATTCCCGGTCCGACCGAACGGAATCTGTTCTGGAAATACGACTCCAAGAAGTTGGCCTTTACGGCCACGATCGACGGCAAGGAAGGTACCTACACCATTGATCTGCCCGACGGCACCAAACCCTCGCTGCTCACCACCGCCACCGGCCAACAGGCACGCTGGATCGAACAGGGCAACCAGGTGCTGTGGCTCTCCGGTGCGGTGCCCGCCAGCTTGGATACCGGCAAGAGCAGCAACCGCCGCTACACCTTCAGCGCCCGGCAAGTGGTCGATCTGCCAGCCAAGCGGGAAGCAGCGTTCATGATCTGCTGGCGGGCGATGCGCGACCACTTTTACGACGGCAACCTGAATCATCGCAACTGGGACGCCATCCGCCGCAAGTATGCACCGATGGCCAGGGACTCCGGCGATTCTGAAACCCTGGCCCGGGTGATCAGCCTGATGCTGGGCGAACTGAACGCATCGCACCTGGGCTTCCGGCCCACGGACATCGGCCTGGATACCCAGTCGCCCTCGGCGTGGCGCGAAGAAACCGCCCACCTGGGCTTGCGGCTCGATGCTTCGCATCGCGGGCCGGGCTGGAAGGTTCGCGACGTGATCCCTGGCAGCCCTGCCGACCTTGAGAAAAGCCGCATCCGCGCGGGCGAAATCGTCCTGGCGGTAGATGGTACCGACGTCGATCCCGGCATCGGCCCGGCACCGCTGCTCAACGGCCCGCTCGACCGCGATATCCACCTCAGGGTGCAGGCTGCCGATGGCGCCAGGCGGGAAGTGGTGATCCGGCCCATCGCGTATCGCGAGGCCCGGCGACTACTGTACGACGCCTGGATCGAGCACAACCGCCAGGTAGTGGAGAAAGCTTCGGACGGCAAATTGGGTTACCTGCACGTACAGGCGATGAACCTGCCCAGCTTCTACCGGTTCGAGGCCGAGTTGTACGACGTGGGCGTGGGGAAAGACGGCCTGATCATCGACGTGCGCGAGAACGGCGGCGGCTTTACGACCGATCACCTGCTCACAGCCCTCACGCAACCGCGGCACGCCATCACGGTTCCCCGCGGCGGCGGCCAGGGCTATCCGCAGGATCGCACCGTGTATGCCACGTGGCACAAGCCAATCGTGGTGTTGTGCAACCAGAACAGTTTCAGCAATGCGGAAATCTTCAGCCACGCCATCAAGACCCTGGAACGCGGCGAACTGGTGGGCGTGCCCACGGCCGGCGCCGTCATCAGCACCGGGGCGATGCGGGTGATGGATGTCGGCATTTTGCGGATGCCGTTCCGCGGCTGGTACGTGCTCAATACCGGCGAAGATATGGAGCTCCACGGCGCCGTACCCCACCACATCCTCTGGCCACAGCCCGGTCAAATGCCCCGGGGCAAAGACGTGCAACTGGAGAAAGCCATCGAAGTCTTGGGGCGGTCCGTGGAACAATGGCGCGCCCGGCCCCAGGTGGAACTGATCAACGCCAGCGACCGCGA
>CAZEEG010000031.1:25032-51910 GCA_964511065.1 uncultured Pirellulales bacterium | reverse complement strand
ACGAGGTGCTCGATCGGCCGTACACCAAGTGGCGGATGGAAGTGTACCGCGGCGGTGCCATCAGCAGCGTGGACTTCCGCAGCAACCAGCGCCGCCAACCCACGCCCGAGGAGATTGCGGGCCGGATGGCTGCCACCAAGCCTGGCACGAATCCCGCTCCGGCAACGCCGCCAAGTGACGAGCCTCAGCAATAACCCCCCCGCAGGGTCCGCTGCGCGGACCAAATGGAACAGGTTGATTGCGGAGGTATTGGCGGCCCGCAAGCCGCCGCGGCCCACGGCCTAAGTGGCCGCGGCCGGTGGAACAGCAAGAGGTGCTGGTGGGGTACACGCACCCACCCTACTTTGAACATGGCAAACATACGATGATCCAAGCCAAAGCATTGGCGGAACCGGCTGACATGGAGGCCATCGAGTTCCAGCGCCTGAAAACTTCGATCCACGAAGAAATCGTCGAATCGCTCGATCTTTCCCTGGCCGGGCAGGTTCCGCGCGAACACCTGGAAACGGAAGTCAGCGAGCTGGCCGCGGAGATCATTGCCCGGCGGCGGTTGCCGCTGGGCGATGCGTTGCGGCAGCGGCTACTTAAGGAACTGCACGACGAGGTGTTCGGGCTTGGCCCCATCGAGCCGCTGATGCACGACGCCACGGTGAGCGACATCCTGGTGAATGGCGCTCACGAAGTGTACGTGGAACGGCACGGCGTGCTGGAGCAGACACCGATCGTGTTTGCCGACGATCAGCACGTGATGCGGATTGTCCAGCGGATCGTGGCCCGAGTCGGCCGGCGGATTGACGAAGTCAGCCCTATGGTCGATGCGCGGCTGCCCGATGGTTCGCGTGTCAACGCGGTGGCACCGCCCCTGGCGCTGGATGGCCCGAAGCTTTCCATCCGCCGCTTTGGTGCCGAGCGACTTTCTTTGCCCCGGCTCCTGGAGTTCGGCTCCATCTCCGCGGAGATGGCGCAGTTTCTGGAAGCTGCCGTGGCAGCCCGGGTCAGTTTCTTGATTTCTGGTGGAACCGGGGCCGGCAAGACCACGCTGCTCAATGCGCTTTCGTCGGCGATTCCGCGCGAGGAACGCCTGGTCACCATCGAGGATTCGGCGGAACTGCTGCTGCTGCATCCGCACGTGGCCCGCCTGGAAACACGGCAAGCCAACACCGAGGGCACCGGGGAGGTCGCCGCCCGCGACCTGGTCCGCAACAGCCTGCGGATGCGGCCCGACCGGATCATCGTGGGCGAAGTTCGCGGTGCGGAAGCCCTGGACATGCTCCAGGCGATGAACACCGGCCACGAAGGCTCGCTCACCACCATTCACGCCAACGACACCCGCGACGCGCTCTCGCGGCTGGAGATGATGGTGGCGATGTCTGGCTTTGAACTGCCGGTGCCGGTGGTGCGCCAATACATTGCCGCCGGGATCAAGCTGGTGGTGCATCTGTCGCGGCTCAAGGGCGGCGTGCGGCGGGTGATGCGGATTTCCGAAATCGTCGAAGTGCGCGGCGGCGAATACCACCTGGAAGACATTTTCGGCTTCAAGCAGCAGGGGCTGGACGAAGCCGGGCGTGCCCGAGGCGCGTTCTACCGTACCGGCTACGTGCCGCAGTGCGTGGAACGGATGGCCGAGCACGGCGTGGAACTGCCGCAGGAACTGTTCGCAAGCTGAAGTTACCCGGCGGTGCCTCGGGGATCCGCTCCAAGTTAGCGCGCGCTGCGCAAGTCAGAAGGCCAGAATCGTGGATGCTCAACTGATTTCCCTGGTTTCGTTCGCCGGCATTGCTTCGGCCTGCGGGGCCGTGCTGCTGGGGGCCCGCGACCTTTGGCTGGGCCGAGAATCGGCGCAAGCCGAAGCCGTCCGGCGGATGCCCCGCCGCAAGCACCAGCCCGGCGACGCCTCGATGGTCGGCCGATTCGATCACTGGTTTGAACGCACGCTGTACCTGTCGGGCTGGCCGCTGAATGTGATGGCGGCCATGCTGCTGCACGTGCTGGCCGCCACCGTGGTGGGCGGCATCGTGTTCATTCTCAGCGACGACCTGTTGTTGACGGCCATAGCGGGCACCGCGGGCTTTTTCGCGGTGATGCTGTGGATGATGGCCAGCCAGCGGCGGCGCGTGGCAAAGTTCTCAGAACAACTGCCTGGCGCGCTCGACCTGCTGGCGCGTGCGGTGCGTGCCGGCGAGAGCCTGGAGCAGGCGATTGACCTGGTAGGCCGCAGTTCGCACGAACCGCTGGCGACCGAGTTTCGGCGCTGCTCGGGCCACCTCGCCATGGGGCTTTCGCTGCCAGCCACGATGGAAGGGCTGGCCGAGCGGTTCGACCTGCTCGATGTCCGCATCTTCACTAACACGGTGGCCACGCACCGCGACATCGGCGGCAACCTGGCCGAAACGCTGGAACGGCTGGCCGAGGTGATTCGCGATCGCCGCGCCTTCCGGCGGCAGTTGAAAAGCGTGACGGGGGCCGGGCGGTTCACGGCACTGTTCATTGCCACGCTCGGGCCGCTGCTGTTTGGCTATATGTTCATCTTCCAGCCGGAGTATGGCCGCAAACTGCTGGATGATTCGCTGGGCCGCACGCTGCTGACGTACGCCGTTATTTCGCAGGTAGTGGGCCTGCTGTGGGTATCGCGGCTGCTCAAGAGCGACTATTGATGGCTGCGCCGCAAAGGTGCTGAGTGCGCGGCACGGCTCACTGGCTCGGCCGCGGCGGAAAACCCGTTCAACCGATCCCCGGCGGCTCGCCGGTGCGAAGGAATCTCAAGAGGCTCAACATGGATACCGCAACCACGTCTTCGCTGCTGGTGACGGGTACGTTCGCAGGTATCGCACTGGTGGTGTTTCTGCTGGGGCGGATGCTGATCGGCGGCGGCCGAAACCGGGCCGACGAAATCGGCAGCCGGCGGCCATTGATCCTGGGCCCGCTCACCGAGCCAATGGCGGGCATCCTGCCGGTGTCGTCGGCCAAAGCGCAAAAGCTGAAGAAGGAGCTGGTGCGTGCAGGGTATTACCATCGCAAGGCATTGGAGGAATACCTGGGATTCCGCAACGCAGCCATGGTGGCGTGGATGCTGTTTATTGCCACGGCACTGGTGACCGCCGTGGAGCCCGGCAGTGCCGAAGCGAACAAGCTGTTGATGCTGGGCGGCGGCGTGCTGCTGTTGATTTACAGTCTGCCGCGGGTGGTGCTTTCCAGCCAGGCCACGGCGAGAACCCGCCGCGTCCACCATGCCCTGCCCGATGCTTTGGACATGATTACCATGACGGTCAGCGGCGGCGTGCCGCTGCAGCGGGCCATCAAGCGGGTGGGCGATGAACTTCGCCACACCCACCGCGATCTGGCTTGTGAGCTGACCATCATGCACCACCAGGCCGACGCCGGATCCCTGGAGCAGGCACTTAACAGCTTTGCCGCCCGGGTGGATGTACCCGAAGTGACCGCCCTGGCAACGCTGGTACGGCATGCGGAGCGATTGGGTGGCAACGTGGCCAGCGCGTTCCGCGAATTCGCCGATAGCGTACGGCGAACCCGGCGACAACGGGCCGAGGAGCAGGGCAACAAGGCCTCGGTCAAGTTGCTGTTCCCGGTGGTGCTTTGCCTGGCGCCGCCCATTTATATTCTGCTGCTGGGCCCAGCCACGCTGGAGTTGAAGAACTTCATGAATCGCGAGAATCAGCCCGGCGGCGTGCTGGCCACCAGCACGGATCTCGACGCCCAGATCAGCCAGCCCGCGGGACAACAGCTTCCGGGGCAGTAGCGGCCGGTGAACCGCGTAGCGTTCCATCCGCTTTCTTGCTGCTTACTGCTGCCGCCGTTACGGCCGGGGGCGTAGGCCAGCGCCGCCCGCGTTCTCTTGCTGCAACCGCAGCAACTGCAGTTGCTGCTGGAATTGGCTCTCGTGCGGGTAGCGTTCCGCGAGTTTCTCCGCGTACCGCACCGCCTGGTCCCAGCGCTGCTGCCTGGCGTAAAGCGTGATGAGGACCTGGTAGTAGTCGGGATTGTCGGGATCCAGTTCCAGCGCTTGTTCCAGTTGGGACACGGCCTCACGGGAACGCCCTAGTTTGTCCAGCGCCAGGGCATAGTTGTAGCGGATGCGGGGACGCCCCGGCGCGTGCTTCACCGCCTCGCCCAGGCTTTCGGCTGCCTCGGCCAATCGGCCCGAATCTTCGGCCAGGAGCAGTCCCAGGTAATAGTGGGCGTCGGGCAGTTGGGGAGCATGCTGCAAGGCCTGACGAAGCAGTTGTTCTGCCTCGGCATTCTTGCCCTGGAAGTTGTACAGCAGCGCCAGGTTGATGTGGGCCGGCACGAATTCTGGATCAAGTCGAATGGCAGTCTGGTACGACTCGATCGCCTTGTCGAACTGCTTGAAATTGCCGTACACGGTGCCCAGGTTCAGGTGCGCGGCTGCCTGGTCGGCCATTTCCTGCTCCCCGGCATAAAACTCCTGCAGGGCAGCGTCGAAGGCCGTTGCTTCCGTGTCACCCAGATACATTCTCGGCACCACCGATAACACCCGGGCTGCTTCCATCCGTACGGCCCGCAGCGGATCGGTCAACAGCGGAACAGCACGCTCTTTCAGTGCGTCGAACTGCCGGCGGAGGGCCGCCCGTTGCCCAGGCGGCATGTCCGCATAGCTCCACAGGTCGGTGGCCTGGAACGGGAAGAAGGCATCGAGGTTCCGGGCGGCCGCCAGGCGTACCATCCCTTCTTCATCTTTCAAGGCCGCATCGTTGATCGCCAGGGCTTCGGCGGTCGGGTACTGATCCAAGTGGCTTACGGCGGTGGCCCTCACAATCGGGCCAACGTTGGCACGATCGCGGGCAAGCCTGCCCAAGTCGGCCACGATCGTTGCCTGGTTGGCAAGGGCCGCTGGATCGGCAGGGGACTGAGGATGCGAATCGTCGCCCCCCTGGCTGCCGGGACTCGTGGAGTGGCCAGCATGGTCCGCCCCATCGCCCGCCGGAGGCCGCGGGGTTCCTTGCCGGGCGGCAGCGAGCGTGTAACCGAAATGCGGGGGACGGTGCTTGCTGTTGGGGAACCACCGCTCAATCCAATCGGCCGACCACTGGTTCACACGGCGAACCTCTTCCTGGGCGAGCGGCTCGCCGGCATTGGCGGCATCGACCCAGGCCGGATAGCTTTTCCAGCGGTCGCTCTTGGAGCGGTCCAGATGGCAGGACGCGCACGCGTTGGGCGTGCCCAAGTCGAGGCTCACGTCGGGCCGCGGCACGCGGATGCTGTGGTCGCGCCGGGCGTCCACCACCATGTAATTACGCGCCGGCATGTGGCACTCCACGCATTGGGCGCCGCTGCTTCCAACCGGGTGGTGATGATGGCTCGGCACGTCGTACTTGGCTGGCGTGTGGCAGCGCACGCACAGGTTGTTGCCTTGCGCGCGGAGCCTGGCCGTGTGCGGATCGTGGCAATCGGTACAGCGCACCCCTTTGCGGTACATCAGGCTTTGAAGAAATGAACCGTAGACATAGACCTCGTCGTGAATCTGGCCATCGGGATAGTAGAGGCCTTCTTCCAAAAGCGTCAGCGCGTAGTGGTCCATGTAGCGGTTGCCCGCCTGGTAGCCGGGATGGATCACCTGCCGACGGGAATGGCATGGCGCGCAGGTTTCAAGCTGCGGGAGCGAACTGGCGGCTTTCAGATTGGGCAGGCCGTAACCATGATGGCGATCCCAGAACAGCCAGCGGTCTTCGGCCAGTTTCACGTGCAGGCTGCCCGGCCCGTGGCAGGCCTCGCAGGCGACGTTGATCTCCGAGAATGTCGTGTGGTACTGGTTGGAAGGAAGGTGGTAGTTCTTTTGCAGGTTGGTGGAGTGGCAATCGGCGCACATGTAATTCCACGTCTGGCCGGCGCCGGTCCAGTGCAGCCAGTTGCCGGCCAGGATGGGCTGGTCATCCGTGGACGACTCCTCATGCCCTTGCCGATGCGGACTGCCCTCGTACAGGTGATACCAGCGCTGCTGGTCGACATCCCAAGCAAACGGTAACACCTGCACGCGGCCGTCGGGAAACGCCACCATGTACTGCTGGAGCGGGCGCACCCCAAACACGTACTTGATCTCAAACTCGGCATGCTTGCCGTCGGGGCCGTCGGTGTAGACGTAGAACTTGTCGTCCCGGCGATAGAACCGGCTTTCCGTGCCGTGGTAGCTGTAGGTGGCGTTGTCAAAGTTGGCCAACACGGTTTGCGGCGTTGCCAGGTCCATCGCCAGGTGGTGGTCCGACCCGTGCCAGGCGTCGACCTCGTGCTGGTGGCACTGGGCGCAGCGCTGACTACCGACGTACGACTTGACCTCGCCCGGCGGAAGTGCAAACCACCAATCCGCGGCCACGGCGCCTGCCCCAACCAGCAGGACGGCAACCACAATCAGCCAGACACGTTTTGATCGTCGCACGATGGCTCCGGCCCGAGAATTCACATCTTCGACTGCTGAAATGGCCAGCGGTTTGGCACTTATTGCTTGTTGTGTCACCGATGCCCGATCGTGGACCGATCGGTGCCGCAAGTCGTCTGCTTTCCCGTGCAACTGGCCGCATGGCGGTGAGCCAGTACGAACGAAAGCGTCCATGCTCCGCGCAGGTGTCCATATTGCGACGATGCAAGCGCGCAGGAATAGCGGAAACGGCCATTATCCTCGGAGCATCCGAGCCTGGCAACCAATCGAGCGTGCAGGTGATGCGGCTCATGCCAAAGAAGGATTTATGGTCCGCCGTGCATCAGAGCCGCCCAGTTTCCCGGGCTCTCTGATTCCCGGGCCCGCTGCATCATTGGTCCGCAGTTTTATTGGGCCGGGCGTGAAGCACGAGCGCCGGCCGCGCCATCCAGGCGCTCCAGTTCGGCGGCGATGCGGGGGCGAACGTCCGCGCTGGCCTTGCGGTAGGCCATGGTGAGATAAACCCGGGCTGCGCCTCGATTGCCTGCTGCGGCCGCCTGGGCGGCCCTCTCGATCCACTCGGTTACCTGGCGTTGCGCGGCGAAGTCTTCTTTTGCACGCAGACGTTTCCAGTCGGCAACGCTCAATTGCCCCGCGGCATCGTGGGCTGTGTGGACCGCGAGCGGGTTGTCGCAGCCCACAGCGGAAAGGTGAGCGCCGCCGGATGAATTCGCCTCAGACGCAAGACCTGGGGCGCCTGCCCGCATCACCGTGAGGCGGCCGATATGGCCAGGGTGGTGCCGGTGGCCCGGCGCGCCCGGTTCGGTACCCGTCAGGGCCTGCTCCATCGCCTGGAAGTCGTGAACCTGCGCGAACACATGGACGTTCTGCGCTTGTCGTTCCCAGCCCATCGCCCGAGTACCGGCTGGCAGCGGCGCCGGCCCGAATTGATTGGCTCCCAGCGCGGAGCGTCCGATGCCGCCCATCGCTGTGCCGCCGCGGTCGGGCACGCTGACCGTGGTGCTGATGGAGAAGAAGCGGTAGGTAGGCAACTGAACGGTAACGGCGTTTTGCTGCGCTGCGACTTTTTCAGAAATGGCGGCCAGCAGTCCGAGGGCCACCATGCAAGCCGCCCCAAGCGGTGCGGCACGTTCCGGCCGCTGGGAGGTACGGTTCGCATGCCGCCGGCGGAACCAGCCAGATTTCAGCAAGCTCATCGGTTCCATCTCCCGAGGAACAGGACACAAGCGGTCTTGCGCGTTGCCGAGGTGGTGCGGAGCTACCGTGCGAGGTTTCCGCCCCAATTGCATCGCGGCGCGGCCACGGGGCCGAGTGTTCAATATACCGAATCGCGGCAGCAGCCCCCAAGACTACCGGCACGCCCCGCGCGCTTTATCAAGCGATCACTGGCAATCGGGCTGCCACCGAGGCGGGCGGCCAACCAGTGATGGCAAAGCATCACACGGCCAGCTTGCTGAAGGCGTGGCGGAGATCGTCCACCAATTCGGCACGCATCCGGGCGCGGCTTTCGGAGTCAGGAGCCCTTAACACGGCCGAAGGGTGCCAGGTGGCGATGACCCAAGGTGCCCAATCGCTGGATACCAATTCGCCACGTTGCCTGGTGATGCGAAACTGCTTGCCCAGGATCGTTTGTGCGGCGGTGGCGCCCAGGCAGACGATCAACTCAGGATGAATCACGGCGACTTCGGCTTCCAGCCACGGTTGGCAGGCGACGATTTCCCGCCAGCGAGGTTTCTTGTGTAAACGCCGCGTGCCGCGCATTTCGTATCGGAAGTGCTTCACGGCATTCGTGATGTAGGCAATGGCCGGGTCAACGCCGACCTCCTCCAGGGCATCGTGCAACAATCGACCGGCCGGTCCCACAAACGGCTTACCCTGCTTATCTTCCGCATCGCCGGGCGTCTCGCCGACCAGCATCACACGCGCGCCGGTTTTCCCCTCGCCAAAGACGGTTTGCGTTGCGCCGCGGTACAGGTCGCAGCCACGGCACGCTTCCGCCGCTTCCTTCAATGAACGCAGCGAAAGCCGCGGGGGCAGAAATGGTTTTGCGGTTGGATACGATTGACGCGCTGCCATTGGGGTTGCCCCACCTGTTGAATATCGCGCCGGTCTGTCTCAGTAGCGGTCAACCAACCACGGTGAACGATGGACCACCAGCGCTGTTGAATGGGTGCAAGAATTATCTGGTTTTGTGAATGGCAAACTGCCGGAACCCGGCTGATCGTGCGAAAACCAGGAAGTGTTTCAACCAAGATCGCTTGAACACACCTGGCGTGTGCAACGATCCATCAAGTCAGCAGGGCCGCAGCAACGAAGCTATCGCTCGTTACTGCGGCCCTGGTTGAATATCGTGCTCCGCAAGGCGTACCTGGGGAATTTTCCCAAGGTCCACCCCCGGCCGCGATGACTTCCTGCTCGCAAGCTACATCGGGCAGAAAACGCTGCACAAAGCAGCGTTGCCGCTGGGCAGCTACCGGGCCGCCGATGGCAACCCGTTACTCTTGAGGTTGAGTCTGCGGCTGGGTTTGGGGAGTGCGCGGTTGCGCCTGGTCCTCATCCTTGTCGATGGTGACCTTGAAGCTTGATTCCACCGTCTTGCCGGTGGCCGGCTTGCCGGTCACACCAACAACCACGTCGCCCTCGGCAGCGGTCGGGCTGGCCTGGATGCGCAGCTTCTGCTCCGTGCGGTCGCGGTTCAGCGTGAACTCACTGGGCGTAATCGTGACTCCCTGGGGAACCTTCAACTGTACCGACACATTCTGGTTGAAGGCATCGCCCGCGTTCAGTTCGATACTGGTTTCCGTCGGTTCGTCCTGCGCAGCGTTCACGCCTTCGGGCAGTTGAAGGGTGAAGGTTTGTTCGTCCAGGTCCTGATCCTGATTGCGATCCACCACGCCGGAATCGGTCATCGTACGGCCGGTATCGTCGGGGCTCTGGCCGCTCATGGTCCGCGCGCCTGGCTCAGCGCCGGGGCCTCCCTCATCGGTCTCTTTGTCGCAGCCGACCGTCAGTGCCGTCACCGCGAGCAGACATCCCAGCCATCCAAACAGCGATTTTTTCATCTTCCGTCTCCCTGAACTGCAAAATTTGCTTCTTGAACACCGGGCGAAGGCGAAGTCCGCCAAAGGGGAATCACCCGGAGACATTGCACAGGCCGAACCCAATACGGTTACGATCCAGACAGCGCTGCCGGTTACCGACTGGTCCCCGCGCCGACGGGACGTGCGGAGTATTGGGGAAGCGGGATGCCGTCCAATGCTCCGGCTGCGTATGGAGTCAGGTTCGCCCTGCCTCTCGCTTTCCCCAGGGAAAGCAAGTGCCGTGCCAGCGATCCAAAAGCTGGCCGCAGTCGCGAGAATGTGCGGCACCAGGGTTTCATCCAGGACCGCGGCAGATTGACGGCCTGCAAGGGATGAGTTCCAAGCCAGCGGTGATTACAATTCAGGCTACGTTGATGAACGGCCGTGCGGTTCGCCTCGTGCCTCTAGCGCGGGCTGATCGTCCATCCGCACGTGCTATGACCTGCCTTTTGCACACGAGAGAGCATCACCATGACAATCGCTTGGCCCTTTGGGGCAGCCGCACCGCTGCGTGCCGGTCGCTATGTTGCAGGACTGTTGGCGCTGGTCGCCGCCGGCTTGTACCCCGGTACAGCCACCACGGCCATGGCCGACGACGCGTCCTCGCTGCCCAAGGCCACCATCGATGGCAGCGGCCCCGGTTGGCGAACACTGGGCAAGGACGATTTCGTCAACGTCAACGGCAACGACGATACGTGGAGTTTTGAAGACAATCTCATCAAGTGCACCGGCCAGCCCGTCGGTGTGATGCGCACCAAAGAGAAGCTCACCAACTTTGAGATGGTCATCCAGTGGCGGCACCTCAAGCCGGCCGGAAACTCGGGCGTCTTCGTCTGGGTGCCTGAGCAATCGCTGGATGGGCTACAACCGGGGCGGCTTCCGCACGGCATCGAGGTGCAGATTCTCGATCACGCCTTCAAAGAAAACTATGAAAAGCGGTCCGGCAAGACGGCCGACTGGTTCACGACCAATGGCGACGTGTTCGCCGTGGGCAGTTCCAAGATGAAGCCCTTCCCGCCGCTGTCGCCTAACGGTAGCCGCAGCTTCCCCCGCAAGAACCTCACCAAGGGCTCGCCCGAGTGGAACCACTACTACATTCGGGCGATCAATGGTGAAGTGCGGCTGTGGGTGAATGGCGAGGAAGTCTCCGGCGGCACTGGGTGCGAGCCGGCGACGGGGTACCTGTGCCTGGAATCGGAAGGCTCGCCCATCGAGTTCAAGAACGTGCGGATTCGCGAACTGCCGTAGGGCCACTCCCTCGGGTGGCAAAAACCGTGATTCACCGTAGGGCCGGTTGTACCGGCCGCAACAACGGTTGAATCGCCGTTGGGCCGGTTTTGATGGCTGCCAAGGCGGCTGAAGCCTCACCGCAGGGCCGGTTTGGCCAGCCAATTAAGACGTTTCGTTCTTCGCGGCGCTACGCAGCCGGCGCGTCTTCGTCCGCAGCAGACGATGCACCGCCGGTCTGCGCCGCCTGCGAATCGCCGTAGCCGAACCGCTCGATATACCGCGCCCAGCGCTCAGAAACCTTGGCCCGCTGTTCGTTGGTGAACTGGTAGCGGTTGGTCTTGTAATCGCCGGTTTCTTCGAGGTATCGCTGGATGGCGGGAATGGCCGGTTCGATATCGCCCAGGTCCAATTGCTGGTAAATGGCGCGCAGTTGCCCGACGGGATCGGCTACCAGGTCTTCGTACCGGATTTCGTAGAACTGGCCTTCGCTGAGCAGGTGGCGATCCGCCTCGAAGGCGTCGTACATCTGGTTGAAGGTACTCAGCACGTACTCTTCCAACCCCTGGAACTTGGGCCGGTGCAGCCCTTGGGCCTCGTACATCTTCTTCCACAGGTTCACCGTCGAGGCGTACACCGTGTACGGATCGCGGACAATGTGAATGAACCGGGCGTTGGGAAACAAGTCGAGCAACACCCCCACGCGGGCCGTGTGGGTGGGCGACTTCAGAATCAACCGCTTATCGGCGCGGCGGAAGGAAAGGTGCCGCATGAACCGCAGCAGCGTGCGCTGCCAACGCGCCACGGCAGGCTCGGGCACCCCCTTGAAGTCCAGGTATTCCTGGAACTGCGGCGGGTGGTTCGGAAAGGCAATTGTCCAATAAGGCGAGGGTTGCCCCAGCGCGCACAGCGCAAACTCGTCTTCCTGCGGCCGTTTCCAGCCCATGGCCATATTGTCCATCGGCCGTTGCTTGGGCATCAGAAAGCCAAATAGCCGCGTGGCGATCCACTCGGTGATCAAAAAATGGTTGGGGGCGAAACACTGGTAGCTGTTGGGGTAAATGTGCCGCTCGTCGAGCACCATCAATTCGTGCAGCAGCGTGGTGCCGCTGCGCCAATGGCCGATAATGAACACCGGAGGTTTGTCAACCTTCGACCATGCCAGGGGAATCCCCAGCAAAAGCCATTGGATGCCGCGCAGAATCGTATGCGCGATGCTGAACAAGGTGATGATGAATGCCGCCGGCACCATGTGCCAGCCCACCGCAAAGCGGTTCTTGAACAGCAACCGCATCCACGCAAAAAATTCAAATCCGTGCCAGAGCTTGGCATGGTACCAGCGATCGACGTAGCCAGTGGATTTTTTGGCCGGTGGGGCAGGTTGGGACATAGCAATACAAGCTTTTGGAGGGGGCAGCGGAGCTGGAATGCACGCAGCCAACGGGCGGTGGAGGCAACTCCTGGGGGAATGGGCCTATCCCGGGAAAATCTGACATCCGCAGGGCAGGGGGGCACCCGTCCGCGGGAGCTACCCCTGGGGCTGCCGCCCCCCCTCCGAATGGTCGCCACGGACCGGTCGGCCTCAGGCCGATCGGCGGCAGACCGTCCGGCACCAAGCGTTAAACTCGACCCAAGCTGCGCAAACCGCGAATCTTCTATCGTACCGAGCTGCGTGGGTCCCCGAAAGTATAGGGTGTGTGGCGCGCCGCGCGGATGTTTCCTGATTCGGCAGTGGCTGCCGTGTCGCGCAGCAAGGAGGCCACCTTTTCTCCGGGCATCTCCCCCGTCACCCGCCGCACCGCCACGCCTTCGCTATTCAGGAACTGGATGGTGGGGAACGACTGGACCCGAAACTGCTGGCACAACTCGGGTTCCTGCTCCAGTTCCACGTGGACGCAAATGTAAGCGGCCATCGACTCTACGGCGGCCGGGTCGCGGAGGGCATGCTGGAGCATGTAGCGGCAGCACGGGCAGTCGCGATACGTGAACAGCACCATCAGTGGCCGGTCTTGTTCTTTTGCAAGTCGCCGGGCCTCGGCGTAATCGTAGAGGAATTCCGGGGCCGGAGGGGCAGCGGCTTGAGTCGGGGGCGGTGCTGCCGATGGCAGACAACCACCCGCCAGCAGCGCCAGCACCGGCAGCAGCGCGAACGCTACCCCTCGGGTGAATGAATGCTGTTGCGTATTCTGCCGCATGGCCGCTGTCCCCGTGCGCGTATTCACCCGTGCGTATTGCCCCGATGCGCATGATCATTGGTACCCCCTATATCGCACGGTCTGCCTCGCAACTTGAACGCGAGCGCCCACATCCTCCGTGGGTCTGCTGGCGTGACAGCAGCCGCATCCTGCTATCGGTGTTTTAGTTGCTACTTTTGGAACCAGGTTGCCCGTTTGCAACACACGTCTTGCTTTGCCGGCCGAAGCGATGGTACATTCCGGCCCCCTCACGCCGACAGGGGCGCGGCAGGGGATTGGGGGGAACGGCCGCGACGTGATTTGGCCCCCTCGGGTGCCCACCAGGCGTGCCGACTCGCGACATGGAGGTCGCTGCGTGCTGTCATCTTGGCCCATTCGCAACAAGCTCTTGCTAGGGCTGGTATTGCTGCTGGCAATCGTGGGCACTCTGTGCTGGAGCGGGTTCCACGGTTTGTACGAATACCGCAGCCTGCTCAAGAGCCTGTTCCGCGTTACCGAGCTCCCCCTGGCCACCGAGCTTAACCAGAAGGTGAGCGACCTGCGTGTGGCCGCGCTCCGCAAGCCACCGCCGGGCGTGGATATCATTCAAGGCGCGCACACCTTGAGCTGGCAGCTTGTCCGGGCAGAATTTCTGCAGCGCCTGGACGCCGTCGAAGACACGGTCCACGAGTACGAAACCCAACTCGACAACAACAGCAAACAAGCTTTCTTCATTGGCGACGATCGCCAGGAACGCCAGACACTGGCCGAAATCAAAGAACTGCTCCAGGCCGCGGCCATCTCGGCGGTTGCCTGGGAAGACAAGGAACAGTCGCGGCTGCTGGATTCGCAGCTTGCCCAACTGCAGCGACTGGTGGGGCAACTTCCTGGTTATCTGCAGGAACGGATGAACCAATTCCCCGACCAGGTCCGCGACCGCTACCGCGCGCGGCTTACGCTGGTCTGGACCACCAGCGCCGGGTGCCTGGCCGTACTGCTGGTGTTCTGCTGGCTGTCGTACCGCTGGATCCTGCGGCCGTTGCGGTTGCTCATCAAGGGCGCCCGCAAGGTGGCGGCCGGCCAGTTCCAGTACCGCATCCACCTGGACACGCACGACGAAATTGCAGAGTTGGCCGCGGCAATGAACGGCATGACCGGTCGTTTCCAGGCCATTCGCGACGATCTCGACCGCCAGGTGACCGACCGCACCCGGCAAGTGGTTCGCGCCGAGCAACTTGCCAGCGTGGGCTATCTGGCCGCCGGCGTGGCGCACGACATCAGCACACCGCTGGACCTGATCGTGCGGGCGGCCGACGCCCTGGATGAAGCGATGGAAAATGACCAACTCGCGCCGCGGCAGCGGCGCGACGTGTTGCTCAAGCACCTGGCCGACATTCAGGCCCAGGCGTTCTGCTGCAAAGGCATCACGGAGAATCTGCTCGATTTTTCCAGGGCGAGCGACACCCAACGCAAACCCACCGAACTGCGCGAGATTCTCCAAAGCGTGGTCGACCTGGCGAGCCACCTGGGCAAGAACCAGGGCAAGGAAGTGGTGCTGGCGCCAGGTCCGGCCGTGTATGCGGCCGTCAACGTGCAGCAGATCAAACAGGTGGCAGTCAACCTGGTGGTGAACGCCCTGGAGCGGGCAGAAGCCGGCGGCACCGTCCAGGTAAGCCTGCGCATCGTGGGAGATGACGTCGAACTGGTCGTGGCCGACGACGGCCCCGGCCTCAACGACCAAGAACTGCGGCAAGTCTTTGAACCCAACACCGGTTCGCGGCGCGCCGGCTGTGGCATCGGCCTGGGTCTCTCGATCTCGGCCCGAATCATCGAAGATCATGGCGGGCGAATCACGGCCCACAGCCCCGGCCCGGGTGCCGGAACACGGTTGCGGGTTTGCCTGCCTTTGTCCCCTGCATCGAAGGAGAACGAACATCGCTACCAAGCCGCCTAAGCGACTAAAGCTGTTGTTCGCCGACGACGAACGGTCCCTCCAGGAACTGATGAGCCTCGAGTTGCCGCGGATGGGGCACGAGGTGACGGTCTGTCCCGACGGCCTGACGGCCGTGGCCGCGCTGGAGCGGAACACCTACGACTGCATCCTGGTCGACCTGGATATGCCGGGCCTCAACGGCATCGAGGTGATCGCCCAGGCCAAGGACCTCTCGCCTGACACCGAGGCCGTGGTCCTGACCGGCAAATCGTCGCTCGAAAGCGCCATCGCCGCGCTGCGCTACGGCGCCTTCGATTACCTCACCAAGCCCTGCAAGCTGGTGGAGCTGGAATCGCTGCTGCGCCGCGTGGCCGACAAGCGCGAGCTGACCAACAAGTACCGAGCCCTCAAGCACCAATTGGAAAAGGTGCAAGGCTCCTCAAAACTGGTCGGTAAAAGCGCCGCCATGGACAAGGTGCGCGAACTCATCGCCAAGGTGGCCCCCACCAACAGTACCGTGCTGGTACTGGGCGAAACCGGCACCGGCAAAGAATTGGTGGCCCGGGCCTTGCACGACCAGAGCCTCCGCAAGGACATGCCTTTTGTCGCCGTCAACTGCGGCGCACTGCCTGAGAGTCTGATCGAAAGCGAACTCTTCGGGCACCGCAAGGGTGCCTTCACCGGGGCCGACGAGCACCGCATCGGCCTGTTCGAAGTGGCCGACGGCGGCACCATTTTCCTCGATGAAATTGGCGAACTCCCCAAGGCCATGCAGGCCAAACTGCTGCGGGTGCTGGAAAGCGGCGAGATTCGCCGGGTGGGTGAGAACCAGGCATTTACGGTCGACGTGCGCGTGCTCTGCGCTACGCACCGCAACCTGGAAGAAATGGTGTCCAACGGCGACTTCCGCGAAGACTTGATGTTCCGCATCAATACCTTCGAAATCCACATTCCGGCCCTCCGCAACCGCAAAGAGGACATCATCCCGCTCGCCGAGCATCTGCTGCGGCGTTGCCGTCCCACCATCAAACCGGGCGACACCGTGTTCAGCGAAGAGGCCATCCGTATCCTCGAAGAACACGTGTGGCCGGGCAACGTGCGGGACTTGGCCAACGTGGTCGAGCATGCCGGCATCCTGGGGGGCGACGGCCCCATCACCGCCGAGCACCTGCCCGGCAAGTTTGACACGCGGCGGTTGAACGCCCCGCGTGTGAAATTCTTTGGTCCGATCACGCTTCGCGAGATCGAAATGGAAGCCATCCAGTACGCGCTGGAACGGCACGACGGCAACAAGCCCAAGGCTGCCGACGAGTTGGGCGTAAGCCTCAAAACGCTCTATAACAAGCTCAACGCCAGCGCCAACCTGGAGAAAACCGCATAGCGGTTAGCCACAGTCCCAACAGCGCCGCGGTGGAGTTAAGACTCGCCGCGGCTTTTTTTGTGGATATCTGCACAACGTCATTCTGCACGGTCCCCCCCGGTGTGGCCCTGCGAGCCCTCCATGCCTGGTTCAACCGTGCCCTCCAAGGCGCCATCGCGAAGGGGCTGGTGGTCCCCCCGCGGTTCGTGGCCGGTGGAACCGGCCCTACGCCTCATTGAGTCTTTGGCCGCGGGAGAGTCCAATACAATCTTAGTGGCCGCGGATGTTGCGCCCCCCGCTGCGTTTGGCGGCGGTTTCCACCCAAGCTGCTTCTCCAGCAACGTCCAATTGCTATGACCGTCAACAGTTCACCGCCACCCGGCGGCAAGGCGGCGTCTGATTCCGCCGTGCATTCGGATTCGCCTTCCTCGGCGAATGGCCAGGCTGGTTCTCGCCCGGGCACCTCCGCCGGCGCGCCGCGGCGCGGTGAGCCGCGGGCATCGTCGGGCGAAGGTGGCCGACGCCGCTCGGGCACCGGCTACCTTACCGTTCGTTACCTCCTGGCCCTGGGCGTACTTGGCATCCTGGCCTTTGCCAACTACGTGATTTTGAACGCCCAGATTGAAACCAATCGCTCGATTGCCATCATCGCCGCCAACAGCAGCCGGCAGCGGTCGCTGTTGCAGCGGTCGGCCCTGTTGGCCCAGAAACTGGTTTCCTCGCTCAATCAAGAACAACTCCAGGCGGCCCGGGCCGAATTGATTGCCGCGATGGGGCCGCTGGAAGAAACCCACCACGAGTTGATTCGGGCCGACGCCGAAGGCAACCCCCCGCCCGAGCCTGTCCACGACATCTACTACGACACCCCGTGGCTGCTCGATACCGAGATGCGGAACTACATCGCGCAGGTTCGGGCCTTGACCAAGAGCAGCGAGTCGGAACTGAACTGGGGGAACCCCCACCTGCGCTACGTGGACGAAGCCGCACTTTCCGGCCGGATGGTCGATGCGCTGGATCAGGTGGTAGCGGCCTACCTCCGCCGTAGCGACGAAAAAATTGCTTACCTGCATAACCTGGCGCTGTGGTCGCTGATGAGTACGCTGGCCGTGCTGGGCATCACCGGCGTGGTGGTGTTTCGGCCGATGGTCCGCCGCGTCCACCAGGAGATGGCATCGCTGGAGCAATTGAACGACACCCTCGAAGTGCGCGTGCAAGAGCGTACCGCCGAGGCCGAGCAGCGTTCCCGGGCGTTGGCGCGGTCGGAAGCCCTGTATCGTTCGCTGGTCGATAACCTGCCGCTGTACGTGCTGCGTAAGGACACCGCCGGGCGCTTCACCTGGGTCAACGAGAACCTGTGCAAGTTGCTCGGCCGGCCTGCGAGCGAGGTCATCGGCAAGACCGACTACGACTTCTATCCACCCGAGCTGGCCGAGAAGAACCGGCACGGCGACATGCGTGTGCTCCAACGCGGGGACGTGGTCCGCGATCTGGAAGAGCTGGTCTCTCCGCAAGGCAACGAGTTGCATGCGGAAATCCTCAAGACGCCCGTCCGCGACAGCGGGGGCGAAATCGTGGAAACGCAGACCATCTTTCTGGACGTTACCGCACGCATTGAAGCCGAGCGCCGCCTGGTGCAGTCGGAACGGCTGGCGGCCATCGGGCAGATGGTAGCCGGGGTCGCCCACGAAAGCCGCAACGCCCTGCAGCAGATTCAAGCGTGCAGCGGCCTGCTCGCCTGGAAGCTTGATGGCCAGGAAGAAGCGACCGAACTGCTCGAGGACCTGCAGAAAGCCCTCGACCGCTTGCGGCGGCTGTTCGACGACCTGCGGGGGTACGCGGCCCCGGTGACGCTGGACCGCCGCCCGGGCGACATGCTCGACGCCTTGCGCGACGCCTGGAAGGCACTGGCCACGGACCGGCAGAATCGCGATGTCCGATTGGTGGAACTGGCGGCGGAAACCGACACCCGGGCCGTGTTCGACCGCCTCCAGATGGAGCAGGTGTTCCGCAACATCCTGGAAAACGCCCTTGCGGCTTGCAATGATCCGGTAGAGATTGAAGTATCGGCCCGACCGATCACACTGGAGGATCGGCCGGCCCTGGCGGTCCGGATTGCGGACGGCGGGCCGGGCCTTTCGCCCCAGCAGTTGCAGCATATATTCGAAGCGTTTTACACCACCAAGACCAAAGGAACGGGGCTAGGGATGACGATCGCCCGCCGGATCGTGGAGGCCCACCAGGGTTCCATCCACGTGGAAAGCCTCCCCGAAGAGGGGGCGGTGGTTACGGTTATCGTGCCGCGAGAGCCATGAACATGGACGGACTGCGAATTGCCATTGCCGACGACGAAGCACGCATGCGCGACTACCTTTGGAGCAGCCTCGAACGGCTTGGCCACCGGGTGATCGCCGCCGCCAAGACAGGCCAGGAATTAGTGGCCGAATGCCGGGAAAAACACCCGCAATTGGTCATCACGGATATTAAAATGCCTGACTTGGATGGAATTGAAGCCGCCGCGGAGATTTGCCAGGACGAACCGGTGCCGGTGATCCTGGTTTCCGCATTCCACGATGCGGACTACATCGCCAGAGCGTCCCGCAACCACATCCTTGCGTATCTGATTAAACCAATCAAAGATACAGACTTGGAACCGGCCATCGCCGTAGCGATGGAGCGGTTTCGGGAGTTTGAAACGCTGAAGCGCGAGGCACGCGATTCCAAACAGGCCCTCGAAGACCGTAAGATGATCGAAAGGGCCAAGGGGATCCTGATGCAGCGATCGGGCTTGAGCGAGCCAGACGCTTTTCGGCGTTTGCAGAAACTTGCGAGCAGTCGAAGTCAAAAGCTGGTAGAGATCGCAAAGATGATCATCCTTGCGGAAGAGGCCTGCCAGCCGGAACAACCCTGAACACGGACCGTTTCCCCGGAGGATGCCCGGCAACCTTGGCGCGTCTACGACAGGCGCGCAAGCGGCGATCAGCGCCGCGTCGGCAGCAGCGGAGGGTTCCAGGACTGGGACCAGCCGCGGTCATCCTGCGAGCGAAACCCATCAGCCCGCGAGGCGGGAGGCCAGCGGAAATTACGAGTATTCGTGTCCAATTGGCCCCAATCTCATCTCCGGAACAAATCTAAGATGCCGTTGCCGCTTACGCGTCGAGATTTTCTGAGGTCCACCGTGGCCGCGGCTGCCACAGTAGCCGCGGGTGCCCACCGGCTGGCCGCCCAGGAGAACCAGGCATTCTTGCTCTCGCTCAGCGAGTTTTCGCTTTCCCGACTGCTGGAATCCAAGCAGATTGAGCACCTGGATTTCGTGGGCGTCGCCAAGAGTGACTTCGGCCTGACGGCCGTGGAATATGCCAGCCGGTTCTTCAAGGCCCAGGACGAAAAATACCTCGACGAAATGAACGCCCGGGCCGCTGACCACGGCGTTCGTCAATTGCTGATCCGCGTGGAGAACGAAGGCCTGCTGGGCGATGCCGATGCGGCCAAGCGGGCCGAAGCCGTGAAGAAACACCAGGCATGGATCGACGCCGCCAAGGTGCTGGGCTGCCATTCCATCGCAGTTTCTGTTGCGGGAACCGGCACGCCCGATGAATTGCGGCCCCGCGTTGCCGAAGGGCTCACCGCGCTGTGCGAGTACGCCGACCAGCAGAAGGTCAACGTGTTGATCGGCAACCAGAACGGACCGGCCAAGGATCCCGCCTGGCTAGAGGCGCTGCTCAAGCAGGTGAACCGCCCGACCTGCGGCGCGTATATCAGCTTCGACGGTTTCTCGCCCGATGGCCCCGTGGACAAGATTGCCGCCCTGGTCCCTCGTGCCCGCGGCGTGTGCGCCACCTCCCTGGAGTTCGATCAGCAAGGTAACGAAAAGCACCGCGACTACTTCCGGATGATGAAAGTTGTGCTCGAAGCCGGTTATCGCGGCTACGTGAGCATTGAATATCGCGGCGATCAGTTGCCAGAACGCGAAGGCATCGCCGCCACCAAGGCGCTGCTGGAACGGGTGCGTTCGCAACGAGCATAAGCGCCGTCCGCGGCCTCAGCCTTTGTCGAGGCTGCGCGAGGAGTCTCTACGCCAGGGAAGCGTTTCAACTCGGTCGGCTCGGCCGGTAGCGCCGCGAATCCGATCTGCGCACGGAGTCCCGACGCCAGGAGTCGTTTCAGCAGAAAGCGCTCAGCGGCGGAGCACCCCGGCCTATCCGATGCCGGCTGCACCCCCGCTGGCGGATGTCGTTTCAGCAGAAAACGCTCGGCGGCGGAGCACCGCCATAAGGCGTCTACGGGCAGGTCTATTGCGGCATTCTTCTGCCGCTGAATCCGTCGCATCTTCCCTGCCGCCGCATGCGGCACCGACGGCGGCCGACCTGGTATAGCCAACTTTCTCCAACTCGCCCCGCCCCCGCCGTGGCAGTGATCCTGTTGCGCCCGGGCTCGCCGCTGTGAATCCATGCGCACCAGGTCTTGCGCCTGGCTTCCGCCTTTCCTTCAAATCCCTTCAACGGCCCGAAAATTGCACGCTGAAGGCGGGAACGGGTCGGCTCCGATTGTTTGCCCCCTGCTCGACGGATCGGTGCAGTGCCACCGGGACTGGCGATGGCGGCAGGCGCGTCTTTGCATGCAGGAGTTCATTACCATGTTGGCCTACAATGAGCGTGACCGCATCCCTGCCCGGCACAGCGCCAAGCACGGGCTGGCCGTACGGGGCGGATCGGTTTGTGTGGCCTTGGCCCTGGGGGTGGTGCTGGTAGCCATCAATCGAGGCTCCCCCTACAACGGCAACGCGCCCATTCCTATCCACCAGGTTCCCGTCCAGCCGGCGTACCTGGGGGAAAACACCGCATTGATCGAAGCCTTTGGCCCCAAGCCTGGCACCAAGGCTGGAGCGGAATTTGTAGGTGAGGTGGTTGCGGTGGGCGATGGTATCTTGATCGTGATGGCGGGCGAAATGCGGCGGATGTACTTCGTGAACAAGGAAACGCAGATCACGCTCAACCGCCGGCCCGCCCGATTGGAAGACATCATGCCTGGCCATTCGGCCACGGTATTTTCCGAACAGCAGGGCGAGCAGCACATCGCCAAGGCCGTGGATGCGATGATGAACTACTGACGCCTCACGCTGAGGGTTCGCTGTTTGACGAAACCTTGCTGAACCTGGCGAACCCCGCACCTTGCGCGATTCCTCCTGGCACCCCCGCCCGCTGGCGCAAGTTCGGAAAGCAATTGATTGACCCATCCGGGGGGATAGGGTACAATCCGCACTCGGTGGGATTCCCGCCGCTTTCTCACGTCTCTTGCCAATTTCGGGCTTTCCTAACATCAGGCGTCATCACAGCGCTTGTGACGGGTGTTCTAGCGGTATCTGGCTGGGTTTGCGAGATTCTTAGCCGGCATGTTGTACAATAGCTGTTCGCCGCCAGCGCCATTGCCCTCGGGTGGCAGCAGCCAACGCAACGCAGGCTGAGATTTCCAGCCGTGATCGCTATCCGCCGCGCCACGGCGTGATTTGGCTCAAGAAAGCGATTGCAATGCGCGTTTGCTGGCTAGCTTCGGGCTTGGAGGTCTGGTCTCCAGCGAAGCTAAACCTTTTTCTGGAAGTCATCCGCAAGCGGGACGACGGGTTCCATGAGCTTCAGACGCTCATGTGCCCGATCGACGTCTTCGATACCTTGCGGTTTGAGGACCGCCCAGTGAGCGCCTCATCCGACCCGGCCCCCATCGAGTGCCACGTGCGTTATGCCGGCACGAGTGTCGCCGATTCCAGGGACGCCAGTTCGTCCGTGCCGTCGGACCGCACCAATACCGCGGTTCGGGCGGTGGAAGCACTACGGCAAAGGGCGGGCGTGCAGCGCGGGGCCAGGCTTTCGCTGCTCAAGCGGATTCCGGCTCAGGCTGGCTTGGGGGGCGGTTCCAGCAACGCGGCGGCAGCCCTGGTTGCCGCCAACATCGTGTGGAAATTGGGCTATTCGCGGGAAACGTTGATGGAGGTTGCCGCAACCATCGGCAGCGATGTGCCTTTCTTCCTGGCTCGCGGTTGGGCCATGTGCGAAGGCCGTGGGGAGATCGTCGCATCCGTACCGCCGGGGCCGCGGCTACACCTGGTAGTGGCGCATCCAGGGCAGGGCCTGAGCACACCGGCAGTGTACTCGGCCTGCACTCCGGCAGCAGCGGCTGGCGAAACGCCTGTCTCCCCACAATCGCTGCTGGAGGCGCTAGCGACGGGGAACCTTTCGACACTAGGGCAGCACCTGCATAACCGGTTGGAGCCACCCGCGCAAAGGCTTGCGCCACAGCTTGCGCGGCTGGCCGCCGATTTCGACCACCTTGGCCTGGTTGGGCACCAGATGAGCGGCAGCGGCACCGCCTACTTTGGCATCTGCCGCCACGCGCGCCATGCCCGAGTCGCTGCATCGCGACTGCGCAGCCGAGGTTGGCATACCGTCTTCTCCACTGCTACTGGCATCTGAGGCACCCCCTGCATCATGGGAGAAACGCCGTGGAAATCACCGAGGTTCGCATCAAATTGATGGACGACCCCAGCGAACGGCTGAGGGCCTTCTGTAGCGTCACGTTCGACAACAGCTTTGTGGTCCGCGACCTGAAAATTATTGAAGGCACCAGCGGCCCCTTTGTCGCCATGCCCAGCCGCAAGCTCACTTCGCACTGCAACCGCTGCGGCGCCAAGAATCATCTCCGTGCCGTCTACTGCAACCAGTGTGGAACCCGCATCCAGCGCGACCACGCCGGGCGTGCCGATGATGGTCGCGCCAAGCTCTATGCCGATATCGCGCACCCCATCAATTCCCCCTGCCGCGAAATGATCCAGAGTCGCGTGGTCGAGGCCTACCAGGAAGAGCTGGAGAAGGCCAAGCAACCGGGCTACGTTTCCCGGTACGACGACTTCGAGGACGATATGGACGTCGAATCCTTGGCACCCGTTGCGCATCACGCCAACGGACCTGCCGCACCGTCCCCAGCGGCAGCACCCCACAACGGCAAGGCGCAAGCAAACGCCGCCGACCAACCAACGGCGTCGTCCGATGAATTCGGGGCGGGAGTCTTTGGCTGAGCCACCGCCTGCGCACCGGGTGACGCCACACGAACGACGAGCTAGGGTGGTTTTTAGAGAACTTCTTGGGATGCGCCCCCCAGAATCTGCTCCCTGTACGCGCTACTTGTCTGGCAACGCCAGTTCTTCACGCGCTCATTGAACCATCACGTGCAGGCCGTATCGTGATGGGGGGAGTACGGCTCACAGCGCCTCTGCACGTTGATCTTCACGAGCACGGCTCGCACACCATGGCACGGTGGTGGTTAATCCACTTCGATGCCCCATCACCTATCGTTTACGGTTCGGCCGCTTGTGCGCTTGGTTGACTTTCCAGCGTATCCGTCAGCAAGCGCAGCGTGGTGCCGCGGCCCGTGCCCACCGTAGATGCCGGCCTCACCTCTGGCGCGCCGCGGGCCGCTTCCAGGGCAACACCACCCCGATCCGGTTCCCCTGGTCTCGCAGGCAGCGGCACCGGGGCTGGCTGGACCGGAACCGCCTCAAGTGGAGTAGCCGGCTCGCGGTCGCCCGGGGGCAGCACTTCGGAGAGCGGGACGGCAACCAGCGGGGTTTCTGCATAGTTGTAGACGTCGTACGTTGGCACCGGCAGGAAGGGGCTCAGCGCCGGCCCGGCGCCAATGTCCTTATGGGCGAGCCAGCATGGCAAGCCCGGCCGGCAGGACGCATGCGCTGCTGGCGTTTCCGTAGCCGCGTCGTGGCAGGCGCTGCCTGGTGCGGCCGTGCGGCAGCCCGCGACTCCTGCTACGGCAGCGCATATCGTCAGGCGAAGCCACAGGGCAGCCTGCGAGGACAGCGCAACACGCAACGAGCGGTGGCACATCATCGTGAAAAGTCGCGATCAGAAGAACCGGAGAACCAGATTGTTGCCATGGCTGATTCTTCATCGGCCCGGATAACCGGCAAACTTTGCCTAACCTGAACGCTTTGATCGCTCCACTAGCAGCAGGCAGCGGTGATGCAGCCGCTGCCGGCGCCTCCGGGAGATGCGCCGGAGTGCCGACGCTCCCAGACCGCGTTGCCTCGTTAGCCCCCTAGCATTACCGGCGATGGTGTTTACCTTGGGGGAACTTGGTGCGTTGTCGGCATTGTGAATTCCCGCACGGGCGGTGCGGAATTGCTCGCTCAGGTTCTTGCTCATGCAGCCCCCTTCACCGCGTGGCTCCGTGGTCATCTCTGCCGTGTTGATTGAAGGGGGAATGGCCGTTGTAGCGTGGTGGCTGGGGAATTGGTGGGGGTATCCGCCGGCAGATACCATGCAAGTCACCTGGGCTGCAATCGGCTGGGGCGTTGCGGCCGTGCTGCCGATGCTGGCCCTGATGGTCTGGGTCCAGCGTTCTTCGTGGCGTCCGTGGCGGCGTATCATGGCCGTCGTCCGCCGCCAGATTGCACCGCTGTTCGCCGATTGCTCCTATGCCGACTTGGCGCTGATCTCGGCCCTGGCCGGTCTGGGCGAAGAGGCTATGTTCCGCGGCGTACTTCAACCGGCCATTGCCTCGTGGACCGGCGTGATGCCCGCCTTGGTGCTGACCAGCCTGCTGTTCGGCGCTGCCCACATGATTACACCCGGCTACTTTGTGCTGGCAACCGCCATGGGAGCATTCCTGGGTTACCTGGCCCTGGCTACCGGCAACCTGCTCGCGCCGGTTATCGCCCACGCGCTGTACGATTTTATTGCCTTGGTGCACCTGGTTCGCAGCGTGCGGCCCCGCGGCGTATCCACCGGTGATGCTGAGTAAGTGATTTCCGGCACGCAACCTGCATCGCCCCTTTGCCTGGGCTGGGGGGGAGGCTATAGCGTTCGCGGTTGCTGCCCCAGCACAAGCAGCAAGCGCGATCCATTGCAACTTGCCTGCGGAATGGCTCTAGCGCCAGGCAATCCCATGGCTGGAACGATTCACATCGGCACCTCGGGCTGGCACTACGAGGGCTGGAAAAACACCTTCTACCCCAGGGGACTATCGCCGGATCGCTGGCTGGAGCACTACGCCCGAACGTTCGATACCGTGGAAATCAACAACAGTTTCTACGGATTGCCGCGGCCGGAAACGATGGAGAGTTGGCGGGAGCAATCACCGCCGGGCTTTGTCTTTGCCATGAAGGCCAGCCGATACCTGACCCACATGCGCAAGCTGAACAATCCGGCCGACGCCCTCGACCGCTTTCTCGCGTGCGCCAAGCTGCTCAATCGCAGGCTAGGTCCGCTGCTGTATCAGCTTCCGCCGCACTGGAAGCGCAATCTCGGCCGGCTGGATGCATTCGCCGCCGCGCTGCCGCAGGCATACACGCATGTGTTCGAGTTCCGCGACCGCGACTGGCTCACGGATGAGACCTATCGGCTGATGGTGCGATGGAACCTCTCCCTCTGCGTTCACGATCTGTTGCCGCGCCATCCCCGCCGGCTCACCAGCGACATCGCTTATGTGCGATTCCACGGCACGGGGCACGATTACTCAGGCAGCTATTCGCCCAGCCGGCTTCGTGGTTGGGCCAGGTGGATTGGCGAGGCCGCAGACCAAGCCGATGTGTATGTCTACTTCAACAACGACATCCGCGGCCACGCCGTGCGCAACGCGCTCACGCTGAGAGAACTGATCGGTTAATCCTGCGCGGGGACGGCTTGCCAAACCAGATGGCGAACCTGTTCCCGTAAGATGGAGAGCCACGGGCGATCGTGCGCAACGTGCGCGCACGCAAACGGCTGTTGATCGCCAGGGCCGTGCCGCGTTTCCGCAAGCTTACCGCGGTTGTCGAGGACGCACGCCCACGGCTTCCTGACGGCTGTGGAACACCGGCAGGCGATTGGCTTTCAAGGTTTCGCTGTTGGCTTGATTCGAGCCGCACAGCCGCAGCATGCCGCCGCTGCTGGCAACACGGTCGTTGAGATTGACCAGCTCATCCAGCATCCAGCCTTGCAGCCGATCGACTTCATCCAGCTCGACAACCATGCGGCTGGTGAAATGCTGCTGAAGCAGATTCCACAGTTCATCGGCCAGGGGGACATCGTTGCCATTGGTGTCGCGCCTGGGGTGGCGCAGCTTGACGAACAACCAATTGGGGCCGCGGTCCACTTCCATATCCCAGCTAGTGGTGCGTTCCGTCATCGGTGTTGCTCCATCAACGAGAGAGGTGTGCGACGTGTCGCAAGAGGCGACGAGCAAGATGATTCGCTTGCGATTTTGCGGCGTCCGCGCCAACGCAAGTTTGCGAAACCGGCCGCCGGCCGGGAGTTCCCCCCCAGCAGGCAGTAAGGCTGATTATTGGACTTCCCGTCCTTAGTGGCAACCGCTTAAGCGGAAATTCCCGACCGCAGCCATTGTGACCCTGCCAGCCGTTGCGGCAACCTTAACGATTGCGCAAGTAGCGATACCCGGGCGATCGGCACCAGGTTCATCCCGAACGACTGCAGGCTGGCATCACCTCAATCAGTTACGCAAGAAGCGATGGCCCTCGGTGAACGACACCAAGTTCGGGCCGAACGACTGCAGGCTGGCATCACCTCAAACAGTTACGCAAGAAGCGATGGCCTCGGTGAACGACACCAAGTTCGGGCCGAAGGAGTGCAGGCTGGCATCATCTCAAACAGTTACGCAAGAAGCGATGGCCTCGGTGAACGACACCAAGTTCGGGCC
>CAZEEG010000031.1:23128-24932 GCA_964511065.1 uncultured Pirellulales bacterium | reverse complement strand
CTCAAACAGTTACGCAAGAAGCGATGGCCTCGGTGAACGACACCAAGTTCGGGCCGAAGCAGTGCAGGCTGGCATCATCTGAAACGGTCACACAAGAAGCGATCGCGCTGGCAGTTGCTCACAATTCCGCGTCAGCAGCCAGATGCTCGCCATGGTGCAGGGCCGCTGCCAGCCATAGCGACAATGCAACCAGCGCGGCCATGCCAGCAATGAACCAGGCTGCCCCCAGACCCAGGTGCGCGTAGAGCCAACTGGCGCCTGCGGTCACAGCAATTGCCCCGGCAGCGGTGGAAATGCGCCGCGCCGCACGGATGGTTTGCCTGCTGTTTCGTGGCGCGTCCCTTGGCGCAGCCATCTTGGCTGGCAGGGCAGCAGATACTGCCAGGATGGCACCACCGCCGGCTATCCCCGCCAGTATTCCAGAAACCACCGCTTCTTGCATCACGGTGCCTCCCTGTGGGGTGGGGCAGCCTTGTAAGACGGGCCAGCCTTGCCGATATGCTGCCGCGGCCAACGCCGCAACAGTCATGGTGGCCAGCATCGTGCGAAGCGAAAACTGGAAACGGCGGGCCGCGGCAAACGCGCCGACCGGCACGTTCGCTTTAGGCGAAGCGTTCGCGGCCATACACCGCTTGCGGCCCGTAGGGCCGGGCATTGTCACTGCCGCACAGGCGGCCGCGGTTGTCAGCATCAGCAGCCGGGGTAATCTCGGGCCGGGCAGGGCCGCAGCCAACGCCGTACAGCCCGCGACAATGAGCAACGCGGCCCCGGCCGTACTCGGCACCGCTCGCATGGTCCCCCAGGTTGCCAGAATCGCCAGCGCGGCAGCTAGCATGGCGGCGGCAGCATGGGAGTGGCCACTCCCCGCCTGATTGCGTGCCACCTGGGTGATGGCGGCCAGCGCGGCCAGGTGGGCGGCGAGCAGCAACAGCCGGAAAAGCACCCGATTTTCGCCAACGCGACTGCCAATATGTTCGCTTTCCACGGTGCTGGCAGGCAAGGTATACTCGGTAAATTGTAAGGGGGGTAATGACATCACTCGCGCGCCGCTGGCGCCACGATGGCTCGCCGCTATGGATTCGGCCGGTCGCCGTTATGGCCGCAGCGTGCCCGCGCTCATTCTCGATTGAATCCAGACTTGCAAGGGGGACACACCGCATGCTTCGCTTGTTGACGATTGTTTCGATCCTTGGCGCATTCTCGTTCACCGCGGCCTCCATCGCCTGGTCCCAAGACAAGGCCGGGGAACACAGCCCCGCCGAACAAGCGGCCATCAGCAAGATCAAGCAGTTGGGTGGTCACGTGCTGGAGTTGGCCCAAAACGACCCGCGGCTGGAAGTTTCGTTCCACCTGCAATCCGAGCCGCTCACCGACGCCCACCTCGCTCCGTTGAAGGACCTACCCATGGTGGTCCAGCTTAATCTGCGGGGAACGAACGTCGACGACAAAATGCTGTCGCACCTGGCAGGCTTGACCGTGCTCACCAAGCTGCACCTGGAAAAGACCAAAGTCACCGACGCGGGGCTGGTTCACCTCAAGGGGCTTGAAAACCTGACCTATCTCAACCTCTACGCGACCGAGGTCAGCGATGCCGGCCTGGATGCCCTGGCCGGCCTCAAGAACCTCAAGAAGCTGTACGTGTGGCAAACCAAGGTCACCGCCGAAGGGGCCGCAAAACTGCAAAAGGCGCTGCCCGAGTTGGAAGTGATCGGGCTGGAAACGCCCAAACCGGAAGAACCCAAGGAAGAAGCCAAGCCGGAAGACAAGAAAGAAGCCCCCAAGAAAGAAGCCCCCAAGAAAGAAG
>CAZEEG010000031.1:15866-23028 GCA_964511065.1 uncultured Pirellulales bacterium | reverse complement strand
CAAGAAAGAAGCCCCCAAGAAAGAAGCCCCCAAGAAAGAAGAACCCAAGAAGGACGCACCGAAGAAGGAAGAAGCCAAGCCTGAGCCTAAGAAGGAAGAGAAGCCCGCCGACAAGAAGGTCGAGGCTAAGCCCGAGGCCGAGAAGAAGCCAGAGCCCAAGAAAGAAGAACCCAAGAAGGAAGACGCCAAGAACGGCGACCAGCAGGCATAGCCGGTTGCCGCCCGTTCGCTAGCCGGTGGCACGACGATTACGAGACGAGCGGATGTCCGTCACTGGTCGCGCGGGCGGCAGTGCGTTTGTCTTTGGTCGTCGCAACGACCTGTGTGAACCAAGGAAGGAGACCATTCATTGACTGCGCTGCGCACTCCGAAATTTCTCTATTTCGATCTTGGCAATGTGCTGTTGCACTTCGACCATGCCATTGCGTGCCGACAGATGGCTGCCGTGGCCAGCACGCCAGGGCGCGAGATTACTCCGCAACAGGTCCGCGAGGTCGTGTTTGAATCGAACCTCGAACACGAGTTTGAGCTGGGCGAGATTTCCGGCGACGTGTTCTATCGGCGGTTCTGCGAAGCAACGCAGACCTTGCCCGACATGGCGGAGTTGATGCAGGCCAGCAACGACATTTTCCGGCTCAATCACTCGATCATTCCGCTGCTGGCCGCGTTGATTGGCGCCCGCATCCCGCGCGGCCTGCTCTCCAATACCAACATCTGGCATTGGCAGTTTGTCAGCGATGGCCGCTACCGAATGATTCCCGAAGGCTTCGACGTGGTTGCGCTCAGCTTCGAACTGCACGCGATGAAGCCCGAGGTGGAAATCTATACCCGGGCCGCGGAACTGGCCGGCTATGCTCCGCAGGAAATATTCTACGTGGACGACCTGGCCGACAATGTCGTGGCCGCGCGCGAGGCGGGCTTTGACGCCGTGCAGTACACCAGCACCCGCGACCTGGCATGCGAACTGCGCAAGCGCGGTGTGAGGATGAACTACTAGCGACCTGCTGCATGGCGGCGTGCCGGGAGTTGAGCCTGGCCGATACCAATTACCCGCTGTTGAGCACGCGCCGCCGGTCGTCGCCTTGCAGCGGCAGCTTGACCCAAGCAGCTTCGCGGTGGTGCGATGCGTGGACGGCCAGCAACACTTCCAGGGTTCGGACGGCGTCTTCTGAATCGGCGGGAAACGCCCCTTCGCCATCGAGCCAGCGAACCATCGCAGCCACGGCACGATCAATCGAAGTGGCTTCCGCGCGGGGGCTGGGCCAGTTTTCCGTGCGGCCGTCCAACCAATGAATCTCCACGGCATCGCCGCCCGTGGCGGCCCAACCTGCGGTACCGTCGAAACGAATCTCGGCCGGTCCCAGGGCGAAGTTGGCCGCGTGGAACGTGGCCATCCATCCGCCCTCGAATCGCAACACGCCCCATCCGCCAGGATCGTGGAAGGCGTCGCCGCGGCAGTCGGGTTTTTCCGACAGGTCGAGCGTACCGCTGACGGCCAGCACCTCGCGGCCCGTAACCATCCGGATCAAGTCCATGAAGTGCGTTCCCACGTTTCCCAACCGGCCCGTCGGCCAACGCGCGGTGACGCCGGTAAGGTTTCCCAGTTCGCCGGAGCGGACCAGGTCGCGCAGTCGCTGAAAATTTGGATGGAAGCGGCGGTTGTGGTTGATGACCAGCAATCCGCCCGCGGCCTGCTCGGCCGCCCGCATGGCTTCGGCGGCGGCGAGCGTTTGCGCGATCGGTTTCTCGCAGTACACGATCCGCACCCCGCGCTCGAAGCAAAGCTGCGTAAGCTCGGGATGCGAAGGCGTGTAGGTGGCCACGCTGACGATGTCGGGCCGCTCGGCTTCGAGCATTTCTGCGGCGTCGGCATAGAGCCGCGCGTTGCAGCGTGCTCCAAACCGCTGGCGATTCGCCGGGTCGCGGTCGCAACCGGCCACCAGTTCGATGCGAGGGTTGTTCTGATAGCCGCTGAAGTGCGTGCCGTCGAGATTGCGCGGATCCTGCCCTAAGCGCTGGCCCGATACAGGATCGCCGCAACCGACGAAACCCAGCCCGATGATCGCCGCGCGGTACGTACGTGTCATGGCAGAGGTGTCAACCAGAGGTTATGGATGGTTGCGCCGCCCGTTGTCCGGTCGTCGAACGACCGGCGCCGGAAGTCTTCCAGCGCAATTGGCCGTATCTCGGAGCGTTGGCACCAAGGTGACCGGACATTAGCCGCGCAGGTGTCGCTACTCGCCAAGGGATCCGCAGCCAGAATTGCCAGGCACTATCTTAGCGAGGGAGGCGCGGCGCCAGCAGCGAAAACTGTCAGAAAGGATCGGGCGCCTGCTACCGGCAGCAGCAGCAGTGGCCGGGTGCCGTCAGGCTTCCGCCCAGTCTTGAGCCGTTCGCACCTGCAGACGCGGTTGCACCAGCTCCTTAGGCACCAGCGTCGGCCAGTAGGAGAACACCGGGCGCACGATTGGCCGTAGGGCCGCATAGCCAGCCAGGCCCGCTGGCCCTGCCGTAGCCAATGGGACCATGGTCTGGGTGAACCGTTCGACGGCCTCCCGGCTTTCATGCCGTACCGAGACGCGCAGCACGACTTCCCGCAAACCGTCCGGCGGATGATCCACGCCGGGCACGGCCTCGCCGGCGCCCAGTTTTTCCACCAGGGAATCGGTAAATTCGATCCCCTCGGCGGCCAGTTGACGAAACACGATATCGGCACAGGCATCGGCCTTGGCGAGGCAGTCGCGGCCGTATACCAGCATCTGACTGCTCGCCATATAGCCATCGCGATAAGCGAGCGAAACCTTGTATTGGTCGCTCGGCTTGGAACCGCGGGCCCCTTCAACCCACACGCTGCCTCCACGATCGACGGCCTTTACGTGGCGGAAGTCCACGTCCACGTCGGGCGTTTGATAGCGGGCCGGGTCGCCGATTTCGTATACCAACTGCTCGGCCACCATCTCGGTGTTGACCCCGGTTGTGGCGTTCGTGGTGACTTCGATGCCGTCGTTGGCGTGAAGCACCGCGATGGGATAACCGACCTTTGCCAGGTCGACCTCTTGCCAGTGGGTATAAAATCCGCCCGTGGCCTGGGCGCCGCACTCGATCAAATGGCCGGCCACCGTGGCGGCCGCGAGGTGGTTGTATTCGTCCCAATTCCAACCGAAACGCGCCACCGCCGGGCCGACGGTGAGCGAGGCATCTGCCACGCGCCCGGTGATGACGATCCGCGTCTGTTGCTGGATCGCCTCGGCAATCTGCTGCGCGCCCAGGTATGCGTTGGCGGCGACCACCCGATGCCGCAACTCGCCCAGGGGCTGCCCGGTATCGAGATGGGCCAGCGGCGTGGCCGCGAGGATGGAATCCAGTTGCGGCAGCAGGTCGTCGCCATCCACGACCGCTACCTTCGTCGCGGACATGCCGGCCTGTTGCAGAATGCGCCCCGCGGCAGCCGCGCAGGCCCCGGGATTCATGCCGCCGGCATTGGTTACGATATGCAACTGCGTCTGCTGCCGCAGGTCGCCGGTCAGGCTATCGAGCACGCGAAGAAAATCCGTGGCGTATCCGGCCGCAGGGTCTTTCTCGCGTTGCCGGGCGAGGATGGACATGGTGAGCTCGGCCAGGTATTCGAGCGTCAGAAAGTCCACTTCCGCATTTCGCACCGTGCGCTGCGGCGCAGTGATGGAGTCTCCCCAGAATCCGGTGGCATTGGCAATCCGTAACATAGCCATATTGTGGTAATGACAGGCCGGGGTAGCAAATGGTAATGGGTGCGTTGGACGGGGGGCGGGCCACTTGTCCCAGAGGCAGCACCGCCCTTGGGGGTCAGACCATCGTCCCCGATATCAAGTAAGATCACGAGGCAAGACTGTGAGCGTGTTGTTTCTGCACGGTTGGCAATCGGTTGTAGGAGGGCGGAAGCCTTCGCACCTGATCGCGCAAGGGCTGGAAGTTTGGAATCCCGCGCTGCCGCACGAAGACTTTCCCGCTGCCCTCGCCGTGGCCCAAAGTTGGTTCAATCGGCATCGGCCCAAGGTCATCGTCGGCTCGTCGCGGGGCGGGGCCGTGGCGATGAACCTCCAAGCCCCGGACACTCCCAAGGTTCTGCTGTGCCCTGCCTGGAAACGCTGGGGCACCGCGCAAACGGTTGAGCCACCGGTGGTGATTTTGCACTCCCGGGCCGACGACGTCATTCCCTTTGAGGAGAGCGAAATCCTGCTGCGCAACAGCGGCTTACCGGCCGCGTGCCTGGTCGAGATAGGCTCCGATCATCGCCTGGCCGATCCCGAGTCGCTCGCCGCCATGACGGCCGCAGTGCGGCGTTTCCTGGACGAATGATTGGCCATGGATCGTTGCGCGGCGGCTCGCCATCGGCAGAAAGCACCCGCCTGCCGCGCTGCACGTGCGGGCCTATCGAACACTTTTCCACCGCAGCAGGGATGGGCCTCTGCTGGGGCCTGGTACCGTTCGACCATCGCAAACCATTGCGGTGGTTCATCTTTTGTGGCCAAGCGTTGCCGGAAACGCCAGCCCGCGTCGGGTTTCCACTTCGGCCAGTGGCCGAAGCGAGCCAAACATGGAACAATGGGCACCGCGCGATCGCGGCTACTGCCGCTTGCTGCCAGCGGGGGGGCAGATAACGCCTCGCCTCCCAATGACTGGGCCACGTTGAACAAAGCGCATGGTGAACAATGCGCACTGTGAACAAAGCGCACTGGCCTAGGGCAGCGCGGCGTTACAATCGGTCTAGCGCCGCTGCACGCGGGGGGGCCGACCAGGGGGCTTGGCTCTATGATCGCGCATCCTGCAAGGATCGCCCTGGCGTATCGCACGCCCAGCACGGTCGCTAACTCTACGGAATGCTTCGGAACGACATGGCAAAAACCACGCGAATCGACCGCGACTCCCGCAAAGATCGTCGCGAAAGCGACAACGGTTTCGATCTGACCGGCCGCTTACCGCCGCAGAGCATGGAAGCAGAGAAAGGGGTGCTGGGCAGCCTGCTCCTGGTGCCCGACATGTGCGATGAGATCGCGCTGATCCTGCGTCCCGACGATTTCTATTCCGACGCCCACCGCATCCTGGCCGAGCATATCTTCACCCTGCACGAACAGGGCAAGCGGGTGGATACCACGCTGCTGTTGGACCGCTTGCGCAACGCCGGGCAATTGGAGGATGTGGGCGGGATCGCTTACCTGGCGGAAGTGGCGCAAAGTGTGCCCACTGCAGCCAATGCCGAATACTATGCGCGGATTGTCGAGCAGAAAGCCACGCTGCGCATGCTGATCTACAATGCCACGGAGATCGTGCGCGATGCCTACGATAGCGGCGACGATCCCCGGCACCTGCTGAGCAAGGCCGAAGAGAAGATTTTCGCCATTCACGACCGCCGTTCCGGCGGCGACGTGGTCAGGCTGGATACGGCCGTACAGGAAGCGTTCCTGCAAATCGACGCCCGGCTCAAAGGCGACTTCTCGGGCGTGTCGAGCGGGTTCACCGACCTGGACGAGTTGACCGGCGGCCTGCACCCTGGCGAACTGATTATCCTGGCCGCGCGGCCCAGTATGGGTAAGACGGCGTTTTCCACCAACATTGCCGAACACGTGGCTGTGGACCAAGGGCAGGGCGTGTTGTTCGTCAGCCTGGAAATGTCGCGGATGGAGTTGGCCCAGCGCATGCTTTGCGCTCGGGGAGAAATTCCCGGCGAGAAGTTTCGCAGCGGTTATCTCTCGGCTGAAGACCGCCGCACGCTGGTGGAAACCTCGGCCGAATTGAGCCGCGCCCCGCTGTACATCGACGACACGCCCAGCCGCACCGTCACCGAAATCGCCGCTGCCGCGCGGCGGCTGAAGCGCAAGCATGGCCTATCGCTGATCGTGATCGACTACCTGCAATTGATCGAACCGGACAATCCGGCCGATCCGCGCCAGGAGCAGGTGGCGAAAATGGCCCGGCGGCTAAAGGCCATGGCCCGCGAGCTGAAGATTCCGGTGATGTGCCTGGCCCAGCTCAACCGGTTGGCCGAGCTATCCAAGGACAACCGGCCGCGACTCAGCCATCTGCGCGAGTCGGGGGCCATCGAGCAGGATGCCGACGTGGTGATGTTCGTCCACCGCGAAGAGTACTACCTGAGCAAGGAGAAGAAAGAGGATCCGGCCTTTCAGCACCTGCGCGGCGTGGCCGATATCATCGTGGCCAAACAGCGGAACGGCCCCATCGACGACGTCCGGCTCGCATGGTTCCAGCAGTTCACGCGGTTCAAGGACGCTCCCAAGCGAATGTACGACGACTTCGAGCAGTTCACCGGAAGTTAGCCGCTGGGCCACCCCCCGCTGCGGCTCACGATCCACCGCGCTTTAGCTGTAGACCGCTCCCAAGCTGTATGATGACGTATCATGCGGGAGCTTATCCGAACACTGCCGTTGATGGTCCTGGTGCTGCTGGTTCCGGTGGTGCCGTTTCTGCTGTTTGGGGCCCAATTGGAAGATTGGCTGCGGGGCTTTGCGGAGCATCCGCCCTCGCCGGCGGTCACCGCCACGGTGATCGTGTCCGTGCTGGCGACCGATATTCTGCTGCCGGTCCCCTCCAGCGTGGTAAGCACGCTCAGCGGTTGGCAGTTGGGCTGGTGGAACGGCACCTTGGCTACCTGGGTGGGCATGAACGTGGGAGCCGTGATCGGGTTTGCGCTCGCGCGGCGGTGGGGCAGACCGCTGGCCTTGTTGTTTTCCAAAGAAGCCGACCTGGAACGGATGCGCCAGGCCAGCAACGCGTATGGGCCGGCCGTGTTGGTACTCACGCGCGCTGTTCCCGTTTTTGCAGAAGCCAGCGTTCTGCTGACGGGAATCCACCGCCTGGCGTGGCGGCGGTTTCTGCCGGCGGTGATGCTCAGCAACTTGGGAATTGCCGTGGCATATGCCGCCTTTGGCGACTTCGCACAGCAGCATCAATGGTTGCCGCTGGCCCTGGCCGTATCCATCGCGGTGCCGGTGCTGGTGGCCGTCGCGGCGCAGCGATGGCTGCCCGGCCGGCAACAAGCCAACTTCACCCAATCTGCCAGCAGGAAAGACACCGCGCAGCAACCAGCACCCGAGGCCGAAAAGCCTGGCCCCGTTTCTAGCCCAGGCGCACCGCCAGCGGACCGTTCAGCCGATGAACCGGCGCCCCG
>CAZEEG010000031.1:12840-15766 GCA_964511065.1 uncultured Pirellulales bacterium | reverse complement strand
GATGAACCGGCGCCCCGATCCTCTTGATTGTTGCGCCTAGACCTTATCTGGCAATCTGGCTTGGCAGTTCGCCGTGATGAATCGGTACGGGGGGCTTCTTGATGATGGTTGCGCCGCCAATGTCCGGTCACTGAACGATCGGCGCCGGAAGTCTTCCGTTTTCCGGCACCTTTGGCCACGTTTCGGCAGGCCAACCCAAAGCGACCGGACATTCGCTGCGCTGTTGTCCCTAAGCGTGCGTGAGCGCCGCGGCAGCTAACCTTGGAAGTAATCCGGTTCGTTGCCGGCCTTCCATTTGATGTTGCAGCCAATGCTGGGCGTTTGCTCCTCGGGCACCGGTTGGCCAGCCAATACGGCATCCAATGCGGCTCGCAAGTCCTTGCCCGTGACGGGGATCCCCGAGTCGGGCCGGCTGGAATCCATCTGCCCTCGATAAACCAGTTTTTGATCTTTATCGAAGACGTAGAAGTCGGGCGTGCAAGCGGCGCGGTAGGCCCGGGCAACTTCTTGCGTTTCGTCGTACAAATAGGGGAAGGTATACCCCCGCTGCTGGATTTCCTCGGCCATTTTCTCCGGTGCATCGGCCGGATGGGTGGAGACGTCGTTGGAATTGATCGCCACCACCGCCACCCCCTTGGTCTGGTATTCCTTGGCCAGGCTGGCGAATTCATCGGCCACATGCTTCACATACGGGCAGTGGTTGCAGATGAACGCCACCAGCAAGGCGGGCGCCCCCTTGAAGTCGGCCAGCGAATGCTCCTTGCCCGAGGGATCGGGGAGCTTGAAGTCAGGTGCTGGCGTGCCGAGGGCGAGCATTGTACTGGGGGTGAGAACCATGTGCCTTCTCCCAACTGGATGCCGAATATCGCTCCCGCGGCGGAGGCGACGGGTGCTATCACTGTTTGTTACGGCTCCCATGGTAGCAAATGGCATGGGGGCAGGCACCCCCTGCGACATTTTCGCACCGCCGTGGCTGCAAGTCCGCGTTGACTCCCCCCCGGTGCGGACTGCGCTTACCAATCGCTCGGCCAGGCAAGCGGCATGAACCGCGCCGCAACCGGCACGCGGGGCGACCGCTTGCAAGCTGTGCCGCCAGAAACCGCTATTGCCTTCGTTGACACCATGGGAGTAACAAGGGGCACAATGATCGGTACATCGTCCCTGGCAGTGAATCGCCCATGTACAAATTCCTGCTCTGCTGGCGTTACTTGCGGACGCGCTGGATTGCGCTGGCCTCCATCATCAGCGTGACCCTCGGCGTGGCCACGATGATTATCGTCAACGCCGTCATGGCCGGTTTCTCCGCCGAGATGCAGGATCGCATCCGCGGTATCCTCTCCGATGTCTCGTTCGAAGCCCGCAGCTTCAACGGCTTCCGCAATCCCGAGTATCACATGCGGGAGATCGAGAAGATCGTGGGCGACGAGATCGAGGTGATGACGCCCACCGTCACGGTGCCGGCGATGCTCAGCTTTCAACTGCACGGTGAATGGAACACGCGGCCGGTGCAGCTTGTGGGGATCCCTCGCGACGCCATGGCATACGCCAGCAAGTTCCTGCAATATCTCCAGCACCCCAAGCATCGCGACCAGTTCCGGTTTCAGTTGCAAGAGTCGGGCTACGACACCCGCGACCGCAGCGGTGGTGAGGAAGCCGCGCTGCGGGTACGGATGGAAATGGCCGGCATGGTCCACCGGCGCAACATGATCGAGTACCGCCGGCAATGGGAGCGGCAAATGGCCGCCCAAGCGGCCGCCAAAGCCGAGAGCCGGGCCGGTGCGGCAGCGGAGATCGGGCCGGCGGAGCAGGCGGAACCAACCGATCCTTTGGCCGGCCAGGTGCATAACCCCTTCGACGTGGATGGCCGCGCGGCCGATCCATTCGCCGCCAGGAGCGACGATGGCCAGGCCGACCCGGCTGCGCCCCTTACCGGTTGTGTTTTGGGGATCGGGCTGGCCAGCTACCGCCACAATGGCGCGGAACATTTCCTGGTGCTGCCGGGCGACGATATTCAACTGACATTCCCTACCGCAGGAACGCCGCCCAAGGGCGTGTCCGACTCGTTTACGATTGTGGACCTGTACGAAAGCAAAATGACCGAATACGACAGCAGCTTCGTATTCGTTCCGCTGGACAAGCTGCAAGAACTGCGGGGCATGTTCGATCGCGAGAGCGGCACCACCTTTGTGACGTCGATCCAGATCAAGCTCAAGGACGAAAGCCGAGGCAGCATCGTCCGCGACAAGCTCCAGGCCGCCTTCCCTCCGCAGTATTATTCCGTCAGCACGTGGCGCGATAAGCAGGGGCCGCTGCTGAGCGCGGTGGAGATGGAAACCGCCATCCTCAACATGCTGCTGTTCCTGATCATCGCCGTCGCTGGCTTCGGGATCTTGGCCATCTTTTTCATGATCGTGGTCGAGAAAACCAAGGACATCGGCATCCTCAAATCGCTCGGTGCGCACGGATCGGGCATCATGGGCATTTTCCTCAGCTATGGCCTGTCGCTAGGAATGGTGGGGGCCGGCGCCGGAATGGTGCTCGGGTTGTTGTTCGTCCGCTACATCAACGAAATCCGAGCCTGGCTCGGCCGGGCAACCGGGCAAGTGGTGTTCGACCCGTCGATTTATTACTTCTACGAGATTCCCACCGACGTGAACCCTTGGACGGTGGCCTGGATCGTCGCCGGGGCACTCGCCATTGCCGTGGCGGCCAGCGTGTTGCCGGCGCTGCGCGCCGCGAGGCTCCACCCCGTGGAGGCCCTGCGGTATGAGTAAGCCTGGCTTGGGTTGGTTGTGGTCGGCGGAGCAGACCCTACGGTTGGGCGGAGGCCCTGCACGATGAGTAAGCCACCTTCGCAACATTTGGCAGGCCCTCACGGACATACGGCCACGCCGCCGCGCGCGGCCGGCTCCCGACATGATGACCC
>CAZEEG010000031.1:0-12740 GCA_964511065.1 uncultured Pirellulales bacterium | reverse complement strand
CTCACGGACATACGGCCACGCCGCCGCGCGCGGCCGGCTCCCGACATGATGACCCGGCGCACAATGACCCGGCGCAAGATAGCACTGAACACGATCGCCGCGTGCTCGATGGCCCAACTGCTGCCATGCCCGCCGGCGCTGCCTCGACGGCAACGAGCGAGCGAGCACGCCCGCGCCGTGGTGCCGCGCGCAACCCCTCCCCCCGGCCAGAGGCCGACATCTTGCTGCAGGCCATCAATCTCAAGAAGACCTACCGCCGCGGCAAACACGAGGTGCCGGTGCTGCGCGGAGTGGATTTAGAAGTACGCCCTGGCGAACTGCTGGGAGTCATCGGTCAAAGCGGTTCAGGCAAGAGCACCTTATTGCATCTGCTGGCCACGCTCGACCGTCCCGACAGCGGCGAAATCTGGTTCAACGGCCAGCGGATTGACCATGTTTCCACGCGCCAACGCGATCGGCTGCGCAATCAAGACCTGGGAATGATCTTCCAGTTCTATCACCTGCTGCCTGAGCTGACCGCCCTGGAAAACGTGCTCGCGCCGCTGATGATCACCCACGGTTATTTCCGCTACCGCCTCCAGCGGCGGCAACTGGTCGAGCGGGCAAAGTCGCTGCTGGAAACCGTAGGGCTAGGGCATCGGCTCAAGCATCGCCCGCGCGAACTGTCGGGCGGTGAAATGCAGCGTGCCGCCATCGCCAGGGCCTTGATCTCGCAGCCTCAATTGCTGCTGGCCGACGAGCCCACGGGCAACCTCGACGGCCGCACTGGCCAGGGCATCATGGAGCTGCTCCGCTCCTTGAACACCCAGGCGAACCTCACTATAGTCATGGTGACCCACGATTCTGCCATCGCTTCGCAGGCGGATCGCGTGGTGCAATTGGTCGACGGCCAGGTGAACGGCTATTGATCCTTGCGCGGCGGACCTTGTCCGGCAAACCATGGAAGTCTAAAGCTGCTTTAGACTTCCGGAATTCGCCCCAGGCAACGGGCCGGAACGACCTATGAATCGGCGCGAACTCCGACGGACCGCCCGGTCTCTTATTGGACCACCGTGCTCGCCGTAGTTCCCTCCGGACGCCGGCAGCGGCACCGACCATCTTTCCCCCGGCCAATGCAGGGGGTGAGTCGTGGTGCCCGGTGCCTGGACGTTCTGTGGTCGAGCGGCCGAGGTGCCGCCAGGGATTGTGCTGGCCTTTACCCGCCCCCCGCGGCTGGCATCGACTTTGCTCCTGATGTCTTGCGCCTGTCCGCTTGCAGTGGAAAACCCGTCGCATGTCTAAGGTCTACATCAACGGCACGCTTTACGACAAAGAAGACGCCAAGGTCAGCGTTTACGACCACGGCTTGCTCTATGGCGACGGCGTGTTCGAAGGCATGCGCAGCTACGGAGGCAAGGTTTTCCGCCTGGCCGAGCATGTTCGTCGACTCTACGATTCGGCCCGGGCAATCTGGCTGGAGATCCCCATCTCGCAGGACGAGATGGCCCAAGCGGTGAACGATACCGTCGCGGCCAATCAGTTGGTGGACGGGTACATTCGCCTGGTGGTCACCCGCGGGGCCGGAACGCTAGGGCTCGATCCCAACCGGACCTCCGATCCCCAAGTCATCATCATTGCCGATAAGATCTCGCTATACCCTGATGAGTATTACGAGAAGGGCCTGGAGATTGTCACGGCCAGCACGATCCGCAACCATCCGGCCGCGCTCAACCCCCGCATCAAGTCACTCAATTACCTGAACAACATCCTGGCCAAGATCGAAGGCCTGAAGGCCGGATGTGTCGAAGCCTTGATGCTCAACATCAAGGGCGAAGTGGCCGAGTGTACCGGCGATAATATCTTCATCGTACGCGACGGCGTGCTTTACACACCTTCGCTCGATGCAGGCATCCTCGGCGGCATCACCCGCGATGCCGTCATCGAATTGGCCCGCGAGTCGGGCCGCACGGTGGTCGAATGCCCCCTGACGCGGCACGATATCTACGTGGCTGACGAATGCTTCCTCACCGGTACGGCCGCCGAGGTGGTCCCGGTGGTCAAGATCGACAACCGCGCGATTGGTTCGGGCACCCCCGGCCCCGTCACCCGCGATCTGAAGGAGCGTTTCCACCGCCTGGCCCGTGGGCAGGCGTAGCGTTACCCGCGGCCCCCAAGTTTCAGGCACCGTTCCGTTTCCCGCTTGAAAAGTTACCTACCGACGATGACGCCTTTCACCACGCACACCGGCCTGGTTGCTCCGCTCGATCGAGTGGATGTCGATACCGACCAGATCATTCCCAAGCAGTTTCTCAAGCGGATTGAGCGGACCGGCTTTGGTCAATTCTTGTTCTTCGACTGGCGGTTCCGCGAGGACGGCTCGGAGAACCCCGAGTTCGAACTCAACCGGCCTGAATATCGCGGGGCCAGCATCCTGTTGGCGCGACGCAATTTTGGTTGCGGTTCCAGTCGCGAACACGCCCCGTGGGCGTTGGCCGATTACGGGTTCAGGGCGATCCTCGCTCCATCGTTTGCCGACATCTTCTACAACAACTGCTTCAAGAACGGCCTGTTGCCGGTCAAGCTGCCCGATAGCGTGATGGATGAACTGTTCCAGCGCGTGGCCCAGCATCCCGGCTATCAACTGACGGTCGATCTGGAAGCCCGGCAAGTGCGCGATGACCACGGCCTGACCGTCAACTTTGAAGTGGACGACTTCCGACGCCACTGCCTGCTGAATGGGCTGGACGATATCGCGCTGACCTTGCAGCACGAAGAGAAAATCACGGCCTACGAGATGCAGCGCGGCCTGAAATCGCCTGTGGCGCGCAGCGAAGCTTAACCGGCGAAGCACCAGGGCTACCAACCGGGAGCCAACAACCGAGGGCACGTTCGCGATTCTTGCTCGGCTGCCCGGCAAAAGCTGCCGTACCGCCCGCGAATCCTCGCGCGGCGGTGCTTGGCGGTTCGTTGGCGATCAGACCACGCCACGGTTTGTTTGCCCGGTGAAACCGGCACGGCCCCCGACAATCGCCTTAGAACAACTCGACGATCGGTTCACCGGCGGGAAGCACCGGATGCGGTCTGCCCGCGTGATCCAGGTATTGGGCCGTGGTGTCGATGCCCAGGTGGCGATACAGTGTGCAGAGCATATCCTGCACAATCTTGGGATTGTCCTTGGGGCGGGCACCGTGACTATCGGAACTGCCAATCACACGGCCGCCCTGGATTCCGCCGCCAGCCACGGCCACGTTCATCACGTCGGGCCAGTGGTCGCGTCCTGCTGCCGCATTGATCCGCGGCGTGCGGCCCATCTCGCCCCAGGCCAGCACCATGGTCGTTTCGAGCAGGCCGCGGCTATCGAGGTCTTCCAGCAGGGCCGAGAACGCCTGGTCCCAACGTGGCAGAAAGCCGTTCTTGAGCGACCAGAAATTGTCTTCGTGCGTATCCCACCAGCGGCAGTCCACCGTGACCAACCGCACACCGGCTTCCACCAACCGCCGCGCAAGCAGCATCCGCTGCGGCCAGTTGGGAGCATCGCCGCCGGCACGAACACGCGAACGGAACGGCTCAAAAAATCCGTACCGCTCGCGGACCTCGGCCGGTTCGCTGTCCAGGTCGAACGCTTGTTGGGCCGCGGGGCCGGTAATCATCTCCAGCGCCTGGGTGTGGAAATCGTCGATGGCGTCCATCTGCCCGGTCGGATCGGCGGTGCGGTTGAACTGATCGAGATGCTCCATCAATTGCCGCCGCTGCACCAAACGCTGCCGGTTCAACGCCTCCGATACCCCCAGGTTGGGAATCCGGAACGTGCCGCCGCTGGCCGGATCGGCCTGCGTTTCAAACGGTTCCCAGGCCGGGCCCAGATAGCCGGCCCCTGTGCCGGGAATGTTCCGGGGAACCATCACATAAGTTGGTAGTTCCGGCCGCTGATCCTGCAACTGCCGCTTCACCACCGAACCGATGCTCGGGTAAATGTTGACATCGGCCGGTGGCACGGCAGGGTAGCCTGTAAAGCAAACCTGGTCGCCCGTGGAGTGATCCGTGCGGCCATCCTCGGGGCGAAAGTGCATGCTGCGGATGATCGACCACTTCTCCATCAAGGCGGCGGAGCGCGGCAGGTGCTCGTTGATGTAGATGCCCGGCACCGCCGTCGAGATGGGCGAGAACTCGCCGCGAATTTCGACCGGGGCATCCGGCTTGGGATCCCAGGTTTCAAACTGGCTGGGACCGCCGCGCATCCAAAGGATGATGACCGAATGCTCGCGTTTCGCCGGCCGGCCTTGCGAGGCCGCTTGGGCCTGGAGCCGCAGCAACTGGGGCAGCGACAATCCGGCCGTGCCCAGCATGCCCACCTTCAACAGGCTGCGGCGATCGCACCGCAAATGGTTAAAGAAGCTACGGCAGCCTGGCAACATGCGGCTCATAACTGTCGTCCTCGAGGTGGCATCTCATGATGAAAAGACCGGCCCATTCCAACAGCCTGAAAAGCCCCCCGGCAGCGATCACATCGCCCGAACTCACACCAGGGCATCGGCCCCGATAGGCTTACCATCGCCGGGTGCTGCCGGCGCATTTCCCTAAACTTTTGCGCCGAAAGCGCTTATCCTGGCTGGCTCGTTCCATGCCTTTCGCCATGCATTCCCAGCAGGTCGGGGGGAGCGGCCGCCAGTATAGCCGGGCCTGGTTCGGGCCGTCCAGAAAACGGTCGTCCGGTGGTGTTTCGACGACCGCCATCCCGGCAAACTGGGGCATGTTGTCCCCAGAGACTTGGACGGTAGGCAGCAAACGTTACGCGCAGCCGCGCTATGAACCGGTGCACATTTTCGCTAACTCTAGTCACTAGCGTCGATTACGGTCCCCGCGCCGATCAGCGCCTCTTGCGCGGCCTACTCGGCTCCTGTTGGGTGCGAGGCGCTACCGCGCGTTACCCGTAAGGCTGCGGCGGTGCCGGCCCGGCAGGCGGTGCCGCGGACCGAAAACCGCGGAATTACCGGAAATTCCGCATCTTCAACTGCGGTAACTGGATAGCGTGGCACTGGTATCTCCGGCATAATGGCAAATGATTAGGTAAGCGCAGGATTCACGTTTAGCGGGGGAGCCCCCCGCGCGTTGGCATTCCCCCTCACCCCCATTTCACCCCATTCGGTTTATATGTCGGAGACAGAAACGACGCGTGCGCCCTCGAAGCCCGACTCCAACGGCGAACCCGTTGCCGACTTTGAGAGCATGGGCCTTTCAGAGGCAATGATGTCGGCGCTGGAGAAAGCAGGTTACACGAGCCCTACCCCCGTTCAGGCCGGCACGATTCCCCTCGCCTTGAAAGGCGTGGATGTGATGGCTCAAGCCCGAACCGGCACCGGCAAAACGGCCGCGTTCGTCATCCCCATTCTCGAACGGCTTGCCAAACGCAAACGGGGCGAGGGGCCCCAGGCCCTGGTCCTGGTCCCCACCCGCGAATTGGCCGTGCAGGTGCGCGACGAGTTCACCAAACTGTCGCATGGGCGGAAAGCCCGGACGGTGGCCTTGTACGGCGGCAAACCGCTCAAGGGCCAGATCGATAAACTCAAGCGCGGAGCCGATTGTGTCGTCGGCACACCAGGCCGTGTTTTGGATCACCTTTCCCGCGGCACGCTCAACCTGGATGACCTTCGGATCGCGGTACTGGACGAAGCCGACCGGATGCTGGATATCGGCTTTCGGCCGGATATCGAAAAGATCCTTCGCCGCTGCCCCAAGGAGCGGCAAACGCTGCTGCTCAGCGCCACGGTGCCGCCTCCGGTGGCGCGCCTGGCCCAGCGGTACATGCGTGACCCGGAAACCCTGAATTTCTCGCCGGCCGAGATCACGGTCGACACCATCGACCAGTACTATTTCACGGTCGATGGCAACCGCAAATTCGAGTTGCTGCTGAAACTGTTGGAACGCGATCAGCCGCAGCAGGCCATCATATTTTGCCGCACCCGGCGCGAAACCGATCGCGTCTGCCGGATGCTCAGCAAGAAGCTCGAAGGCGTGGACTGTATCCACGGCGACCTGGCCCAGAAAGTGCGCGACCGGGTGATGGAGGCCTTCCGCAACGGCCGCGTGCGGTTTCTGGTCGCGACCGATGTGGTGGGCCGCGGGATCGACGTCAGCGGCATTTCGCACATCATCAATTACAACATTCCGCAGTTTTCCGACGATTACGTTCATCGCGTGGGCCGTACCGGCCGAATGGGCCGCACCGGCGTAGCCTACACGTTCGTTTCGCCCGAGGAAGGCAACGAACTGACACGGATCGAAATGCGGATCAATCAACTGTTGAAGCGTGACGAGATCGAAGGCTTCCACACCACCAGCGCCGCGGCGGTGACCGATGGCGCCGCCGCCGAGGCCGCTGCGGTATCGGCCGCGAAGCCTGAACCTGAAGCCGCCGTGGCGGCACCGCCACCGGGTGCGGTTGCTGCTGCCCCGCCAGCCGCCGCTCCTGCTCGGAAGAAAAAGAAGTACCGCCGCGCTCTGTAGGACGCTGCCGCCGCTCGTGCTTGGCCTTCACCCTCGCCCCCCGGCGCGCGTGTGACGGCCCAGCGGATGGCACACTGGCCGGCAGCGAACCGGGGGCTGCGCACTTCCCTGCGAAAACGTCGTCCCATGGCTGCATGGTGCGACGCGGCCAACTTGCCGGGGTGTGTCGCTGGGCTACGCGGCGTGTTCTTCGCGCGCGTAGCCCGCTTCATGCCCGGCGGCGATCCGGCTGCTCTTTGCATCCCCTTGCCGGCATTTGGTACAATTAGCGTCACCCTTCTCGACTTCCAGTCAGCGCGTGCCCATCAACGCGTGAACGTGCGCCCGCTTCCGCCACTCCATTAGACGGATCATTCATGTCGTCGACGGACAACAGCATGGAGTATGCCGTGCCGGGGGAACATACTCAGGGGCGCCCCAAGACCGTTGGTGCATTTTGGCTCGACGGAGATGTGTTGGCGTGCGCCTGCCCTGGCTGCGGCTCGCCCATGTCCATCCGGCTTTGGCTGATGCTGGCCGACTGCTGGCGTTGCGGCACCAGCATCGAATTGACCGAAGAACAGGAACAAGAGGCCCTGCGGCTGTTGGAGTCGCACGGGCTGCTGGATGCGGCCGAGTCGGGGCCACCTCAGCAACAGGCGAGCCTGACCGATACGGTACCAGCCAGCCTGGCCGCGGAACCCACGGCCCTGGCACCGCCTGCCGCGGCACCAGCACCGCCCTCGCCGCAACTCCCACCTCCTCCACAGCCAACCCAACCAGCGTATTTGCCGCAACCTCAAGTGGCACCCGCCGGGCAGCGCCGGCGGCGGCTGGCCGCGGAGAAGCCGGGCCGCATCCGCTCCCAACTGGCCGAGATTAGCGAGCAGGGCGAGTTCTCCCAATGGCTGCGGCAATGGTGGCGATCGCTGCCGGCGTGGCTCATCAGCCTGTTGATTCACATGGCGCTGTTGATCCTGCTGGCGACCGTGTGGCTCGAATACGAGGAGCCCGGCCCACGGTTCCTGGTGCTTTCCACCCAGGTGAATAGCACCAACCTCGACGGCGAATTTGAAGACGAGTTGCAAACCGACCCGATCGAGTTTGCCGACGCCGGGGAACCGGATCCGGTCGAGGAAATCATTGAACAGCCCGTGGCCGAGGTCAGCACGCCCTTCGAGCAATTGTCGCTTGGCGAAGCGCTCGGCGACCTCCAGCCAACCGTTGCCACGCCGGGACTACCGGGCGGCGGGGCATCCATGTTTGCCGGCCGCAACCCGGCCGCTCGAACCGCGATCGCCATGGCCGAAGGCGGCACCATCGAGAGCGAGGCCGCCGTCACCCGCGGTCTGGAATGGCTCGCCCGCCACCAAAACCCCGACGGTAGCTGGAGCCTGGATGGTTCGTTCAGCAACCCGGGGGCCCGCAGCGATACGGCTGCCACGGCCATGGCCCTGTTGGCGTTTCAAGGAGCTGGCGAAACCCATCTCCGGGGGCGCTTTCAAGAGGTCGTCAAGCGAGGACTCGACTGGCTCGTGAAGCACCAGGAGCCATCGGGCAGCTTGATGGGCCACGGGACAGGGCGGATGTACGCCCACGGCCAGGCCGCCATCGCACTCTGCGAAGCTTACGCTTTGACACAAGATTCCAAGCTCCGGGCGCCGGCCCAACTGGCGATCGACTTCATCGTCCGGGCACAACACAGCGGAGGCGGCTGGAGGTATCGCCCAGGCGAGCCCGGCGACACCAGCATCGTGGGCTGGCAGTTAATGGCCTTGCGCAGTGCCCAGATGGCCTACCTCGAAGTCCCGCGCGAAGTGTTCGAGCGTGCGAACCTGTTTCTCGACCGCGTCCAGACCGAATACGACGGATCCTACTACGGCTACATGCGGGGCTCACCCGGCACCTTCACCATGACCGCCGAGGCCCTGTTATGCCGCCAGTACAGCGGCTGGCCCGCCAACCACCCGGCCCTGCTCAAGGGAGCCCGGCGGCTGATCGTTGAGCATTCTCCCGCGTTGGACGGCGGATCGCACCACAGCCGGGAAGGTAAACAAAGCATCTACTACTGGTACTATGCCACGCAAGTGATGCACCACCTGGGCGGCAGCTTCTGGGAAGAATGGAACCCCCGCATGCGCGATCTGCTGGTGCATACGCAAGTGAAGAAAGGCCCCGAGGCAGGAAGCTGGACACCTCACGGCCCCCACAGCAGCACCGGCGGCCGACTGTATCAAACCGCCCTCTCCATCTGCACGTTGGAAGTGTACTACCGCCACATGCCGCTATACCGCAGCGTGGCTACGGAGTAGCAGCGGCCGGGTATCTGAGAGCGACGTGGGGATTCGATTCTTGCAGTGGTACCCGCCGCGCACGCACACGTAGGGCCGGTTCTACCCGGCCGCAATCGACGGTCAGGCCACCGTTTGGACGTTTGTCGGTTCTCCACAGATTCTGCCCTGCCGGCCGCGACCGACTCGCAGCGCCGTGGTCCACGCCGTTGAGGTGGCACGTATGCTAGACTTGCCGCTGTTTCAACCTACGGCAGCACAAAGTCGGCAATGAAAAGCTGGCTCGAACGGTCGTCCGTCCGCGTGCTGGTCCACATCAGCTTCTTCCCGTCGGGCGAAAACACGGGCAGCACGTCAGCGGCCGGGCTGTCCGTTACCCGAATCGGCTCATCAATGCTGAACTTGCCGTCCTTGACGTGGTAGCGGGCCAGGTAGAGATCGTAATTGGGCCGCTTGGTGGGATCGGAATGGTCGGCGCCCGACCAAATGATATACGGCTCGGTGGGATGCCAGTATGGCCCCCAGTTCACACCGTTGGTGTCGGTCAGGGCCGTGTCGTTCTGCCCGTCAATCCCGATCACGTGAATCTGCAGAAACTCGGCCCGCTTGCGGTCGGTGCGATACACGATCCAGTTGCCGTCGGGCGAGATAAACGGGCCGCCGTCGTAGCCCTTGGCATGTGTCAGCCGCCGAACACCGGTACCGTCGGCGTTCATCACGTACAGTTCGGCATCGCCGTCGCGCATCGAGCAGAAGGCGATCTGCTTGCCGTCGCGACTGTAGGCGCCTTCGGCATCGTAGCCATATTCCTTGGTTAGCTGCTTGAGATTTCCGCCGTCCAGGTCGGCCTCGTAAATATCCATGTAGGGATCAAAATCCCAACTGTAGCGGCGGCGGGTGCCCGAGCGGCGGTCTTCTTCCGCCTGACGGATGGCCGCGGCCTCGGTCTGATCCAGCTTGGGATCCAGGTGGCTGGAAGCAAAGAGAATCTTCTTGCCATCGGGCGAGAAATAAGCGCACGTGGTGCGGCCCCGTCCGGTGCTGACCAACTGGGGCTCGCCGCCTGCCAACGGTTGCCGATAGATCTGGTAGAAGGGGTACTCCCTGGTCGTTGCCTGGTAGATGATCTGCTTGCCGTCGGGCGAGAAGTAACCTTCGCCGGCCTTCTCGAAGCCGGATGTCACTTGTCGCACGTTCTTCAGGAAGCGTGATTCGATGCTCCCCGGCGTTTCGTCAGCCGCGGCCTGGCTTGCCAGCGCGCCCAACAACACTCCGGCGATGATCATCCTCAGCGAGTTTAGCGACCTGGCCATGTTACTCCTGCCGGGCAAGAACACGAGGGAAGGACCAACCCCATTTTGCCGAACCGTCGCGGCCGCGAGGGCAAAGTGCGGCCCGCACAACGATTACGGCAACTGCGGCGTCTGCAACCTTATCAGCACCATTATAGATTGCGCCGGGCCGGGGTGCGAGGCAGCGGAGCGGGGGGAGCGGGGCGACCGCCCCACTGGTGGTTTGCATGGCCGCAGGAGCCGTTTCGGCGTATTCTCAAGGTTGCTGCCGCCGGACGATTCGCTGGAATTTCCCACCTGCCGCGCCTAAAATCACCCGCCGGTCGCCCCGGCGACGCTTCCTCGCGAGGTTTGCCGCCCCCCACGATTTGACCGCTGTCCCACAGGAAAGTTCCCCGTGTCGTTTGAACTCGTGAGTCCGTTTTCGCCCGCCGGCGATCAGCCCCAGGCGATCGAAGCCCTGGTCAACGGCATCGCGGCCGGCAACCGCCACCAGGTGTTGATGGGGGTGACCGGGTCGGGCAAGACGTTCACCATGGCCAACGTCATCCAGGCCGTACAGCGCCCCACGCTGGTGCTTTCGCACAACAAGACCTTGGCCGCGCAACTTTACAGCGAGTTTCGCGAGTTTTTCCCCCACAACGCGGTCCATTACTTCGTCAGCTATTACGACTATTACCAGCCGGAAGCGTACATCCCGCAGCGCGATATTTACATCGAGAAAGACGCATCGATCAACGAGGAGATCGACCGCCTGCGCCTGGCTGCCACCAGCGCGCTGGTGAGCCGCCGCGACGTGATCATTGTCGCCAGCGTTTCTTCGATCTACGGCTTGGGCTCCCCGGTCGATTACAAGGCGATGATGGTGCCGTTGCGGGTAGGCGAAACCGTAGACCGCGACAAGATGCTGCTTCGCCTGGTCGATATTCAATACGACCGCAACGACGTTGACTTCAGCCGCGGCAAATTTCGCGTGCGGGGGGACGTGGTCGAAATCTGGCCCGGCTACGAAGAGTTCGCCTATCGCGTGGAATTCTGGGGCGACGACATCGACCAGATTGCCATCATCAATCCGCTCACCGGCGAGACCGTGCAACGCAAGGACGAAGCGTTCATCTACCCGGCCAAGCACTTCGTGATGCCCGAGGAACGATTGGCCGACGCCGTCGATCAGATTCGGGCCGAGCTTGAGGCGCGGCTGGAAATCCTCCGCCAACAGGGCAAGCTGCTCGAGGCCCAGCGGCTCAACGCCCGAACCCGGTTCGACATGGAAATGCTGGTCGAGGTCGGCTACTGCCCTGGCATTGAGAACTACAGTCGCCACATGGACGGCCGTGAACCGGGCTCGCCCCCGCACACGCTGCTGAGCTTCTTCCCCCAGGACTACCTGCTGTTTGTCGATGAATCGCACGTGACGATTCCGCAGCTTCGGGCGATGTACGCCGGCGATCGCAGCCGTAAGGAAACGCTGGTGGAGCACGGCTTCCGGCTGCCAAGCGCCCTGGACAACCGGCCGCTGTGGTTCGAGGAATGGGAGCAGCGCTGCCACCAGGTGGTGTTTGTATCGGCCACGCCGGGCCCCTACGAATTGGAACAAACCGGCGGCGAAGTCGTGGAACAGGTGATTCGTCCCACCGGGCTGCTGGACCCGGAAATCGAGGTTTCACCCGCCCGGGGACAGGTACCTCACCTGTTGGAGCAGATTCGGGAACGGACCGCCGCGGGCGAGCGCGTGCTGGTGACTACGCTCACCAAGCGGCTGGCCGAGGACCTGTCGGGCTACTTCGAGGAGCAAGGGGTCGCCTGCAAATGGCTGCACAGCGAACTGGATGCCTTCGAGCGGGTGGAACTGCTCCGCGACCTGCGCGAAGGAAAATTTGAAGTGCTGGTGGGCGTGAACCTGCTGCGCGAAGGGCTTGACCTGCCAGAGGTTTCGCTGGTCGCCATCATGGACGCCGACAAAGAAGGCTTCCTGCGGAGCGAAACTTCGCTCATGCAGACCATCGGCCGGGCTGCCCGAAACGTCAATGCCAAGGTCATCCTGTATGCCGATAAGGTGACGGACTCCATGCAGCGGGCGATCGACGAAACCGAACGCCGCAGGGCGATGCAGCAAGAATACAATCGCCAGCACGGCATCACGCCAGTCACCATTCGCAAGTCGATCCGGGCGGGTATCGAGGCTGAAGCCGCCGCCCATGCCCAGGCCAACGCGGCAGTGGGCCGCAACGATGAGAGCGACATCATCACCGAGGAATTCATCGACGAGCTTCAGGCAGAAATGCTGGCCGCAGCCGAAGCCCTGGAGTTTGAACGGGCCGCCGCCTTGCGCGACCGCATTGAGCAGGTGCGCGACTCCATCGGCAAGAAGGCAAGCGAAGTGGCCGTGAAGCAGCGGTCATATGGCCGGCAGCGCAAGAAACGCGGCCGATCCAGCAGCCGAGTCCCCCGGCCCAAGAAACCATAGGATCGGTTTCAGCGGCCGCATCCGACGGATGCGCGGCACGTTGCACGGCCGATTCCACCGGCCGAAAGCAGGGATGCCCCGCCGTTTGGAAGTGGATTGGCAGTCCCCCCAGTTCCAATTGGCAGGGCCGGTTCTATCCGTCGGAACCGACCAATGCGCTACCGTTTGGGGACGTCTACCGACCGCAACCGACGAATCCGCCACCCATTTGGGAAACCTACCGGTTTC
>CAZEEG010000030.1:0-52940 GCA_964511065.1 uncultured Pirellulales bacterium | reverse complement strand
TCGCCGTAGATGCAGGGGAAGTCGGTTTCGCCGCTGATCCGGCAGGTATAACCGCAATTGAGCGTGTGGTACCAGATGTTCAATTCCCAAACGCTGGGCGTATCGACGGCCGAGATGAAATCGCAGACGTCGTGCGTCACGTCCACGATGTATTCGTTGGCCCCGATGCCGTCAAACGGCGGCATTTCGTAGGTGGGCAGGCGGTCGGCATCCACCTTCAGCCCCCACCCGCTATGCGAGAAGCCCACCACGCCGCCTTGCGCCTTACCCCAGCGAAGGATCGGCAAGTCCCAACTCGGCCACTCGCCAATCTGCTCGGTCTTGCGGCCGGCAAAATGCCCTCGCTCGCCGCGGAAGTTCCAATCGAACCGGACATCTTCGGGATACTCGTAATCGTCGTCCTTCAAGCGCAGCAGGCACAGGTGGCCGGCATGCTGCGAGGGAAAGCCAGAAACTTCGACATCGTACCGCATCAGGTGGCGCGGCGTTGAAAGCCGATCCACCTGCCCGGTGAAAAACTGCTTCTGGAAGTACCAGCACGGCCCCCAGCTCAGAACGCAGCCCACGTTCAGGTCTTCGCCCTGGATGTGCCGCATCATATCCTCGGGCCGCACGCCTTGGCTGGGCACGTCGTAGTGTTTGCAGCCCGCCGCGTGGACGTGGTGGTCGCCTGAAAACCAGCCGAAGTTCGCCATTTCGATCCACCGTTTCAGCCGGAACGATTCCTGGTGCGGGCCCTGGTCAGGGTTGTGCCGCGGGACGGTCAGCTCGCGCTGCAGGATTTCATACTCCGGCCCCCGGGTGTAGGTCACCGTGTACTTGCCGGGCGGGAGCAGCACCTTCTCGCCGCTCGCCCGGTAAATCTGCTCGTGGAAAAACATATCGGGAGCCAGCCGCCGGGTGAGCGCCGGGTAGATGCGGCCCTGGGCATCGCGAATCACAAACTGGCCCATCACCGGTTTGCCGTCGTCGTCGATCACGTCGAACACCACTTCTACCGCCGGCTCGCACGAGAACAAAATGTTCAATTCGTTGCGAAAACCCAGGTCTTGCGTGCCTTGGCCCACGTCGAACAGCAGCTTGGCTTCGCGGCGGCCGGCATCGCGGCTGTAGAGCGAAACGATGCAATACTCGACCTCCAACCCGCTCAGGCTCTCGGTCAGCGGCTGCGACTGGAACCGCTCGATGCCCAACCAGTTGTCGGCCACCTTGACCGGCGGATCGGGCGGTTCCGGCCGGGGCGCGTTGCTCGACCGCCGGGGATCGACCGCGTTGGGGCTCTGACAGCGCAGTGCCGCGGTGACGCCCGCCTCGTTCTCCACCTTCACCAAGAAGCTCCGCCAGCCATGCTGCATCAGTTGGGCCGAGGCAGGTCCCCGGGAAACCGTGACGCGGCTTTCCGGATTGATGTTGACGATCGCCAGGCACAGCGGATCGAGCGCTTGCTGGATGGCCGCCACGGCGCGATCGTCGTCGGCCGCCTTGCCCGAGGGCATGGCCAAGGCGGCCTCCAGTGCCTTCCCACGCTCGGCGGGCAGCGAAACGCCAGTGGCCAGCTTCCAGGCTTGGGCGACGCGCTTCACTTGGGCTTCCAACGGTTGCCGCTCCACGCCGGGCACGGGGTCGGGAAGCTTTGCTTGCCCCAGGGTAGTATCCGTTGCCAATGCGCCCCAGACCAGCGCCATCATCCAGGCGGCCAGCCGTGGTTGGCATGCCAGTAGAAATCGCAACGAGGTCGTGGAACGGGTCATGGTCGCTCCCCCGGAAAATAAAGGTGGGGCTATCGCTGGCTGCCGACGGCCCGGACGACCGCGGCCGCCCGGCGCGTTGTATCATCGCCCCCCCAATCCGAGGTTGCAACAAACTCCAGGCTCGCGGCGCCAGAGGCTGGTGTGCAACCCACGGGCTGGCAGCAGTGCCACAGGCCGGGAATTTTCCAATTGTGCCGAATGCACCGGGCGATAGCCCGCGGGGACCGCCGGCGGTACCTCCCCAAGCCACCGGCACCGCAAGGTATGGTTGCGATAGTGTTCAACCGCCTTTGGCTCGCCTGCGATGCCGGCGCGGCTGGCACCGCAGGGGGCCGATTCGACACATGACCAACTGTTGGCGACACGATGCCGATGTTTGAAACCGTAACCGATCTGGACGCCCAAGCGGCGGTGGTCCGCCGGCGCCGGTATGGCGTGCTCGAGGTTGCCGACGAGCGTTTGGCCAGGCTCCGGTTTCGCCCTTGGCCCAAGCTGTTCGCCATCCAGGAATTCGTAGCGTGGAAGCAGTGGCGACGACGCAACCGGCCGGGCGATCGCTGCTGGATCTACTTCAACCAGCCGCGGCAGTTCCCTCAGTTCCTGGCGGTGAAGTTCTGGATTGCCACGCCGGAAGTACGACTCGCGACGCTGCATCAGGCCCTGCGGTTGTTGGACCAGGTCGCAGCCATCAAGGGTTGTGAAGCCCTGCTGTGCGATGCGGCCAATGTGCGGCTGACCGACCGGCTGATGGCTCGGCACGGCTGGGTGCGGCATGCCCCCAGCCGCTGGCACCGCAACTTCATTCGCCGGCTTTATGAACCGCCCCAGGCGATGGAATTGCCGCCGGAACTCAAGGCGGCGCTGCAATCGGCCCTGGCAGAATGAGCCGGCCGCCGCGGTAAGGGTCCGTCGCTGCTGGTCCTACCGCGGAGCGGCGACCAGCTTGGGAACGGCGGCTTTCACGCCGTACACGCCGCCGTGCCGGGCGACCAACTCCCGGAAGTTGAACTTGAGAAAGTCGTAGAGTTCGACGGGCGGGTCACTCGCCAGCCAAGTGTCGGCCAGCGACTCGGCATGGGCATCGAAATCCGCCTGGCGAGCGCTATGCATGTAGCAGCGGCCCTCGTGCCGGCGAAGATCGCCGTCGAAGGCAGGGCTGATATGCCACAGTTCGTGAAAGATGGTCACGAGCTTGTCGCGGAACGTCCGATCCAGGAACCGCGGCAGATAGAAGCTGAGAATGTAGAGCAGTTCCTGGCCGCCAGGGCCGATGATCCGCGGCATCTGCCAGCGGCGATTGCCCTGCACCATTTCGAGGGCCCCGTTCTCGAACCGCAATGGCGTGAGGCAGGCCTGCAAACCGTGCGATACCGCTTTGCGCGTCTGCCGATAGGTGACCGCTACCGCGTCCATATCGACATGCGCAAGCAGCTCCACGTTTTGCACGGCATGCCGGCACAGGGCCTCCATCTGGGCCGTGAAGTTGAAGCCGATGACCGGTTTTGAGCCGCCCACGGGATCCTTCCTCAAGCCGGGTGGCGCCGCCTGCTATCGGGGCGGTGACCTGCGATTAGCCGCGCCCCTAACCCTGGGCCGTTTCGCCCTGGTTGCCGCTGTCGCCGCTTTCCGCGGTGGTTTCGGTGGTAGTGGTTTCGGTGGCGGCCTCGGCGGCCGGGGTGCTCGTTTCTTCCCGCTCGTCGCGATCGTTATCGAACGCGGGTGCTTCGGACTTGCGCTGCACGCGGTCGCGGACCCCTACAAACTCCAAGACGGCCTGCTCGCCCGCATCGCCCAAACGCGGCTTGGCCAGGCGAATGATCCGGGTGTACCCGCCGGGCCGGTCCTCGAACCGCTCGGCCACTTCCTCAAACAGAACCCGGACGGCCTTCTTGTCACCGATGAGTTGCAGCACGCGGCGGCGGGCAAACACAGCCGGCGCGATCGCAGCGTTCCACTTCTGCCACTGCTCGCTTTCCCGCCACTGCTTCCACTCGGTGGAGCCTGGCTCGGCATCGGTGCCGTACTGCGAGGCTTCCGACTCGGCTCTCAGGCCCTTGACGGCGATCGTGATGCACCGTTCGACCAGCGGGCGCACTTCCTTCGCCTTGGCCAGCGTGGTGACGATCCGGCCCTTCACCTTGGGCGGATTCTCTTCAAACTCGTCGACCTCACGTTCGGTGAGAAACAGGGCACTGGCCAGGTTGCGCAACAGTGCCCTCTGGTGGCTGGGACCACGACCCAGCTTGCGACCGCGCTTTCGGTGACGCATGGTTCCGTCTTTCGTCTGGCTGGGGAACAGCTCCACGCCTGGGCCGTTCCGCGACATCCGAGAGGGGGTTGCCCGGCGCTATTCCCGGCAGCCCACCGCCCATCGCTTTGTTGTTAAAACCTTGTTTTCCTTCCAACCGACGATGCCCGGCACTCCCAACAAGCGCCTCGACCTCGTCGCTCCCCCCGCGAATAACTCACGCCCTGTTCAGGCCTGGCAAATTCAGGTCTAGAAAATGCTGCGGCTGGGCGGATTGACCCGCATGCCAAGTCGCAGGCCCAGGTCGGCCAACCGGCTGCGGACTTCGTTCAGCGTGGTTTCGCCGAAGTTGCGCACTTCCAGCAGTTGGTCTTCCGACCGGGACACCAGGTCGCGAACCGTCGTCATCATCTCCGATTCCAGGCAGTTCATCGCCCGAACCGACAGATTCAACTCGGCCAGCGGCATGTTGAGTTTGCTTTCCAGGTCGGCATCGCCCACCGCCGGAGCCTGCGTCGAGCGAGCCTCCGCATACACGGCCGGACCCATTTCGCTGTACTGCACGAACGGGTTGAGGTGCTTGCGGAGAATCTTGGCCGCCTCGACCAGGGCCATCTCCGGGCCGATCGAACCATCGGTATGAATATCGAGAATCAACCGGTCGTAGTTGGTCTTCTGACCGACGCGGGTTTCCTCGATCTCGTACCGAACCTTGGTAACCGGGCTGAATACGGCGTCGATCGGAATAATGCCGATCTCCTGCACGTTGGGGCTGTGCTCCGTGGCCGGCACGTAGCCGCGGCCGTTCTCGACCACCATCTCCACAACGAAGCTCACATCCTCGGTGAGGGTGGCGACCACGTGATCCTTGTTGATGACCTCGACCGATTCGTCGGTCTGCACGTCAGCACCGGTAACCACGCCGCTGGTGTTCTTCTCGATGCGGAGCACCTTGGTGCTTTCGCTGTGGTTCTTGACCACCAGCGACTTGACGTTCAGCACAATGTCGGTGATGTCTTCCATGACGCCCGGCAGCGTGGTGAACTCGTGCTGGGCGCCGTGGATCTTGATCTGCGTGATGGCACTGCCTTCGATGCTCGACAGAAGAATCCGCCGCAGGCTGTTGCCAATCGTGACGCCAAAACCGCGCTCAAACGGCTCGGCAATGAATTGACCAAACGTGGGCGTGAGGGTCGATCGCTCGCACTGGACGTTGCTGGGAAGCTCCAAACCGCGCCAACGAATACGCATTGATAACCCCCCTGGGTTAAATCTGAGGCCGCACGCGACGCTGCTGGCACAGGCCAAAACCGTCCGCGAACCTAGTGTGCAAACGCTGAGTATGCCTAAATTTCTGTTGACCGTCGAGAATTTGCTTGCCGCCAAATCGGGCCACAAGCCGCTCGCCTTGCCATGCCGACTGCCCCCCCACCAAACGTGGCGACTCGGGTCAGCCACCGCGGGTACCGCCGGGCATTCCATCAGCGGCGACTGCGATGAACTGTAGCCATGCACCCGGCCCGGCCTGCAGGCACACCTGACCGCCGCCCCCAAACGCCGGGACAAGGCAGCCGAACTCACCATGCCGCCGCGAGTCAGACGCGGCGCTTCTTGGGCGGCCGGCAGCCGTTGTGCGGCAACGGGGTAATGTCCTCAATCGACTTGATGGTCATGCCGGCCGCTTCGAGCGCGGTGATCGCACTCTCGCGGCCGCTCCCGGGGCCTTTCACCCGAACTTCAAGTTCCTTGACACCGAACTTGGCCGCCTTTTCGGCAGCCTGCTGCGCGGCGCACTGGCCGGCAAACGGCGTGCTCTTGCGGCTGCCTTTGAAGCCGCAAGTGCCGGCGCTAGCCCAGCACAGCGTATCTCCACGGTTGTCGGTAATCGTCACCGTGGTGTTGTTGAAAGTTGCCTTAATATAGGCAACTCCCAACGTGACATTCCGGCGGATCTTGCGACGTTTTGCCTTGGCCACCTTCAACTTCTCCCGAAGTCTATTCTGTTTCTGTATGGGTCGATGCTGTATCGAACTTGTTTGCTTGGATGTTCGTCTGCCCCATTGGCTTACGCGCCGGCTTTACGACGCAAGGCCCACCGCCAGGCCTCCTGCGGCCCGCCACTGCACGCTGTCTGACGCAAGCCAATCTTATCTGCGGGCCATTGCCTTTCAGGCCGACTTCTTTCACGCCGGCAGGCCATAAGCCCACCAATCCGCCAACCGGAACGACTCATGCCGGACCAGCCAACAGCGCGGCCCACCTGGACAGCGCCAGCCGGGCGGAAACCTGCCGCCTGCGGCACCACAGTGCCACTGCATACTGTGCCACTGCATACTGTGCCACTTGCGTATCTGCAAGTCCCTGCCAAGCGGCCCCCGCCCACCGCAACACGCAAGCCGAGGCAAAGGGCAGCCCCCCCCAACCGGGGGGGCCGGTCAACGCAGGTCCTTGACGCCCTTCTTGCCGGCGACCGTCTTCTTGGGACCCTTACGGGTACGGGCGTTGGTTCGCGTCCGCTGGCCGCGGACCGGCAGACCGCGCCGATGACGCAAACCGCGGTAGCAACCAATGTCGCGAAGCCGGGCAATATTCTGGGCAACCTGCCGCCGAAGCTGACCTTCGACCGTGTATTCATTGTCCAGCAGCGCCGCGATCCGCGCAACCTCGGCCTCGGGAATATCCTTCGCCAAACGATTGGGGTCCACGCCTGCCTTGCGACAGATCTCCCGCGCGGTGTACGGCCCAATCCCGTACAGATAGGTCAGTGAAACCCACGTAGGGCGATCATTGGGGATGTCAACGCCGAGAAGACGAGGCATAAGTTGTTACTCTCTGAAAACTCTCCCGCGAACGGTTCTTAAGGCCGCTGGGCCGTTAGCCCTGCCGCTGCTTATGACGAGGGTTGGAGCAGATCACAAAGACCACTCCCCGCCGTTTCACGACTTTGCACTTGTCGCAAATGCGTTTAACGCTGGCTCGAACTTTCATGGGACCGTACCAAGTTGGAAATTATGTAATGTACCTAGCTGCCCAGGGCTTGAAAAGGGGCCAAAGGCTGGCCGTCAAGCGGCACCTTGCCCATCGGCTTACCCAGCCTCGCCACTTGGCGTAATTGTACGGGCCTTGTCTTCATCCAACGAGGCTCGCCGTCCGCATGGCCGGCCGCCGGGCGTGGATGACCCCGGGGTGGCCGCTTGCTGTCAGCCTTCGAGCAGGCCCTTGTAGTTCCGCATCACCAGGTGGCTGTCGATCTTCTGGACCAGGTCGAACGCCACGCTCACGGCGATCAGCAGACCCGTCCCGCCGTAGAAGCTGGCCGTGGCCATATCGACGCCCATCGAGGTCGAGACGATGGTGGGAATGATCGCCACCACGGCCAAGAAGCCGGCCCCCACGTAGGTGATCCGAACCATGACTTTTTCCAGGTAGTCGGCCGTGCGTTTGCCGGGCCGGTAGCCTGGGATGAAACTTCCAAAGTCCTTCAGGTTGTTGGCCATATCCTTGGGATTGAAGGTAATGGCCGTCCAGAAGTAGCAGAAGAAGTAAATCAAAACGACGTAGGCCACGTTGTAGATGAACGACGTTCCCCGCTGGAACGACGACGCCAGTTCAAACCAACCCAGCCACTGGAAAATCATCGACGGGAACAGCAGCAGGCTGCTGGCGAAGATGATCGGCATCACGCCCGCCTGGTTCACCCGCAACGGCAGGTACTGCCGCGTACCGCCATACACGCGGCGGCCGCGAACGTGCTTGGCGCTTTGCGTGGTGATCCGCCGCTGGCCCTGGTACATGAACACCACCCCGACGACCACGGCCACGAACAGCAGGGCCATGACGACCAGTTTCTCGGCATTGCCACCCAGTTGGAGCCCCTCGTTCCAGACCGGCCGAAGCTGGTCGATCAGCGAGTTGGGAAGCTGCGCCAGGATACCGGCCATGATCAGCAGGCTGATACCGTTACCGATGCCGTACTGGTCGATCTGCTCGCCCAGCCACATCAAGAACACGGTGCCGCAGGTCATGGTGAGTACACAGACAATTTGCCAACTGAGGGACAGCTCGGGAAACTCGGAGGCCTGGTTGACGGCAAACTCTGGATTGATGTTCCGCATGTAGCTGACATACATCCAGCTTTGCACAAGACAAATCGCTACGGTGGCGTAGCGGGTGTATTCGTTGATCTTTCGCCGCCCGCTCTCACCTTCCTTCTGCAAGCGTTCGAGCGGTCCCCACACGCTGCCCAGCAACTGGAAGATAATCGAGGCCGAGATGTACGGCATGATGCCCAGGCCGAAGATCGTCGCCTGGCTCAACTGGCTGGCGCTAAACAACGACACCTGCTCGATGAATCCGCCGAAGGTGCCAGCGCCCCGCACGTCGCCGCCCGTGTCGCTATCTTCGGTCGACTGACCGAAGTAGGTCTTGCTCATATCGACCACGGGCAGCGGGATATGCCAACCCACGCGGTAGATCGCCAGGAACAGCAGCGTCAGCAGGATTTTCTGCCGGAGCTCCGGTACCGCGAAGACATCGCGCAACTTCTTGAACATGGCTCGATCCGTCCTCGAAATAGAACACAGCGACCTGGCTCCATTCCTTGGAGCGAGGCTGGCCGGGCAGAACAGGCTTCAACGGCTGCCAGGGCGCCAGCATTTGCTGCGCGCGGAGCGGGTTCCGGGGAACTACGCGGTGCCGACGGCCTATTTGGCGGCTTTCTGTTTCTTTTGTTTGACGAATTTCTTGGGTCCTGGCAACACCACCGTCTCGCCGCCGGCCTGGCGAATCTTTTCCTCGGCCGACTTACTGAACCGATGAGCAGTTACCTTCAGCTTCTTGTTCAGTTCGCCATCACCCAGAATCTTGAGGACGTCGAACACGCCCTTGGCAAGATTCTGGCCGCGGAGTGTTTCCAGGTTGACCTCGTCGCCGTCCTGGAAGGAGTCGTTCAGGTCGGCCACGTTCACCACGCAGACCGTCTTGGCCCAGCGGTTGTTGAAACCCCGCTTGGGGACCCGCCGAGCCAGCGGCATCTGGCCACCCTCAAACGCCGGGTGCGAACGGAAGCCTGCCCGAGATCCCGCGCCCTTGTGCCCCCGGCCCGCCGTCTTGCCGCTCCCCGAGCCGGGACCGCGGCCAATACGGCGGCGCTTCTTATTCTTTTGGATTCCCTGGTGAACGTCGTGCAGGTTCATAGTTCGACTCCTCGCAACCGGCTGATTTCTTCCGGGGTGCGAAGCTGCTCGAAGGCGTTAATCGTGGCCTTCACGAGATTGATGGGGTTGTTGCTGCCAAAGCTCTTGGTGAGGATGTCGTGCAGGCCGGCGGCCTCGCACACGGCACGTACACCGGCGCCGGCAATGACCCCGGTACCGGGCGCGGCGGGGATCAGAATCACCTTCGCGGCCCCAAACCGGCCAACGACCGTGTGCGGGATGGTCGTCCCCTGCATGGGAACGTGGATCATGTTGCGCGTGGCGTCTTTGACGGCCTTTTCGACGCTGGGGGGGACCTCGTTAGCCTTACCGTAGCCCCAGCCCACCCGGCCCTCGCCATTGCCGACCACAACCATGGCCGTGAAGCTGAAGCGGCGGCCGCCTTTCACCACGGCGGCGCACCGGCGGATCTTCACGACTTTGTCGATCAGTTCGCCACGTGTTGACTCTGCTGTCGCCACGAGTACTCCTTCGCTTTCCCGAATACCTCGCTCCCCAGACCAGGGCTGCCGCCACGTGGCTGCCGCGAGTGCGGGAGCGGTGGGCACGTGCGACCGGGCCGCTGGGCCGGGCGAGTTAGAATTTTAAGCCTGCTTCTCGCGCAGCGTCGGCCAGCGACGCCACGCGCCCGTGATATTTGTATGGCCCCCGATCGAAGGCGACTTCCGTAATACCCGCAGCAATCGCTCGCTCGGCCAAGGCCTTGCCGACAGCAGCGGCGGCTTCCTTATTGCCGCCATACCCGTTGGCCAGCAGTCCCTTGTCGAGGCTGTTGGCCGCGATCAGGGTGCGCCCCTGGAGGTCGTCGATGATCTGCGCGTAAATGTGCTTGTGGCTCCGGAACACCGACAACCGCGGCCGCGTGGTATGATTCCGGATATCGTTGCGCACCCGGTAAGTTCGCCGCTTGCGCTGCCTGCCAACCGCCTTTTCGTGATTCACGGCAACTTATCCCTTGACTTTGCTGCTCGACCCGGCCGGAAAGGCACCTTTACCGTTCCGCCTGCGAGCGGCCCTTTCACTTAACGTTGCTCTTGCTGTGTATGTACTTGCTGAAACCGCCGCTGCCGACGCGGTCCACACAACCTGCCGCAGCTCTCGCGACACCGGCTGCTGAGGCTGCCGCGGCACGATGTGCTCCGCCACCCAACCAGGCACGCGAAGTCTCCCCCCGAGCCGCACCGGCTTGGCCCTAGCTGGCAAGCGCCGGCCGGTACCTGCCGCGCGGTCCTACTTGGTCATCGCCTTGCCGGCCTTGCGGCGGACGACCTCTCCCTCGTACCGGATTCCCTTACCCTTGTAGGGCTCTGGCTTGCGGACAGCCCGCACTTCGGCGGCGAACTGCGCCACCCGCTGCTTATCCAGCCCTTGGATCAGGATATGGGTCTGGTCCGGGCAGGTGACTTTCAGGTCGCTGGGAATCTTCTTTTGGATTTCGTTGGCGAACCCCACGCGCAGTTGCAGCCGGTCGCCCTGGACTGCGGCCAGGAACCCCACCCCGACGATCTCCAGCCGCTTTTCGTAGCCCTCGGTGACGCCGACCATCATGTTCTGGATCAGCGACCGCGTCAGGCCGTGCAGGGCCCGGTTGGTGCGTTCATCGTTGGGCCGGGCGACGCGGATCTCGTTGGTCTCGGCGTCGTGTTCGACCGAGATCGGAGCCGGGTACGCCCACTCCAACTTGCCTTTGGGGCCTTCGACTTGGATCGTTTGGTCGGCCAGTTGCACCTTGACCCCGGCGGGCACGGCTACCGGCTTCTTCCCGATTCGCGACATCGTAAATGCTTCCGACACTTAGGGGCAGAGGCTGCTGGCACCTGCCGCCGAATTACCAAATTTCGCACAAGACTTCACCGCCGAGCTTGCCTTGGCGGGCTTCGCGGTCGCTCATCACTCCCCGGCTGGTGCTCACCACCGAGATTCCCAGCCCATTGAGGACCGGCCTCAAATCGGTGACACCGCGGTAAATCCTCCGTCCCGGCCGGCTGACCCGCTTGATATGGCGGATCACCTTCTCCCCGTTGGGGCCGTACTTCAAGTACAGCCGCAATTGGTTAGCCGGCTTGGCTTCCACTTCTTCCCAGTCCCAGATGTAGCCCTCGCGCTTGAGGACATCGGCCAGGCCTCGCTTCACTTTCGAGGCCGGCAGTTCCACCTCGGGCCGCTCGATCCGCACAGCATTGCGAATGCGGGTCAGCATATCGGCGATGGGGTCGGTCATCATATTGCAGGAAACCCCCTACCAGCTCGCTTTCTTGACACCTGGAATCAAACCCTGATCGGCCAACTTCCGGAAGCAGATCCGGCAGATTCCGAACTTGCGGTACACTGCCCGCGGGCGGCCGCACAACTTGCAGCGCGTTTCCCGCCGGGTGGAAAACTTGGGCGGCCGAGCCGCCTTGGCGATCTTCGATTTACTTGCCATTGGCTCTTTGCTCTCAGTGATACACCATGCTCACCGCTGGACGCGGCCGAGCGGCTTGCCTCTGCCTGTCGCTCCGCCACCTGCGCCCCCGGCCGCCTCTCGCTGCGCGTCCGGTGCTCAGTTGGTCCGGAACGGCATCCCAAACTGCCGCAACAACTCCCGCGACTCATCGTCGCTATCGCCGCTGATCACCAGCGTGATATTCATGCCTTGCGGCCGGGAAAAACGGTCCGGATTCAACTCCGGAAACACCAGTTGTTCGCTCAGGCCCAGGCTGAAGTTGCCGTGGCCATCAAACGCCTTGGGGCTCAAACCGCGGAAGTCGCGAACGCGAGGCAGCGCCAGCGAAATCAGCCGGTCGAGAAATTCGTACATCCGGGCCGCTCTCAGGGTAACGCGGCAGCCAATCGCCATCCCTTCGCGGAGCCGGAAGCCGGCGATCGACTTGCGGGCCCGGGTGACGGCTGGCCTTTGGCCGCTGATCTGTGTCAGGGCCGCCACCGCCTCCTCAAGATGCTTTTTCTCCGTGATGGCCGAGCCGACCCCCATATTGATGACGATCTTCTGCAACCGGGGCAGCGCAAGCCGGTTCTCGCGACCCAGCTCCTTGGCCAGGTGCGGCACGATTTCCGATTCGTACTTCACCTGCAACCGGGGCTTGGCGGCAGGTTGTTCCGCGGTCGCCGCGGCTTTCTTTGCCATGATTCAACGCCTTGCTAATGCTGCCAGTAAATGTCTGCTGTTACCGTTAATGCCGCGTTCCGCCTCTGCGGACCGTGCCCGAGCTAGCCTTGGGCATACGCCTGCTTGGCCGGCCCGAGCGTTCCCAAGCTGGCACCCGACCGCTTGGCATAGCGCTCCTTGGTGCCGTCTTGCAGGTACCGGACGCCAATCCGAGTCGGCTGGTTGGTCTTAGGATCGATCAGGAGCACGTTGGAGGCACTGATCGGCATTTCCTTGGACAGGCGGCCGCCCTGCGGGTTGCGCTGGGTGCGCCGCATGTGCTTGTACACGAGGTTGACGCCTTCAACGACGACCTTGTTCTTCTTCGGAAGGACACGGAGCACCTTGCCCCGGGTTCCCCGGTCATCGCCCGTCATCACTTCGACGATGTCGTTGGTGCGAATCAACATGACTGCGTTCCGTTACGTTACTGCTGTGCTTGTGGGCTGAAGGGCGGCGGCTTGCGAACGTGGTCAGACCACTTCGTCGGCCAGGCTGACGATCTTCAGGAATTGCCGTTCACGCAACTCCCGGGCGACCGCGCCGAAAATACGCGTACCGCGCGGGTTCTGGTCCTTGTCGATCAGCACCAGGGCATTGCTGTCAAAACGCACATAGCTGCCGTCGGGCCGCCGCGTGGGCTGCTTGCACCGCACGATCACTCCCCGCACGACGGTGCCCTTCTTGATGTCGCTGCCGGGAATTGTGCTTTTCACGCTGCATACAATCACGTCACCCAGCCCGGCGGTTCGGCGGTGCGTACCGCCCAGCACCTTAATGCACATGACTTCTTTGGCGCCGGTATTGTCCGCCACATTCAACCGTGTCTGCATCTGGATCATGACTTGCGCCCTTTACCGGCCGCCACTCGCCTGCTGCCGTGAACCTGAATAACTGCTTCTGACTTCTGACGATGACTCGCGTACCCATTTGGCTGCCAACGCCCCCCCGACGCGCCGCATGACTGCGCTTGCGGCGAATGACGGAGCGAACTACGTTTCCGCGGTTTCGGCGGCCTCGGAACCCTCACCGAGCGCTCCGGCTTCACGCAGCGCTTGCAGGTCAACTTCGGTGCTGCGGGCCACCACGCGGACCAGTTCCCAGCGCTTGGTCTTGGAGCGGGGGGCGCACTCGATGATCTCGACCGTGTCTCCCCGCCGCGATTCGTTGTTTTCATCGTGCACGTGGCACACCGTCTTGCGGCGGATGTACTTGCCGTAGACCGGGTGCTGCACGAGCCGGTTGATCTCAACCCGCCGCGTCTTGGCCGCCTTATCGCTGGTCACAACTCCAACAAACACTCGTTTGGGCATGGGTTACTCCGCTGCCTTTCCAGCCGTGGCGGCCGCCGGCGCTACCTTTTTCGTTACCGACTTCGCCGTCATCCGCTCGGTTTGGACCGTCTTGATCCGAGCGATCAACCGGCGCTGCTTCATCAGGTTGGTGGGGGCATCCAGCCGTTCGGTCTGTGCCCGAATCCGCAACCGGAAGAGCGTCTGCATCGCCTCTTTAAGCGTTTCGGCGAGCTGCTCGTCGCTCATTTCGCGAAGTTCGTTGACTTTCATCGCTGCTTACCTTGCCTTGCCTGGCGTAACACCTGACCTGCCAGGCGATGTTCATTCTGAATCCGCCATTGCACCGAACATGGCCGCTCGGCTTGCGCCCACCGGGGGGCGGGCCGTTACACGCCGGCGTGCCGTCGGACCAGCCGTACGCGGATCGGCATCTTGTGCGCGAGACGGGCGAAGCAGATCTTCGCCATGTCTTCGTTCACGCCGCCGATCTCGTACAACACCGTCCCGGGCCGTACCACGGCTGCCCAGTAATCCGGTTCTCCCTTGCCTTTACCCATTCGCGTTTCGAGCGGGATGGAGGTAATTGGCTTGTGGGGGAAGATGCGGATATACAGGCGGCCTTCACCGCGCAGGTATTGTTGCGCCGCGATACGTCCGGCCTCGATGGTTGCCGCGCTGATCCAGCCACCTTGAGTCGCCTGAAGGCCGAATTGCCCAAAGACCACCCGGTTGCCGCGCGTGGCGTTACCTCTTATACGACCTCTTTGGGCCTTTCGGTGCTTGACCCGTTTGGGCATCAACGCCATCGTTGCTGTCCTCGAAGTACATGCCTTGGTTGATCCACACCTGGACGCCGATGTGTCCCTGCGCGGTCTTGGCTTCTGTAAAGCCGTAGTCGATCTTGGCACGCAAGGTCGACAACGGAATCGAACCGGCCATCTGCTTTTCACAGCGGGCCATTTCGGCCCCGCCCAGCCGCCCGGCAAGCTGGATCTTGATTCCCTTGGCTCCCGCGTCCATGCTCGCTTCCATGGCACGTTTCATCGTGCGGCGGAAGCTGGCCCGGCGCGAAAGCTGGTCCGCGATTTCCTCGGCCACGAGCTGCGCCTGCAGCTCAGCCTTGGTGATCTCCTCAATCTTGATGTTGATCCGCCGCCCGACCAGGTTCTGCAACTCCTCTTGCAGCAGTTCGACTTCCTGGCCCTTGCGGCCGATGATGATGCCCGGCCGAGCCGAGAACAAAATCACCTTGACCTCGTCCCGGGTGCGCTCGATCTCGATCTTGTCGATCGCCGGATACTTCACGCGGCCCTGAGCGTCCTTCTTGTTCTTGATGTAGCTGCGGATCTTCTGATCCTCGACCAGTAGCTCCGAGAACTCCTGCTTCGAGGCATACCAACGACTCTTCCAACCCGTCATGATGCCGGTGCGGAAGCCGATGGGATTGACTTTTTGACCCATATTCTGCTCTCAGAGCTTGAACCCCTGGCGACGCAAGGCTGCCCGATTCTGGCCATCCCTTGCGGTTGGCCACTGGGCTGTCGAGCGTTCACCTCGTGTTTGCGACGTTGTTATCCTTCGGCGGAGCTTTCCCTGGCAGCCACCGGTTGTGCCGGCCTGCCGGGGTGCCGTGCGGTCAACCCTAGCGAGTGTTGCCGCCGGCATGGTCTACGGCTACGAAAATGTGGCTCGTACGCTTCTTAATCATGAACGCCATCCCGCGTGCCCGAGGGCGGATGCGCTTGAACATCGGCCCACCGTCCACCCGGCAGTCGGTGACAACCAACCGCGATAGGGCCGGCGCCCGCTGATCTTCGGCATTCCCCAGGGCACTGCGAAGCACTTTCTCCAGCATCCGGGCACCGCGATGCGGCTGGAACTCCAGGATCGACAGCGCCTCGTCGGCGCGCTTCCCCCGAATCAGGTCGGCCAACGGCCGCACCTTGCGGGGACTGATCCGAGCGAAGCGGTGCGTTGCGTGGTATGCCATCGGACAATTGTCTCCTCGTCGGCCGTGGCCGGGAGCCATTGCTCCCGGGCGGACTTGCGGCCGCCTGCTTCTGCTGTTATCTCTTGCCGCCCTTGCCGCCGTGGCCACGGAAGGTTCGCGTGGGAGCGAACTCGCCGAGCTTGTGGCCCACCATCTCCTCGGTCACATACACCTTCACGTGCTGCTTGCCGTTGTGAACCATGAACGTATGGCCCACGAACTCCGGAATGATGGTGCAAGCCCGGGCCCAGGTCTTGATGGCTTCTTTGGTGCCGCTCTCGTTCTGCCGCTCGACCTTCAGGTAGAGCTTAGGATCGACGAACGGGCCCTTCTTCAGCGAACGTCCCATATCGCGTTCACTCCCGCGTGCGGAAGCTCTCTTTACCGAACAACGAAATTCAAAACCGTTTGCATGGCGGCCGCTGGCCCCATCGGGCCGACCGCCCCGCTATGCCCGCGGTGCGGGCGCTTTACTGATGGACCTTCAACAGACCGTAACGGCGCGACCGCCTGCGCCGCACGATGGCGGCATTCGACGGCTTGCGGCGACTCCGGGTTCCGCCACCCTTGGCGCTCTTGCCTGTGGGGCTCACCGGGTGTCGCCCACCCTTGGTGCGACCTTCACCACCACCGTGCGGGTGGTCGATCGGGTTCATGGCCGTTCCGCGAACGCGCGGCCGGCGCCCCAGCCAGCGGCGGCGGCCAGCTTTGCCCAAATTCACGTTCATATGCTCGCTGTTACCCAACTGCCCAATCGTTGCCCGACAGGTCGCCGGCACGCGGCGAATTTCGCCGCTGGGCAGGGTAATCTGAGCCCAGTCTGCATCACGTGCTGCGAGCGTTGCGCTCACGCCGGCCGACCGGCACAGGACACCGCCCCGGCCAGGCTGCAGTTCGATGTTGTGGATCGACGAGCCCAGCGGAACGTTCGCCAACGGCAGGCAGTTGCCCACGTTCGGCGGCGACTTCGGCCCCGACTGCACCTTGTCACCCGGCTTCAACCCTTCGGGCGCCAGGATGTACCGCTTTTCGCCGTCTGCGTAGTGCAGCAGGGCGATCCGGGCACTGCGATTGGGGTCGTACTGGATGGACGCGACCTTAGCGGGGATGTCGTCCTTGTTCCGCCGAAAATCGATCAGCCGGTACTGCTGCTTGTGGCCACCGCCCCGGTGACGGACGGTGATCTTGCCTTGATTGTTGCGGCCGCCCGTCTTCTTCTTGGGACGCAGCAGCGACTTCTCGGGCTTGACGCCCTTGGTCAGCTCGGCAAAGTCGCTGACGCTCGCGCCGCGCCGGCCCGGCGTCGTCGGATTGTATCGCCTGATGCCCATGCTGTGATCTTTCTACGATGGATTGATTGCTGTTGCGTACCGCCTGTGCCGGCAGACCCGATTGCATCCTCCCTCCGCTGACTGCAACCGGCACCCCGCCCGGGCACTGCACTCCATTAGAAGAAGTCGATTCGATCTTCCGAATGAAGCGTAACGACGGCTTTCTTCCAGCCCTTGGTAACGCCCTGGCGAAAGCGCGAGCGGCGCGGCTTGCCGCGACGGTTCTGTGTGTTCACCCTGACCACTCGCACGTTGAACAACTCTTCCACCGCGCGGCGGACGTCTTCCTTGGTGGCCAATGTGTTGATTTCAAAGGCGTAGGCGTTGTAGCGTTCCGACCGGTGCATCCCCTTTTCCGTCACCAGTGGACGCAGAAGCACCTGGTGCGGCTCGAGCTGCACTCCGGTTTGCCGTGCCTGCTTGGTTTTGTTCATCGTCGTAACTTTTCGCTCTGCCAGGCCACGTTACTGACCTTGACCCTACTACGGTGTGGTTCTACGACTGACTTTTGTGCCTGCCCCAGCGTGCTACGCAGGGGCGGCCGCGGCTTCACCCTCGGGCTTGGCCTTCGCCTGCTGGGCGATCCGTTCACGGAAGGCATCCAGGGCCGACCGGGTCATCAGCAGTTTCCGGGGCTTGAGCACGTTCAGGGCGTTCAACTCGGCCACCGGCGATACCGAAACCCCTTGGATATTCCGCGACGACTTGTACACGTTCACATCCAGGCCGGCCGTCGCCACCAGCAGCGTGGCGCCGGACAGGTCCAGAGCCTTCAGGACCCCGGCCATGCTTTTGGTGCTGGGGGCATCGAAGCTCAAGTCGTCAATCAGCACCAACTCGCCGTCCTGCACACGCGAGGCTACAGCCATTCGCGTGGCTAACTGCAAGGCCTTCCGCGGCAGGCGATACGACCAGTCGCGCGGCTGACGGGAATTGATGTGACCACCACCCCGCCGCACGCCGCTACGGCGCGAACCTGCACGGGCGTTACCTGTCCCTTTTTGTCGATACATCTTGCGGCTGGAGCCGGCGACCTCGCCCCGCGACTTGGTCTTGACCGAACCCTGCCGGAGGTTGGCCTGGTACATCACGACCGCATCGTGCAGCAACTGCTTATTGATCCGCGGCGCGATTTCGGTCGGCTCGATCTCGTAGGTGCCGACTTCGTCGCCGTTGCGGTTGAATATTTTCAAACTGACCATGGCTCTACCAAAGCTGTTGACTGTTCGCCTTTCATTGCCCGCAACCATGCGGCCACGGCTATCGCGACCCTACCGAGGGGGGGCGATCACCCTAGCTTGTTCGTCTCCCGCACGATGACGTAGCCGCCATTGGGCCCTGGGACACCCCCCTGAACCAGGATCAATTGGTTTTCAGCATCCACGCCAGCAATGCGCAGATTGCGTACGGTACAGCGAACATTCCCGTACTGGCCGGCCATTTTCAGGCCCTTGAAGGTACGGCTAGGGAAGGCGGACGAACCCGTGCCACCGACATGGCGATGGACCTTCTTGACACCGTGGGAGGCCCGCTGACCGCGGAAGTTGTGCCGCTTCATGGCACCTGAATAGCCGCGCCCCTTACTGGTGGCCGTAACATCCACGGCCTTGACGCCCTCAAAGACGCCCACCGTGACCTCCTGGCCAACCTCATAGCCCTCGACGGGGCCGCGCAGCTCACGGACCAAGCGCTTCGGCTCACAACCCGCTTTCGGGACCGCCTCAACTCCGGCGGCCGCGCGGCTCCGAGCCCGCTTGCTATCCATTTTGGCGGCGACATGACCACGTTCGCTACGGCGCGCCAAACGACGAGGCTTATCCAGATACCCCAGCTGCACAGCCTCATAGCCGTCGCGATCCAGGGTTCTAAGCTGCAGAACATGGCAAGGGCCGGCCTGAATCACCGTCACCGGGATGGCCTTGCCACTTTCGTCATAAATTTGCGTCATCCCGACCTTACGGCCGAGTATTCCGATAGCCATAGCATTGTCCCTAGTGGTCATTCGCCGATCAGGGGAACAAGGAGACCGAAAACGGACACCCGACATTGCGGGCACCCTGGCGGCTCCCACTTACCCCCGCGGCTTCCAATGCATGCCGCTTCCTTAAACCGTCACACCAGCCAGGACTGGCACTCGCCAACCGCGGCCGGACTCAACACCCAGCGCCGGCGAGCGACAACCACCCAACCGGCAACCACCCACGCAACTAACGGCGCGTGGCCTTGATCTTAATATCCACACCCGCCGGGAGACTCAGCTTGTTCAAAGCCTCGATGGTCTTGGCGGTCGACTGGACAATATCAATCAAACGCTTGTGGGTACGAATCTCAAACTGCTGGCGCGCTTTCTTGTCCACGTGCGGACTGGAAAGCACGGTGTACCGCTCGATGCGCGTCGGCAGGGGAATCGGACCGTGCACCTCGGAACCAGTCCGCTGCGCCGTATCCACGATCTCCGCCGCGCTTTGATCCAAAACGGAATGGTCGTAAGCCTCCATTCGGATCCGGATCGTCTCGTTGGCCACCTGCTGCTCTCCGTTTACACTCGCTCGCGATGAATCGCTCGCAAAAATGGACGAATCACCGAATCTACGAACGGGGCCGAAAACTGTCAACGGGTCCAACCCGGGATTTTCGGGATTCGGAATGCTCCCTGCCCTGCCCGGGGTGCTCGGCCCGTTGCCGCCTGCCCAATCGGCCCGCGACCATCGGCCAGCGCTACCGCCCAGGTTTCGCCATCGGCACCTTCTGTGCGACGCTGCCGCTGCGATTGCAACAACGCGAACAACCGGTCCGGGGAACCGTGGCCGGCCCTACGCGTGCCACCGGCACGGGTGGCGTTGGGCGAGGGCTCACCGAGCGAAGATTCAATCGCGACAGTGGAGGCTCGGATCGGCCTGATGGGTGCGTTGGATGGGTTCCAACGGCGGCTCGACGTTGCGGCCCTCGCCAAAATAGGGCGATCCGCTGGGAGCAGCCCAGCAGACCGCATTGGCGATCACCCGCTGCACCGTACGATCGAAGTAGATCGGGAAGGTTTCGTGGCCTGGGCGGAAGTAGAATATCTTACCACGGCCGCGGCGAAACGTACAGCCCGAGCGAAACACCTCTCCACCGGCAAACCAACTGATGAAGATCAGTTCGTCGGGGGCCGGGATATCGAAGTATTCGCCGTACATTTCCGTGGCGGGCAACTCGAAGCATTCACCGTCCAGCCCTTGGGTGATGGGGTGCCCCGGAGCGGTGATCCACAACCGCTCTTTTTCGCCCGCTTCGCGCCACCGGAGCATGCAGCCGGTGCCCATCAATCGGCGGAAGATTTTGGAGGCATGGGCCGAATGCAGGGCGATCAGGCCCATGCCTTCCAGCACGCGCTGCTGCACGGCGTCCACGCGCCCGTCGGCCACGCGGTCGTGGGCGGCATGCCCCCACCACAGCAGCACGTCGGTCGCGGCCAGAACCTCATCGGGAATCCCATGCTGCGGTTCATCCAACGTGGCGGTGCGAACCTGGACCCGCTCGCCAAGCTGCTGCACCAACGCCTGGGCCAGCGCCTGGTGAATCCCGTCGGGATAGATCGCCTTGACCGCGTCGTTGGTTTGCTCGTGGACAAACTCGTTCCAGATGGTGACGCGCAGTGGCGGTTGACTCGACATGACAATCCCCCCGGAAATCGGCGAAGTCCGCCGCCGGACCAAGGCAGCACCGGGCGGGCAAAGGCCGGCGGCAGCGTGCGGGCCAATGTCCCAGGGGGTTCGCTGTTTTGTCAATGCGCATCGCCCCCAGTGCCGGCAACTTGCGGCCTGGCACGAATTTGCCGGCGCGGCGGGCACAGCCGCCTGGAGGGGCTAGAGGGAGGCTTTCGCGCTTTCCTGCGGTGGCGCGGGCTCATAAGATATGCGGTTTGGAGGGCAGCTTGATGCTACGGTTTCTGCGGCGGTAAACGTGCTGCAAGGCGGCAGGCACGTGAATCCACGTCTCGTCGCTGAAGCCTTGCAACCTGATACAGGGGCAAAGGCTCGGCGTGCGTTGCGCACGGGCGGACTGGTGAGGCACAGTTCGTGATTTTGAAGAGGCACGCGATGTTCCGGTTTGCATTGCTTTGCTGCGCCATCCTCTGGGCGGTGCCCGCAGCCGTGTGGGCGTGTCCGTTTTGCGAGTCGATCGGCCCGACGATTGCCGACGAGATCCAGACGGCCGATATGGCGGTCCTCGCCCGACTGGCCGCCGTGGCCAAGCCACCCCAGGCGCCCATGCCAGCCGAAAATCCATTGGGCTTTCTGCCCGAGGGGCCCGAGGGCACTTTTGAAGTTACCCATGTTTTCAAGGGCGACGATCTCGCGGCCGGCAGCCCGATCGAAACCCCCTTTGGCGGAATGGAACCGGTGGGTTCCGAGTTCTTGCTGTTGGGTTATCGCGAACCGCAACCGTACTGGTCCACGCCGCTGGCGCTGCCCGGTCCGGCCGCCGACTATGTGCGGCAGGTCGTCATGTTGCCCGAAAAGGGGCCCGAGCGGCTGCGGTATTTTTTCGACTACTTGCAGCATCCCGAAACCATGCTCGATAAGGATGCTTACGACGAGTTTGCCAAGGCCCCTTATGAGGATGTCCGCGCCCTGGCCGAACACTTCAGCCGCGAGAAGCTGTGGACGTGGATCAGCGACGAGAGAATCCCGGCCAGCCGCAAGCGGCTGTATTACCTGATGCTCTCGCTGAGTGGGCAGGACGAAGACCGCGACCGCTTGCAACAAATGCTGGTGAACCGTTCGCAGGACGTTCCCACCGAGGCGCTGGATTCGATCATTGCCGCTTACCTGGCATTGGCGGGCGAAGCCGGCATGCCGCTGATCGAAGAACAATTCATGGGCAGCGGCGCTTCCCAAGAGGACATTTTCGCCGTGGTGACGGCCCTCCGCTTCCACGGCGAAGAAGAAACCATCATTCCGCGCGAGCGGCTCAAGGCGGCCCTGCGGCGGCTCTTGGATCGGCCCCAGACCGCCGAGTTGGTACTCTCGGACCTGGCCCGCTGGGAAGATTGGAGCGTGATGGACCGGATGGTGGAGTTGTTCCGCGAGGCCGATCAAGACACATACTTCATTCGGGTCCCGGTGGCGCAGTACCTGGCCGCCTGCCCGCTGCCCGAGGCGAAGGCCCACCTGGAAGCACTGAAGGAGATCGACCCTCAGGCGGTGGCGCGGGGAATGTACTTTGCGCAGGTCGACACTTCCACGTCGCCCGCACCGCCCCCGGCCCCCGGCGCGCGCCGGTCCGCGGCTCCCCGGCCACACCGCGAATCGGTGGCCACGCCGCCGGGGCGGGCACTGGATGCCACGCTGCTTTCATCGCTGATTGCCGTGGGAATCTCGATGATCGCGCTGATTTGGGCGATGATTGTCTATCGCCGCCGGCAGCATCAAAACGGCACCGAAGCCAACGGCTGAAGCGGCCAGCAGAGGCTCGCCGCGGAAGATCGTTCAACCAACTCAAGCAACCCGGGACGAAATGCGCATGCCTAAAGTCTTGATGCCGATCGGCGACGCCACCGAAGTGCTCGACACGATGTATCCGTTCTTCCGCCTGGCGGAGGACGGTTACGAGGTGGTGGTCGCTGGACCCGAAGCGCGGCTGTACCACATGGTGCTGCACGAAGTCCCGCCGGGTGCCGACCCACCTTGGGACATTACGCAAGAACGGCCCGGGTATCATCTGAGAGCGACCGTGGCATTTCGCGACGTGGTGCCCGAGGAATATGCCGGCTTGTTCATTTCCGGCGGCCGTGCTCCGGAATATCTGCGTTACGACCAGGACCTGCTGCGGATCACGCGGCATTTCTTTGAGGCCAACAAGCCCGTGGCCAGCGTGTGCCATGGAATTGAGATTCTGACGGCGGCCGACTGCATTCGAGGCCGCAGGGTGACGACCGTGGCCAAGTGCGCGCTTGATGCCCAGCAAGGGCAGGCGCACTACGTGGATGAACCGGCGGTGGTCGACGGCAACCTGGTCACGGCCCGCACCTGGCACGACAACGCGCCGTTCTTCCGCGAGTTCATGCGGATGCTTAAAGCGCGGCCCCAATAAACGGGACCGGGGACCACGTTCAGCAAACGGCAAATCGCGCCGGCACGTGACCAGCGATCGCTACCGGTTTTCCAGGACCCACTGCGTGGCCTGGCGGATCAGTTCCGTGGCATTCTTCAGTTGCAGCTTCTGCTTGATGTTGTCGCGGTAGCGGTCGATGGTTTTGGGGCTCAAGTGAATCTTGGCCGCAATCTGGCGGGTGCTCAGCCCCTCGCCCAGCAGTTGAAACACTTCCAGTTCACGATCGGTAAGCCGCTCGACGGGCGAACTTTCAATAGCCGTGCCGCCGCCTGAAACGTGGTGCAGGAGCCGCTGGGTCATCTTGGCGCTGAGATAGATGTTCTCGGCCAGTACGGTGCGGATGGCCGCCACCAGGTTCTCGATCGCTTCCTGCTTGCTGATGAACCCCTGGGCGCCGGCCCTCAACGCCCTCTCCGCAAACAGCGATTCGTCGAGCGCCGAGGCGGCCAGCATCTTGATGCTGGGATTGTGCGACTTGAGGGCCTTGATGACCTCCAGGCCGTTACCGCCCTTGAGCGCTAAGTCGATGATCGCCAACTCGGGTTCAGCCTCGCGGGCAACCCGAAGTGCCTGGCTGATGTCTTCGGCTTCGCCGCAGACCTCCAGATCGGGTTCGGCGTCGAGCAGTTGAGCGTAGCCTTTGCGCACGATGGGATGATCATCGACCACCAGCACGCGAATCCGGCGAGAATTGGTATCTGTCACCGATTGTTCCACCCTGGATGTAGCGGTTTCTTCTCCCTCGGCGCTGTACCGACGACGGAGAGCCTAGGAGAGATCAACGCCCCGGGAAGACCATTGCCCCCGTTTTCGCCCGCCCACACTGACCAGCTTCTGTTTTGAGCCTGCCGCGTTGGATCATTCTTCTCATCGGGGGAAAGAATGTCGAATGATCCCCAGAACCAGCCAAGCGTATTGAGTTTGGCAAATCCCATTCCAATTCGACATGAGCTGCGGCCACTTTGTGCCACGGCCCCGCCTACGATACTGCCCTCCGGTGCAAACGCAACGGTGAGACTTTCCCACCCGCCCCCAATCGCCAAGCCAGCATAACGCCCGCCCGCTGCAAGAGTATCTTGCAGAGTCGGTGGTGATGGGGCGACCCTGCTCAGCAGAAGCCATTTACGCGCCGTTAATGCTTGCTATGACGGCAGTTAGCGTGGCCAGCCTCACTGCAAGGCACTGCGATGGTTACACTGCCGGCGCGCAAGGGGGAGACAAGCAAAGCACTATCGCAAGTGTGTCACACAAACCGGCAGGAAGAAAGCTGCCAAGGAGAACCTGGCAAGGCCAAGTCAGAGATAGCGCGGGCATGACGAGGAGTACCGCCCAGGATCACCGCAAAGAGGGGGGCGTTTAGCAGTAGGGATGCTGCCTGGCCCCATGTTCGCTACCGGGGAAACCGCAATGGGCTTCCAGCGACCACCCCACCTCGGTGGATGGCGACGTGAGAATCGGCCGCCGTCAGGCGGCGTCGGTGAAGGTGCCATAGGTCAGTTGCACGCCGTCGCCCTGGATCGCCTCGGCGACAATCGAGTAACCCATGCTGACGGCGACGGGCTCCCAAGGGCGTACGTTCACCACGAACATGCAGGGACCACCGGCGGGAAACCAGTAGTAACCCGAGCGCAGACCCGGCCCCGCTCCCCGGGCACCGGGTGCGCGGCGGGAGTGCCGATTGAGGGTCCCGGCGGAGGCGGGCAGCCCTAACGTGACGGAGTCGCTCCGGACATCGAGGACGAGCAGTTGCTCATCGCCCAGTTGCCAGCGTTCGCCCGTACGTTTGAGAACGGTGGATCGAATGACAGGATGGATCATGTGTGCGGGTCACTGAGGAGGCTTGCCGTTCGTGGCGTCGATTCAGACAGTTCATCCTTTGGGCGATTGACCATCTTCCTGGGGTGGTTGGGCGGCCAGGATCCGCCGTTGCACTTCTTCGCGTCGAATGCAGACGTCTTTGGGGGCGACGATGCCCAACTTGACGTGGTTGCGATAGGCTGCCAGCACGACCACTTCGATGTTGGCTCCCAAGTAGAGCCGTTCGCCCACCTTTCGTCCCAGCACAAGCATTGGCAGGTTCCTCCACGAATCGCGGTCGTTGTCGAATCATTCTCCCCGGTCGCCGTCCACGAAGCGTGCTGCGATGCCACCACGCAGACACGCTCCGCAAGCGGGATGGATGCCTGGGCTTCCTCTTCTCCTCCGTATCCTTGCAGCGGAAGACAGCCATGGGTGCTGTGGCTGGGATTGCCGGGGCAGGCTGCCGCCTCGTTGGATCGTTCACTCCGCCGGGGTGCGTTGGTCAGGCGTTGGGGGGAACCGCCGGGGGGCGTGCGTGTTGCACGGTGTGGCCTGGTTAGGCTCGCGATACCGGCGAGCTACAGCAGTTCAAACTGCTGCGGGAGGATATGGCCGCCCGGCCTGATGAAATGACGAGCCCTAGTGCCTTTGCGATACCGGCCGCCAGAGTCTGCCAGTTGGCTCAGCGTTCCCCACAATAAACTGGCCCTACGCTTCGCTGGCCAACCTCCAATTGGTTGTCGACTCCCACCGAGGCCGGGACGGCCCGAGTGACGACGTGCTGCGCTACCTGCTTGAGGTAGTAACTGGCGACCGTGCCTCGCAGGCGAACGACACCGTCTTCATAGTCGCAACAAACCCGCTGAACCTGCGGGTAAGGTGCGCGTTGGATGGCGGTGCGCGCCGACAATCGGATCGACTCTGCTGAACCAGAAACCATGGGTGCATGTACCTCGGGAAGTGCCAGATCGAAGGTGTCAAAATCGTTCGCAACGTCTGCCCATCGTTCAGCCATCAAAGAGGAGCGGGGTTGAGCCTGGCGACACAGGCTCGCGGGGCAGCGAACAGAGGGAATCTTACGCGTGGGCGCAACGCAATCCACTGAGCAAGTTCCTACCTTTGGCAGTCAAAGTTCCCCGTGCGGTGCCTGGGTATTCCCCCCACTTCGATCGGTGATTCCCTAGCGCCGCTCCAAGAGACTTCAAGGCAGGAACATCACGGCCGCGCGAGCGGCAATCGGCCACCTCTGGAACCAGCGCCGCCGGCGAAATGGTGAGCAGAAAAGGTGCTGCGACCGCCCGCCGCGCAAAAAGCCATGCGCGGCGAGCGGGATGTGCGAAATCGACGCCCCCCGGCCGTGGCGCGTTTAACTTTCCAGCCGATAGCCAGAGGGCACCGTGGCACTGCGGATGACGACGGCCACGCCATCGCGGATGCACACTTCATCCATATCGCGGTCGGGGCTGCCATGCTGGTTGAAAATTCGCACGTTCTGGCCGATGCGGCAGTTCTTGTCGACGATGGCGCCTTCGATGTGCGAGTTGTCGCCGATGCCCACCTCGGGATGCCCGTTCCGGTGATTGGCAGCCAGTTGGTCGTCCGATTCGTACTGGTCCGCGCCCATGATCACGCTGTTACGGATCGTGACATTCTTGCCGATCCGGCATCGCAGTCCGATGGAACTGTTCTCGATCACGGTGCCTTCGCCGATGGTGCAACCGTCGGCGATCAGGCTGTTCTTCACCGTGACGCCGTCCAACCGCGAGGGCGGTAAGAACCGGGCGCGGCTGTAGATCGGCTGGTCCTGCGAGTTCAACTGGAACGGAGGGTTGGCACCGGCCAGTTGCAGGTTGGCGTGGTAGAACGATTTGATTGTCCCGATGTCTTCCCAATAGCCATCGAACAGGTGGAGTTGCACCCGATGGCTGCGGATAGCGGCCGGGAAAATCTCGCGGCCAAAATCCCAGTAATCGGTCTTGCGCAGCACGTTCACCAGCGTTTCGCGGTTGAACAGGTAGATGCCCATGCTGGCGAGCAGTTCGCGCCCTTGGCTTTCAATCCCTCGGGCGTCGATCCAGGCGGGATCGGTCCGGACCATGTCGACTTCGGCATCGGTCTTAGGCTTTTCCAGAAAGCCCATCACGCGGCCCTCGTCGTCCAGCCGCATGATGCCCAGCGCACTTGCCTCCTCGCGATGGACCGGCAGCCCTGCGATGGAGACATCGGCCCCCGAGTCCTGGTGCGACCGGAGCATGTCCTTGAAATTCATCCGGTACAGTTGGTCGCCCGAGAGGATCAGCACGTAATCGACCCAGGGCTGTTCGATGTAGCGGAGGTTCTGGCGAACGGCGTCGGCGGTGCCCTGGTACCAATCGGAGCGGTCCATGGTTTGTTGGGCGGCCAACAGTTCGACAAACCCGCCGCTGAACTGGTCGAACCGGTACGTGAGGCGGATGTGTCGGTGCAGGCTGACCGAGTTGAACTGCGTCAACACGTAGATGCGGTTAAGATCGCTGTTGATGCAGTTGGACAGGGGAATGTCGATCAACCGGTACTTGCCGGCGACCGGTACGGCCGGCTTGGAACGGTACTGCGTCAAAGGGAAAAGCCGCGTTCCGCGCCCGCCTCCCAACACCATGGTCAATACGTTTTTCATGCCCAACTCAACTGGGGTTTGGTGAATGGCTTGGTCTGGATGATTCGATCGTGGGATTTCTCGGCTCTCGCCGTTTGGACGCGGCCAGTCGCGGCGGTTTCCATGCTCCCAACGTTACTCGATAGCGGGCCATGAAACCATGGTGGCAAGACCGTGATTCCCGCCCCAGCCACTGAAGCAACATCCAATGGCGCAAATATTTAGGGCAATACGGGCCCTGCTGCCGCTGACGCGGAGCTGCAGCCACATGAGTATTGCAAAGCTCGCACCGTAGCTGGTAATTCCGGGTCGCTACCTGGCAACCTGCTAGGGCGGCTTCGCCAGTGGCTTAAACCGCTGCAACAGATGGCCTGCCGCGAACCTCGGCCACCCGCCCAAGACCAAGAGCTGGCCGTGGTTGCAAGCACTCGGGACCAGCCGGATGAAATGGCCCGCCACGCCGCTCACGAAGAGAGCACCGCCCGCTTCTCCGCAATCAGCTCGAGCAATGCCCGGAACGGATCGGCAAATTTCTTGATCCCTTCGGCCATGAGCGTGGCTTCCAGGTGGGCGAAATCGACTTTTTGATCGATTTCGTCAAGAACTTCTTGGGGCGGCAATTGATCGACTTGCCGGGTGAATGTCATGCCCGACTTTTGAACGGCCTCGTTGGTGGCCGGCGGATTGGTTTCAATGTCGCTGCCGGCAAAGGCAGCCACGTACTTGGTGGGCGGGTCCTCGGGCTTCTTGGTACCGGTGCTGGCGAAGATGATTTCCTGGTCCAAGGGTGTTTGCTTGTCCTTCCAATACTGCTGATTCTGCGCCCAAATCCGCTTGGCGTTGACGATCCCCACTTGCCCTTGCGCGGCCGGGGAAAGCTCGGGGACGTGTTTGTCCGTGTAGACGTCGATCCGCGAGACAAAAATGCTGTACACGCTCTTGAATCCATCCAGCGATTCACGCCGCTGGGCCCCGCGCCAAATGGCTTCGCGGGCCTGCTCGTACTGCCGCTGGGTAAACATGAGCGTGACATTCAGCGTGACACCAGCCGCCGCCAGGTCTTCCAGAGCCTGCAAACCGGCTGGCGTGGCCGGTACTTTAATCATCCGGTTCTGATGGCCGGCCGACCACTTCTTGCCCAACTCGATATAGCGGGCCACCCGTTCGTCCTCCGGCGGTCCGAACTCGGTGTCTTCCAGCAGCGGATCGAGTTCAAAACTCACGTAGCCGTCGTTGCCGCCGGTTTCCTGCCAGACGGGCAGAAAGACCTCTTGGGCGAGTGACACCAGGTGGTCGGTCATTTCCCAGGCCACGTCGGCATCGGTCAGGCCCTGCCGCATCAATTGTTCGATGCGGTCATCAAACCGGCCGGTCTTGAGAATATCGGCGATGATGATCGGGTTGGACGTGGCCCCGGTCGCCCCTAACTTGCGGTTCTCCGCAACCAGATCGGGATCAATCGAATCGAGCCAGAGCTTCGTGCCGGTGGCAATCAACGATTCCAGCGGAGACGTCATGATCAAGTCCCAGAAAGGAATAGGGCGCGGAAGGTAAACGGCGGCCACGCTGAAGCGGCAACCGTTCCCATGAACGGCAGAGCAGGCCACGGCTCCACCTCCAATGAGGGGAGGCGGCGGGCCTTCTCGCTTGCGCCAGAATAGCAAATTGAAACGGGACCTTCTACCAGCGAGCCGCCTGGACAGCCACCACCATAACCGGTGGACCGGTGGTGCGCACGGCAGCCAAGCGCGAAACCTTACCGCGCGGGCCCCCCTTAACAGCGGGGCGAAAAACCAGCGCTGGTCCAGCTACGCACGTTATGCGGCCGACTGCGGCTTGTCGGTATTCGCCTCGGCCGGGGTTGTTGTATCTGCCGGCGGTTCATTGGGTTGCGGCCGCTGCCCCGCCGCGGCAGGAAAGAACCAGACAAACACCAGCAGACAAATCAACCCTAGGGCCGCGCTGGTGGTCCAGGTTCCGATCCAGTCCTGCCGCCGGTCCTGCCCTACCACCACGGTCCACCCGGCCTGGGACTGGATGCCCAGTCGGGCACGCACGGAATCTTCCGGCGGTCCGGCCTCTTGGTAGATGGCGGTCCAGCCCGATGCCCCGGTCGCCATTCCCAACTCGGTCTGATTGGGGGCTTCAAATGCGTTGCCGACCCAGCCCGCGATCAGACCGCCCAACAAGAACCCCAGCCCCAGCACGAACGTGCCGAAGAAGTTCTGGATGCTGCTGCGGATATCGTCGGAGGCGGTACGGTCGACAAACATGAATCCGGCAGCCAAGAAGCAGGCAAAGCAAAAGCCGTGCATGGCCTGGCCCAGGCAAACCAGGGTCATGCTTAGCGTGAACTGACCGTCGATCGCCGCCGCCCCGGCCAACAACAGCGATCGGGCAATGTAGGCGAAGATGCCCAGGGCCATCGTCCACTTGAACCCTAGCCGGGCAATCAGCAGGGCCAGAATCGCCATCACGCCCACCTCGGCCACTTGGCCGATGGAGCTGATCCGTCCCTCCCATCCGGCTTCGCCCCCGCGGTACAGCATGGCCTTGAGGTAAGGGCTATTGAGTACGAAGAAAAACTTATGCACGATCGCCACGCCCAAGGCCACGCACACCAGCACCAAGAAGGCCCGGTTTCTGAACAACTCAACAATCTGCGTCAGCGCCAGCTTGCTGGCTCCCTTGCGGGGAGGCGTATGCGGCAGCGTGAAGGAGTACACGCCCATCAATGCTCCGGCACCCGCGGCCAACAGCAGCGTCACCCCCCGCGCGTTGTTCAACAGTTCGGACTGGCTGCCGGAAAGAAAAAAGTACTCCACGATCCAGGCGGGCAGCACAAAACCAATCGTGCCCCAAAGCCGCACCAGCGGGAATTCCCGATCCGAGTCTTTCAGGTGGTGAAAGGCCAGCGCATTGGTGAGCATCATGCTCGGCGCATAAAGCACGGCATACGAAACGCCCAACAGCAACACCAGCCAGAAGCCGCGGGCCGCGGAGGCGCCCATGTACTGAATGCTGGCATACAGCAGGAACATCAAGACGGCACCGGCCAGGTGCGAAAGAGCCAGCACGTTCTCGGTGGCGAAGCGGCGGTCGGCCAGTTGCCCCAGCACCATCGCCGAGACCAGCGGCCCGATCGCCAGTGCGGTGCCGAACAGGCCGCTCTGTCCCTTGCTGAGTCCCGTCGACTCGTCGAGATAGACCGAGATCACCGGCAAGTAACAGCCCTGCACGAAGTATTGCAGGAACATCATCAAGTAGAGCCGCAGCTTGATGCCGCGCGACGTGGCTGCCGGCTGAAGCATGGAAATCAACGTGGGGCTGGAGAGAACCGCCGCCCTGCGGCCGTTTGGGGGGGAAACATCAAGCTCGGATTATACCGGCCCGCATCGCCGGCGGTACGTTTCACTTGCTCGCCTTCAAGCCGGGTTCCCTCCAATCGCCCCACGGCAAGTGGCGGTGAACTTTGCCGCCCGCGAAGGTGTCGTATCCTTCGACGGAGTGCGACGCGGCGGCCAGGCGCCGGCGGCGATTCTCCGTGCATAACGGGGGGTTCCGCCCACCTTGCGGTTGATTGCCGCCATGAAATGCCCACGACTCCCGACACCGGGGCTGGATCGTGAGCGAATTCCGGTACAATCTAAAAGGGGGGTGGAGCACGACCGCAGCGCGGCTGCCGCGACCGTATCGCCGCTGCAATCCTGTGGCAGTTCGTTCCCTCCCTCCGCGATGCCGCCCGCGAAACGTCGGCCGGCGGCACCGCAGCCTTCATCCCAGCCCGCAACCATCACGCCAGCCCGGTATCCCCCCGGGGCTGCGACCGCCCGACCTCCATGTACTGCGGCAATCGTCCGGCGCGTGATCCATCCTCCAAAGGTTTGACGTGTTCAGTACAATCGCCATCGACGAAATATTGGAAGAGTTTGAGTTCCTCGGCGATTGGGAGGAGCAGTGCCGGTACTTGATCGAGCTGGGCAGTTCGCTGCCCGATCTCGAACCCCACGAAAAGATCGAGGAGAACCGGGTTCACGGTTGCATGTCCCGCGTGTGGTTCATCCCGTCGCTGCACGAGGAACAAGGGCAGAAGCGAATCTTCATCCGCGCTAAGAGCGATGCCCGTATCGTCGACGGCCTGATCTGCGTGCTGCTGGCCATGTGCAACGGCCGCACGCCCGAGGAAATCCTCGAAACCGACTTCCGCGGCATCTTTCAGAAGCTCGGGCTGGAAACGCACCTGGTTCCGCAGCGCCGCAACGGCCTGTTCTCCATGCTCGGCCGGATCCTGGCCATTGCCCAGCACGCCCGCGATGGTTCCCTGGCCACGGCCGCGGGGCAAGAAACACCAAGTGAACTGGCCCACGATGCCACGGGCCCACAGCCCGCCACCGGCTCGCAGCCTGCTGCCGGGACACCCACGGGGCTGCCGGTGGACAAAGACCAGGCGGCCCACCATCGGCCGCTGGACGTGCACGCCGTTCGGGCCGACTTCCCGATCCTCAACGAGAAACTGCCCTCGGGTTTGCCGATCATTTTCCTCGACACGGCCGCCTCGGCCCAGAAACCGCAGGTGGTGATCGATCGCGAATCCGAGGTCTATCAACATTACTATGCCAACGCCTATCGCGGCGTGTACCAGTTTGGCGACCGCGTCAGCCGCGAGTTGGAAATCAGCCGCGAAAAGGTCCAGCGATTCATCGGCGCCCAGCATTCGGAAGAAATCATCTTCACGTCGGGCACCACCATGTCGATCAACCTGGTGGCCCATGCCTGGGGCCGGAAGTTCCTCCGCGAAGGCGACGAAATCCTGCTGACCGAGATGGAACACCATGCCAACCTGGTTCCCTGGCAGATTGTTGCCCAGGAAACCGGCGCCGTGCTGCGGTTCATCCCGCTGGCGGCCGACGGCCAGTTGGACCTCTCGCGGCTGGATGAAGTCGTAAGCCCTCGCACGGCAATGGCCGCCATCACGGCCATGTCCAACGTGCTGGGTACGGTGCCGCCACTGGCCGAGATTCGCCGCAAGGTCAAGGAAGTGGGCGCGCTGCTGCTGGTGGACGGCGCCCAAAGCGTCCCGCACCTGCCCACCAACGTGGTCTCGCAAGGCATCGACTTCCTGGCCTTCTCAGGGCACAAACTCTACGGGCCAAGCGGGGTGGGCGTGCTTTACGGCCGGCGCGAACTGCTGGATGCCATGAACCCGTTCCTCGCGGGCGGGCACATGGTCGCCCGGGTATTCCGCGACCACGCCGAGTACGCCCCGCTGCCGGCCAAGTTCGAAGCCGGCACCCTGCCGATTGCGCAAGCCATCGCGCTGGGCACGGCCGTGGATTACGTTGCAGGGCTGGGGCTATGCTCCATCCACGAGTACGAGCAAAACCTGCTGCGGTACGCCCAGCAGCGCATGGCCGAAGTGCCCGGCCTGAGGATTCTCGGCCCCTCGCCGGAGCACAAGGGCGCCATCATCAGCTTTGTGATGGAAGGGGCCGCGGCCCAGGACATCGCCCAACTGCTGGACCTGCGCGGCCTGTGCGTGCGGCATGGCCACCACTGCACGATGCCACTGCACGACCAGCTATGCATCCCGGCCAGCGTGCGGGCCAGCTTCGGCATCTACAATACCCGCGACGACGCCGACGCCCTGGTAGAAGGGCTGCACTATGTGCGCCAGCAGTTGAAGCTGTAAGAAATTCCTCTTGGCGTACCTGTCACTGGCCGGCGCAAAACTGGGTGCGCTGCCAATGCGACATTCGGGGGGTGGCGATTTGGAAGATGCGAGTCGCGATCGGCGAGCATAAGATTGAATTGCCCCTTACCTGAAACTATCAACCAGTGGTCGCTGATATCGCCACCCATCGAATCGGCCGTTGAAACTAGCGCTGACCGCGACCTGCCCATAACGAGCCACGCAAAAATCCGTTGGCGAGCGGATTGGCAGAAGTTGATCGACAAGCACCTGACCGAGTGGCTTCGTGATCCCGAACTCGTGGCGGACGAAGGTGTGGATCCGCCCTCCACAACGATCTTGCGCCTGGCGATCGACTACGCGGAGCGTTTTCGAGACGACGGCTTTCCACCACCGGGCAACGTCGTACCAGACCCCGACGGCGGCATCGTGTTTGAACGCCGCCACAATGGAACGCGAGAAGTGTTCCATTTCTGGGACGACGGGAGCATTGAATATGCCCTATTCTCCGGCGGCCGGCTGGTGCAGCGTTTCGAACTTTGATCCATAGCGATGGGGCGGTCGCGTGGAAGAAGGATACGAACCCATCGCCGATGATGAGCTCATGTATCGGCGGGTGCCAGCATCCACAGACTGGTACGATCCGGCTTCCAAAATCTTAATGCCCGAAGCTTTCGCCCCGCGCAAGGATGACGTTTCCAGTATTTCCGTTTCGCAGGCCAAGTACAAACCTAAGCCCAAACCTCGTTAACCCACCCGTTACTACGGGACATTTCTAATGTGTCCAAATGGGGGACATTTCTAATGTGCTCCGACTGCTGGGCCGGGCGTTTGCTTGTACGCCAGGGTGCGGCCAATTAGGCTGAAGTGGGATGGTGGGCACCTTTCACCCAGCACGTTCGTGCCACACTTTTGGCACGAGGGGAGGCAACCATGCGACAGTTACTGACCAGCCTGGTTTTGGCGGCTTGGCTCGCCAATCTCGCCCTGGCGCAGGCTCCCGCTCAACCTGCTGCCGCGCCCGCGGACCCCGCAATCGCGCTGCCCGAGGTTCCCGTCGAACCTACGCCCGAGTTGTTATCCGAGTTCCGCGATGCCCGGCGTGTGCTGGTCCAGAAGGTGCTCTCCAAGCAGCCCGATCAGCAAATCCAAGCCTTGCAGGAGCTTCAGGCCTACCCGTTCTCCGAGGCGGCCAAACTGGTATTGGGTCGGCTGCGCGACCCCAACGCCCAAGTTGCCCGGGCCGCCTACGAAACGCTGCTCACCTATCGCAACCAGAAGGACGTGTTGCCGCTGCTGATGCAGACGCTCCGCAAGGAGGGCCTGACCCAGGTCGACAGCGGCTATGTTGGCTTGCTGACCGCGGTCGCAGCCAGCGAGTTGCCGCAGGCTCAGGAGCAGTTACTCGTTCTGTTTGATGCTTCCGTTGGAGCGCACCCCCGGCGGTGGCAACGGCTGACCGTGGCGCTGGATAACCTGGCCAAGGAAGGCGGCCCGCCCGCCCTGGCAGCGCTCTGCATGCTCCGGCAGAGCCAGCCGTTCCAGAAGGATTTTGGTTTCCGCAGGGCGGTGGTCCAGGCCGTCATCGCGCTGCAGATGCCCGAGGCGGTGGAACAACTCATCGCCTGGCTGGAGTTTGTCGACGGCGAGGTGCGCGGCGACATCTTGGGCTACCTCACACGCCTGGCCGGTGAGTACCAAGGGCCGGAACCCAAGCAGTGGGCCCAGTGGTGGGAAACGGCCAAGGCCGATTTTGAATTCCCGGCGCCCCTCCCCGTCGGTGCCGCGACCGTGGCGACCGTCGAGGGGCAACCCCTGGCCCAAAGCGATAGCGACCGCGTCCGCTGGGGTAAGACTCGTTACTATGGGCTGCCCGTCTATGGCAAGCGGTTGGTGTTCGTCCTGGATGCTTCCAGCAGCATGCTGCAAGGCACACGGATCACCGACGCCAAAATGCAACTCATCAGCGCGGTGAACGAGTTGGACGATGGATTTTATTTCAATATCGTCGTTTACAACCAGGTGGTGGGCGCGTGGCAGCGGGGCGCGCTCCAGGCGACCGAGTCGGCACGCAAGAACGCGGCCCGGTACGTGGCATCCATCCAGCCCCAGGCGACAACGGCCACGTACGATGCCTTGGAAGCAGCGTTTGCCCATCCAGAAGTGGAAGCCATTTACCTGGTGACCGACGGTGCCCCCACCGCTGGCAAGATCCTCAACCTCGATCAGATTGTGAAGGCGATCAGCGATCAAAACCAAACGCGGCGCGTCAGCCTGAACGTGATCGGCATTCAGCCGGAGCCTCCCTTCGAAGTGTTCTTGAAGGCCCTGGCAGAGCAGAATTTCGGCACGTATCGCCGCGTGGACTGAGGGACCGCCATCCTGCCCCGGCTTGGCTTCTGCCACGCACATGTGCGTTGAGATTTGCGCACTTCAGTATCACCCGGCGCGTACACCCCAGACTGCGCATACCCCGGCATTCGGCCGGTGGAACCGGGTCTACACGCGCTACGGCTCTGAGGCCCCGTAGGTCCGGCTACTTGCCGAACGCAATGCGGGTTGCATGGCCATAGACCGTTCGCCTCCCTTCCATCAACGCCGTATGCCACGCCCAAAGGTTGGTGGAACCAGCCCTACGAATCGCCCCCCTCTGAGCAAATTCGGGAATTTGAGCTTGCAAACCTCCACTTCAGGGGGGTAAACCAATTGAGAAGTCGCGCCAGGGTGTCCTGCCCCGTCCTGGCCGACAGCCCGCCGGTAGTCTGCCCCTGCCGGCGGGCGCCTTTTTGCGCGCCGGTAATCGCTGATCGCGAGGATTCCGCGAAACGACGCAATCGCTGCGGATCATCGTCGCTGTGTCGCCTCTGCAAAGAAACCGGGCAGCGCAATTGTCAGACGCTCAAAAGCAACCGGCCCGCAGCCACCAGATGGGCCGCGAGCCGGTTGATCCAAGAACGCATGCTCGGTTTGGGACCGCCAACTGGCCCCATCGCTCGGGCTTAGGCTAGCTTTACGGCAGGGCAACCGTCTTCAGGTTGAGTTGGCCGCTTTCATTCTGAATGATGACCACCGCGTAGCTGTCGTTCAGCTTGTCGAGTTGGACCACGCCTTGAAGATCCTCGATGGTCTCGTAAGGCTGGCCGGCGACACCGCCACCGCGGACCGGCGAGTCGATCCCCTCGCCGCGCTCGATGTTCTCGGTGCTGATCTTCATCACGCCGCGGCTGCTGTTGGCCATCAGCAGGTAGTGCTTGCCGCCTTGTTCATACACGATCATGTCGAGCGGTCGGTTACGGTTGCCAAGCTCGGCTACCGTGGTGCCGCGGACCTTCTTGCCTGCCTCCAACTCCTTGATCGGGAACTTCACCAGCGGCGTGCAGGTGAAACCGGCCAGCAGGTTCGGTTCGCCGCCGATGTTGAAGGCCACAAACGTGCGCGCGGGCGCGTAGTCTTCAACCCGGCCGTGCGCGCCGTGGTAAATCTCGATGTTGCTGCCGCGATCGACCTGGTTGAACGGGAACGGAATCGAGCGCACGTTGGCCGGAGCCTGCTCGCTGGTCATGCCCGACACAATCACCTGGCCATCGACAAACGCCAGATCAAGGATCGATTCGGAGCGGTAATTGCGGGCACGGCGACCTTCCCCCACCACCTTGTCTTCCGGGGCGTTGGGGAGCTCGGCCTTCGAGTAGGCCACCTTGTCGAGCGAAACGCGGCTTAGCTTGCCCGCGTCCGCGATCCGTACCAGGGCCGGCTTGCCGGCGGCCGTTACGGAGAGGTAGACGTTGCCGCTTTCGGGATTGACGGCCAGGTCGTTGACGCTGATCGCCTGCACGCTGGCGCCCAGCAGATCGGCCAGTTTCTCTTGCAGGTTATCGACGTTGACCTGCACCTTGGAGGTGTCGCCGGCCTTGTCGCCGGTGGCGATGGCGAACACGGCCGCCGCCTTGGTATCGCCTACCAGGAGCACGCCCTGCGGTGCGAAGGCCAGCGGCCCCGCGGATTGCAGTTGGGGCGTACCTTGCTTCAGGCCCAGGGGCTCATCGGCCGCTTGGGCAGTGGCGGCCAGCAGCATGGCTGCCATGGCGAGCAGCGGTTGAAGTTTGCGCATGGGAATCTCCTTGAGTGCCTGCATTGCCAGAAACGAGCTACACAATGCCGCGAGACGAACGCCGATTCCTAGCGCGGCGCACCCATCGCGACGAACCGATTGCACTCCGCCACACCTGTTCGGCGCACGGCGGCACCTTGCCGAACGAGCCGCAACGGTTGTATGGCGCCCCCCCACTGGGTTGCCATTATCCGCACGACCATTAGCGCATCAAGCAATTGCACGGCAGATTGGAGAAAACTCCCCATGCCGATGCTAGCACTTGCGATGGTCCATCGAGGGGGAGAGGGGCAAAGGAACAAAGCCGCAGAGGAAAAGCAGGGCAGAGCGTGAGGAGCCTTTGCCGTTTGATAGTGCGGCGAACGTACAATCCATCCGCTGGCCGATTTTTGGTTCCGGCATCGAACGGCATGCGGACATCGCGAAAGGTGCCTTCGGCATTGAACCGATAGGCGCCAAAGCCGCCGCGGCTCAAGCGGCGCACCAGGCGGCAATGGGCGACCTGCGCAGGGATGGCAACGGCCCAAGCATCGCTATCCGAAAGCTCCCGCGAGATCGAGTTGGAATTGGCCGCCGAGTTCCCCATGCCCACACCGGTTGCGCCCCAGGAGAGTGGCGATTGCGACTTTATTCAGCGTGAGGGGGGGCAACCAACGTAAATCCATGGCTGCGCGAGCCGGCTCCCCCGGCGGCCTCCAAATCGCCCGGGCCATTGGGCCTATCAGGTCGATCAGGGAGCACAGAACAACAGGCGTTCAACAGGAATTGGGGGCGCGGGGCCTCCACCACATCCTGCCAAAGCACGGGCCGCGGCTATGCGCATGGCTTGTACCGGCATATTATGAACCAGGGGACCGGCAGCCCTCCGCCAGCGATTTGCGCCCGCAGGCGGTACTGCGATCCGGCAGCGACGCCGCTGGGCAATGCTCTGGCTTTCCAGGCGCCGGTGTTACTGAGTGATTCCATTACCGCTGGGTGGTGGCGGGGAGAACTTCCCACTGCGATGTCCGATCCGATGCGGCCCGCCGTTGATTCCGCCCCCGACGCCGATCTTACCGGCCGTCGCGTGGGCGATTTTCAACTGCTGCGACGCTTGGGCCGCGGCGGCATGGCCGAGGTCTACCTGGCCGAGCAACTCTCGCTCAAGCGGCAAGTGGCCTTCAAGGTTCTCAAGAGCAGCCTGGCCACCGACGAAACCTACGTCAAACGGTTTCACGTGGAAGCCCAAGCGGCCGCCGCCCTGGTTCACTCGGCCATCGTGCAGATTTACGATGTCGGCTGCGCCGACGGCGTCCACTACATCGCCCAAGAGTACGTCCAGGGGCAAAATCTGCGGGAGTATCTCGTCCGGCACGGTCCGCCCGACTTGCCTACTGCGGTGCGTGTTATGCTCCGCGTGGCGGCCGCGCTGCATCGGGCCTCGCAGCGGGGTATCGTCCACCGCGACATCAAGCCAGAAAACATCATGCTCGGCCGCGATGGCGAAGTGAAAGTGGCCGACTTTGGGTTGGCACGCATCGCCCGCGAACACGATGCCCTGAACCTGACCCAGGTGGGCGTCACCATGGGCACGCCGCTTTACATGAGCCCCGAGCAGGTGGAAGGCCGCGCCCTGGATCACCGGAGCGACATCTATTCGCTGGGCGTGACCTGCTACCACATGCTCTCGGGTGCCCCGCCGTTCCGCGGCGAAACCGCGCTCAGCGTGGCCGTGCAGCACTTGCGGGCAACGCCCGAGCGGCTGGAATCCATGCGGCCCGACCTGCCCTCGGGCTTATGCCGCGTGGTTCACAAGATGCTGGAGAAGGACCCGGCCCGCCGTTACAACTCGGCGCGCGAGCTGATCCAGGATCTTCGCCGGCTGGGGATCCCCGTTTCCGACGACTTGGACGATGCCGCGATTTGGGAGGCCGAAGGCACGGATGTTTCCACGCGGGTCGAGGCTACGCAGCGGCTCGATACGCTGATGAAAACGCAGTCGCTGGCGACCCAGCGCCGCCGGTATGGTTTGCTGGCCCTGTCGTTGGCCGCCGCGGCCGCGCTGGGCGCCGCCGTGGCGTTTGCCACCCGGCCCGAACCGCTGCTGCATGCCCCGCCGCCAGCGGCTTCCAGTGTGGAACGGCAGCCAAGCGCCCGGGCACAATACATGCTGGCCAGCATCTTTCGCAGTGAACCGTACTGGATCGCCGTGGTGGAGTATTTCCCGCAGGAAGAGGCGTACGTCCGCAAAGCCAAGCAGGAACTGGCCCTGATCTATCTGCGGAACAACGACTATCCGGCCGCCCGCCGCATCTTCGATGAGTTTGCCAACTTGGAATCGGTGGAAGAGGATTTCCGCGCCTTTGGGCTGGCGGGCCTGATCGTGCTCGACTCCGTCGAGCAGCGACACGAGGCGGCGCTGCGCCGGCTGGCCGAACTGGCGCCGCTCCGCGACAAGCTCGATCCACGCATGGGCGAACTGCTCTCACATGCGGTCAGGGCAAGCCTCCGCGCGCTTAACCGCGAGAACGACGAACTGTGGCAGCAGTGGCAGAACGACCAGTTCGGTTCCATTCGCTCGGAAAACGACTGACCAATCACTGGAAAGCGAACCGGATCCATTCCGAGCGTAATATCATGCGCTGGGCAACCGCCTGAAAATGGCTGACCAGACCCAAGTGGTCGCATCGGGGCCGCCCTCTAGCGCCTGCCGCGGTGGCCGCCGCGATGGCTGGGGCCCACCGGCGAGTGCGTGCGCGGCGAAGGCCCCGAGCGATTGAAGCCTGGCTGGTGATTGCCCTGGGGTGAGAAGTGCGGCTGCATACGGCCGCCATGGTTTCCCGGTCCCCCGGGTCGCTGCGGATTCACGCGGTCGAACTGCTGCCGCGAATGCCCTGGCCCAAAGGCCGGGTTGGTGCCAATCGCTGGCCCTAACGTGCCGCCGGGCCGTTCAAAACCTCGCGAATTGCCGCCCCGCGCTGCATCTGGGCGGCCAAAGCCATCCACCGGCCCGGGCCGGGCCGTCTCGCCTCGGTGATAACGCGTGGCCTCGGTCATGGCCTGGTTCGCAGCCCGAATCTGGCCGGCACCGGCCTCGCCCGAGGGTAATGTGCGAAAGCGCGCATCACCGGGCACACTGGATGGCCGCGCGGTGGAAGCGACCGCAGCCGCGCTCCGTTGGCCGTCGCGCGGGAAGTGATCGCGCTGGAAGTTCTCTTGTTGGAAGCGATCCTCCTGCAAGCCATCGCGCTGGAAGCTATCGCGCCGCAACCCATCGCGATCGCGCAGGTCGTCGCGCACGTTGCGATCTTCGCGCCGTTCGAGGCCATCCCTGCGCTCAACGTTGTCTCTCCGTTCAAAGTTATCACGGCGAACGATGTCATCGCCGCGGCGAACGTGTTCATCGCGCCAGTGGCGGTACCAGTCGTCGTTCCGGTATCGCCCGCGGAAGTCGTCGTAGTGATACAGTTCGCGATAGACGTAGGGCGTCCAAAGCGTACGTGTAACGGCAGCGGTTGCCGCCGCCCAACCGTACGGATAATAACCGCCGGCTACGTAAGTATCGCCGTAGTAGGTTGTGTTGCCGGCGGCGGCCTGGCCTTCAGAGGGAGACGGTACGCTGCCGTTGGCGGTTTCGGAACCGGAGTCGGCCCCGGTGGCTGCTGCCTGATCGGTGGCCGATGCCTGATTGGCGGCGGCTTCAATCTTGGCCCGCACGGCATCGACCGCCGCCCAAACGTCGGCCAACTGGTTCCGCGCGGCCACGCCCAGCATGGCCGTCCAGTCGAGCTGGGCATCGAGCTGCTTTAACAGATCGGGATACTGCGTGAGGTACTGCACACTGGATGGCCACTGGCTGCCAGGCTGCCCAGCAGATGGCGAGGATTGGGCGGCCTCATGGATGGCCTGCGGCGTTTGCGCGGCGGCGAGAACCTGCTCGATGACCGGATCGGGGTACATCGCGATGCCCGCTACCAGCGCTTGCAGGGCTTGCGCCGAAAGTTGCTGGCTGCCGAGGTCGGCCGTGGAATCCATGTCGGCAGGACTGGCAGCCTCGTCGAACGAGGTGTCTCGCTCTCCCGGTTGCCGCGGCAATTGGGCCCAAAGCTGAGCCGGACTCCCCATCGTCCATACAATCACCATCATCGGCAGCAAACGCAACATCGGGGATACTCCTGGAACCGCCCAGCGGGCCATCGATTATCGGTACTTGAACATCAACCCGATTCAACCATACGTTACGAATGGCTCCCATTGGCCGGCCGTGCCGGGAGAAGCCTTTGAGCCTGGGGCCGTACAACTGATACACTGGCCGGCGAATCCATTCGCTCAACCTCGAACCTTGTGGTGCCAAGATGAAAGCCGCATACATCGAGCAGACGGGGCCACCAGAAAACATCGTGTACGGCGACCTGCCCGACCCCAAGCCCCAGGGCAAGCAGGTGCTGGTGAAGGTGGCGGCCGTGGCCGTGAATCCCATCGACACCTATATCCGCTCCGGCATGGTAAAGATGGACCTGCCGATGCCGTTTATCGTGGGCTGCGACGTGGCCGGCACGGTCGAAGCCGTGGGCCCAGAAGCCGGCCGCTTCGCGGTGGGCGACCGCGTCTGGGGCAGCAATCAGGGTCTGTTGGGCCGGCAGGGCACATTTGCAGAGTACGCGGCGATTGACGAAGACTGGCTGTACTCCACGCCCGATGGGGTAGACGACCAGCAGGCCGCCGCGATTGCCCTGGTGGGCATCACCGCGCACCTGGGCCTGTTTCGCGATGGCCGCCTGAAACCCGGCGAAACCGTCTTTATCAACGGCGGTTCGGGCGGCGTGGGCTCCACCGTGCTGCAAATGGCCAAGGCCGTCGGCGCCAAGGTGATCTGCACGGCCGGCAGCCCCGAGAAGGTGGAAGCGTGCCGCACGTTGGGCGCGGACCGCGCGATCAACTACAAGCAGGAAAACGTGGCCGATGCCATTCGCGAGGCCGCGCCCGAAGGCGTCAACCTGTGGTGGGAAACCACGCGCGAACCCGACTTCGACCTGGTGGTGCAAAGCCTGGCGCCGCGGGGAAGAATGATCCTGATGGCGGGCCGCGAAGCCCGGCCCGAGTTTCCCGTCGGCCCCTTTTACGTGAAGGGATGCAGCCTGCACGGCTTCGCCATGTTCAACGCCAGTGCGGACGAGCAGCGGACGTGCAGCCAGGAAATCGGCAAATGGCTGGCCGAAGGCAAACTGCGGCCCCGGATCGACCGCGTGATGCCGCTCTCGGAAACCGCCCAGGCGCACCGCCTGCAAGAGGACAACACGCTGGGCAATGCTAACACGCTGTCAGGCAAAATCGTGCTGACGCCGTAAAGAGAAGGCGCGCTTCAACAGCAGGCCACAATGGCAAAAAACGTGCGCGGCGGGTGAAGGCACAGCCCGCCGCGCACGTTTCATTTGCTGAATCACAACCAGGTGTCGGAACGCCCGGCTACTTCTTCTCCACCTGCCAGGCTTCCAGGCCGTTGCGGCTGGAGATGAGCAGCACCGGCTTGCCGTCAATCGTGGTGGCGCCAATGCCGTTGATGATCTCGCCATAGTTGAAATGGTCGAGCACCTGGCCGTCGTTGGCCACAAAATGGACGGAGCCATCCGGCCCTGCCACCACCCAGTGCGGCCGGTCGCCCGCCAGTTGTCCCCACGTGACCTGGTCCAGCGACGGGTGCTGATTGCCGGGAGGCATCCGATAGGTGAACCGTTCGCTGCCTTCCAGGGAGAAGCCGACGAACGCCTCGCCGCCTTCGGGGATGAAGGCCAGCCCGGCGTAGTCGAGCCGGCCGCCGTCGGCGACCGGGGCCGAGGTGATGCTGCGGAACGCCTGCGGTAACCGCAGTTCTTCGCCCCGTTCGCCCTGAACGTCGATCCGCGCGATGGAACCTTGGGCGTGCGCGGCCAGGATGTCGCGGGCCTTGCCGTTGACCGGGTTGGTCACGGCCACGCGAAACACATCGCGGATGCTCCGCTCGGACCATAGCCGTTCACCCTGGAGGGTGACCAACTGGACGCCGACCACATCGAAGTAGCTGACGATCATTTCTAGCTGTCCGTCGCCGGTGACGTCGGCAAGTTGAGCGTCGAAGATGCCCGGGTGGTCGGTCACATCGGGAAAGCTCAACTGCCGTTTGAAGTTGGCGTCGTACAGGTGGACCTGCGATACGCCGATGGCTGAGGCCAGGTAATAGCGGTTTCCTTGCGCGTCGGCCGCCGTGCGCAGAAACGCGACCACGCCCTGGTTGGGCAGTTCCAGTTGGTGCCGGGCGGTGACGCGGCCATTTTCATCCACTTCCACCACGGCTTGCCAACCGTCGATGGCCAGGATCTTGGAGCCATCCTGAGCGGCGGCAACAGCGATATTGCCCGGGTCGGTCACATCGGCGGCCTTCCACAGCCTGGTCAACGTATGGTGGCTGGGCTCCGATTTCTCCGCGGCCTTGGCATCGCCGGCGGGCGCGGCCGCGGCGGGTGCCGCGGGCGGTTCTTCCATCATGGCCTTTTCCAGTTCTTCCTGGCTCTTCTGGTAAAGGCTCTCGCCGCTCAGCAGCGCATCGATTTTGGCGGCCAGGTGTTCGACCGGATCCACATTGGGATTCAAGATCAGTTCATTGTCCTGCACGATCCCTTGAGGATCGACCAGCACCGTGTTGGGAATGGCGGTGATCTCAAAGGCGCTAAAGGCATACTCTTGAGGGTCGCGGGCAATTGGCAGATTGGGAGCCAGCGGCTTGAGCGCTGCCGCAATGGCCTCGTCCTTCACGCCAGGCTCGTCGATGCTCACGGCCAGGAACTGCACGCGCTCGTTGTCCTTGAAGCGCTCCTGCACTTCAGCCATCACCGGCATGCTGCGCAGGCAAGGCTGGCACCAGGTGGCCCAAAAGTCGAGCACCACGACCTTACCTTTGAGGCTCTCAGCCGTAATCTGCTCGCCATCGAGGGTCTTGAACGTGAATTCCGGCAGGGGTTTGCCCAGCACGCTTGGCAGCGGCGGGGCGAACCGTTTGACGACTTTCCGCTGACCGCGATCGAATTGAAACGCTTGGGAATCGACCGCACCGTTGATGGTGGCATCGCGGAACTCGACCAGCACGGCCGCGCCCGATACTTGACCGTGCTGGGCCAGCGACTGGCGCAGGTCGCCGGTGGGATACTCGACGCGCCGCAAGGCCGAATTCTGCTGGTCCACCCAAAGCACCATGGCTTCCTCGCCAACGGGTACGGCCACGCGGTCGCAGAGGCGGTCGCCGATGGTTTGCGGTTCCAGGAGCTTGGGCGGGCCGCTGCCGCCGGCCAGGATTTCGTCCACGGTCCCATCGTTCATCAGCAGGGCGGCCTGCAGGGCAGAACCTGCCTCGCGCTGCGTCAGCATGTACTGCAAGAACGGGTCGGAGTACACGTCGGCCAGCGACAGTTGCGGCGGGGCATCGGCTTCGATCACGTAGCCGGGCAGTTCTTCGTACGTCGCATAGAGCTTTTGGCCGTCGCACAGAATCTGGCCTTCGTAAGCCGTCAGGCGCAACTTGTTAGGACGCTGAAAGTCCACCGCGAGCGGGTATTCATTGCTGACTTCGTGACCGTCGATGGTATAGCGGAGCACGCCCTGGGCGCGGTCGGAATAGGTTTCCAGGTCGAGATACGCCTGGCCCATCCGCCGCAGCACTTGTTCCGCTGGATTCTCGGCCGCCTGGGGCGGGGCCGAAACGAGGTTGGTCTGGCTCCCGACGCTCGGGGCTTGCGCATCGCCCGATGGCTTCTGCGACGTCGTGTTCTGGTTGGGCTGCGGTTCGGCGGGCTTGTCGGAGCAGCCGCCAGCGAGCAGCAATGCAGCCATCGCCAGGCTAAGACCGCCGGTAAGAATTGGGTTCGGTCGTGACATCGTTCGATGCATGAAAGCTCCCTCTTGGTTTCCCAACCAGAACATGGACGCAGCCACCCGGGGCGAACGGTACGGCAATCGGCGGGCACGGCCTTCATGCCAGCAGCCCTCCTGCCAGGCGGGGGGAAATGCTGCGCCGCGGACCTTCCTTGTTCTACGCGTTGGACTGGATAAAAGCTGGCTCGGTTCGAGCCGGCTGCTAGCGCATGGTTTCTAGTGGGGCACATGCCGCGAGGCGGCAACCTGCCGTGGGCCGCATTATTTGGAAAGTGGCCGTGCGCGTAAAGCTCGACTTGCTTGACCCTGCCCCGAGCACAGCGCTAAGATGCTGTGTTACCCTGGGCCGATCAGCCTGCCCGGCTGTACTTAACGCAAACCACGCCACCATAAAGCTTTAATTCTATGCACCGCACCCTCGACTGGCAGCCCGGCCGCTCGCTCCAACTGGAAGTCGCGCCGGAGGCCCTGGTATGCCAATTTGCCGGGCCGGAGCACCATTTGCTGGCCGACATGCAGCAAGCGGCCGGTGAAGCCTTCGATCATCCGCTGGATTTTCCGCCGCTGGCGCAGGCCGTCGTCCCTGGCGATCGGGTGGTGCTGGCCCTGGAAGCCCATGTGCCGGGCGATGCGGCCATCGTGGCTTCGGCAGTCGAGCGGTTGGTGAACGCGGGTGTTGAACCTGGTGACATTTGTGTGTTGCAGGAGGCGGCGTTCCTCAATGCCAAGCGGTTGTCGCAGTACGTGCCGCCGTCGATCGCCGGGGCGATTGAGTTCGACGTGCACGATCCTGAGAATGCCGACCAGATGGCGTTTCTGACGTCTACCCAAGATCAGATGCCCATCATGCTCAACCGGCGGCTGGTCGATGCCGACCTGGTGATCCCGATCGGCTGCCACCGCCCACCCAAGGCGGCCGGGCATGACGGCGCGGCGGGCACGATCTGCCCTACGTTTTCTGACCGGCAGACCAAGCAGCACTTTCGCACCTTTCACACTTCGGCGGTTGCGGCGCGGCACTTGAGCCGAGCCCAAGCCAAGGCCACTGAAATCAGTTGGCTGTTGGGGGTGCAATTGGTGGTCCGCGTGGTGCCCTGGGACTCCAAGAGCGTGGTCCGCATCATCGCCGGTTGCGAAGCAGCGGCGACCGTAGCGGCCAATCAGGCTTCGCGCGACGTATGGCAGGCCCAGGCCCCGCGGCGCGCGAGCCTTGTCGTCGCGGCCGTCACCGGCGGCCCGGACGAACAAAGCTGGGAGAACTTTGGCCGGGCGGTGGAGTTGGCTTCGTACGCCGTGGAAGACGATGGCTCGATTGTCGTTTGCTGCGATCTGCATGAACCGCCCGGCCCTTGCATGCAGCAGTTGGGCAGTGCCGAGGATCACGTTGCGGCGCTGTCGCAGATTCGCGAGCTGCGCGAGTATGATGCCGTCCCGGCCGCGCAGATTGCCAGGGCGATGGAATGGGCCCAAATCTGCCTGCTCAGTTCGCTGTCGGCCGAGGCCGTAGAAGGCCTGGGGTTGGTCCACGTGAGCGATGCAGCGGAGATTGCCCGACTTGTTAAGGCGCACCGCTCCTGCATTTTGATCAGTTCGGCGCAGTATGCGAGCATTGAAATTGCCGAACCGCTCACAGCCTGACCAGGTTCTTCCGCAAGCCCCCCCATGGATAGCCATGACTACGCAAACGACCGATCGCTGGCTGGCCATACTGCGTTCCGCCGGTGCTGCGCTGGAGCCGTTGCAGACGCCATCGGTTTCCGTGCCGTGCGGATATGCCACGCACTTTGGCGATGCGGCGGCCGAGTACGATGCCCTCTGCCAAACCTGGGGGGCCGCCGATTTCTCCTTGCGGACACAGATCGAAGTCCGAGGGAATGACCGCACCTCGTTCATCCATAACCTCTGCACGGCCCATATCAAGCAGTTGCAACTCGGCCAGGGCACGGAAGCTTTCATCACCAATGTCCAAGGCCGAACTGTCGGACTGGTGTACGTTTTTTGCGCTCCCGACTCGCTGGTGCTGGAAACCGTGCCTGACTCCGGGCCAACCCTGCTGCCTCACCTGGAGCGCTACCATATCACCGAGGACGTGGAACTGATCGACCGCAGCAACGCCTGGGGCCAATTACTGGTGGCTGGTCCGGAAGCGGCGGCCAGGCTGGAGGCGCTGACCGGCAAACCCGTCCCGCCAACCTACCTGGCCCACCACGAAGCCTCACTGGCCGGGAGCACCGTTTTCATTCGCCGCACTTCCATCGTGAGGGACGGCGACTTTCTGCTGGCCATGCCGCGCGAACAACTACCTGCGGCCTGGGAAGCCATCCTGGCTGCCGGAGCGAACCCGGTCGGTAATCAGGCGGTGGAAGTTGCCCGGGTGGAAGCCGGTACCCCCTGGTATGGCGTCGACCTGACCGATCGCAATCTGCCACAGGAACTGGACCGCAACGACGTTGCTATCAGCTTCAACAAGGGCTGTTACTTGGGGCAGGAAACCATCGCCCGCCTCGACGCCCTGGGGCACGTCAACCAAACCCTGTGCGGGCTGCGGTTCGACGGCCCGCACCCCCCGCCCCCGGGCACCGAGATCGAGGGGGAGGGCAAGCTAGCCGCGCGGATCACATCGGCCGTGGTTTCACCCAAGCTGTCCGCTCCGCTGGCGCTGGCCTACGTGCGGCGAGGGCGAAACACGGTGGGCCAGTCGTTCGATACGCCCTTTGGCACGGCCACCGTGGTGAAACTCCCGCTGGCCGAGTGAACCGGTTCGCCCTGCCGCTCCCGTCGTGAAAACCGCGCCAAAAGTCGCCTCAAATGCTCGGCGGAGAGCAGGTTCCCCTTCGGTAGAAGTACCGTTTGATGCGTCTTATTCTGGCTTTCGTCGTCGGTGTGACGCCCCAGTACACTCACAGATGACGCCGGCCCTTGAAGCTACTGCATGCAAATATGCATAACTGAGCTCAGATTCAATATTCTGCTGCGTCAGCATGAGTTCACTTGCCCCCCATGGCGGCTACGCGGCCCGCATTGCCATGCCTCACATTGCGCGTCTTACGTCGTATAGTCGGCGTTTAAGCGCACGTATTCGGCCGTCAGGTCGGTGGTCCAGAACCGTATGCCGGCGGTGCCTTCGGCAAATGCCAGTTCAATGTGCGTGTCGCGACTGCTCTTGATACTGGCCGAAACCTCAGCCGCATCAAACGGCACCGGGGCGCCCGACTGGTACAACAAATGGCCGTTGACCTTGAGCGAGACACCTTCGGGCTGGAACGGCACCCCTGCATAGCCGGCGGCCGAAACGATACGGCCCCAGTTGGGATCGCCGCCGGTGATGGCCGTCTTGACCAGGGCACTCTCGGCAACGGTCTTGGCAATGCGGTGGGCAGATTGCCGATCCGCGCAACCGGCTACGTCGATCGTAATCAGATGCGTGGCGCCCTCACCGTCGGCAACGATCGCCATCGCCAGTTCGCGGCAAACCTCGTGAACGGCCGAGTAAAGCTCGTCCAGGTCATCGCCCTGCAACGGGTCGGCGCATGCGGCCCCGTTGGCCAGCAGCAGCACCGTATCGCTGGTGCTCATGTGGCCTTCCACACTGATGCAGTTGAAGCTGTCGTCAACCGCGCGGAACAGCAGGTTCTGCGCGTCGTCTGGCGTCAAAGCGGCATCGGTCAGAATGGCGGCCAGCATCGTGGCCATGTTGGGCCCGATCATCGCGGCCCCCTTGGCCATGCCGCACACGTGGATCGCCTTGCCGCGGATGGTGAGTGTACGGCCCGCCACCTTGGGGAAGGTATCGGTGGTCATCATGCCGCGGGCGGCCAATTCCAGCGACTTGTCGTCGGCGTTTAGCTGGGCGGCGGCGGCCTTGATCCCTGCCGCGATTTTTTCCATCGGGAGGAAGGTACCGATGACGCCGGTCGACATGACCAGCGCCTGCTGCGGTGCCGCCCCGATGGCTTCGGCGGCCAGGCGGCCCATTTCATCAGCATCGCGATTGCCGCGGTCGCCGGTGCAGGCGTTGGCCACGCCACTGTTGGTGACAATCACGCGGAAATCGCTGCCTGGCGTCAGCGCGCGATTGCGGCCTACGGGGGCCCCAAATACCAGGTTGGTGGTGTACACGCCCGCCCCGGTCGCCGGCAGGTCCGACACGATGAGCGAGAGGTCGGGCTTATTAGGGTTGCGCTTCACGCCGCTGTGAACGCCCGACATACGATAGCCCAACGGAATAGCAACCGTCATTTCTTGTCGTTCCCTCAAGTGTCGTTTTCGATGCCAGGCGCGATGCTTGACTGGGGTGCGGCGGAGTCCGCTGTGTTTCAGAACGATCTGCGGAACAGCCGGCGCTTCTGCCGAAAAATAACAGGCTGGCTGTACAAAACGGTTCGACGACCGGCCCTGGATGCCGAAAAAAATAAATTCGGGGGGACCCTCTCTTGCGGTCCGGGCCGCCAGCAGTACAGCCCTGGCGGCCGGGCGTTTTCGGCCGATTGTAATCCTAAGAGGGTTCCAAGAGGAGGAGGTTCGCGGCCGCTGCCCGCGTTTGCCGGCGGCCGATCGTGCCGATTGCGGCGAAATGTACTCGGTGGTTGGCGTTTTCGCTCTGTTTTGGTGTCGCCGGCAAGTCTATCATGCAGCGATAGGCAGGCGCCGCGGAGGAAATGCTATGCGTTATGAACGAGCATTGGCAATCGCGAACCGGCACCAGCGGCTGTTGGCCCTGATCCGTACCGGAGAGTATTCGTCGCCGCGGTTGGCCCAGGAGTTGGGAGTCTCGGAGCCGACGATTTACCGCGACATCGAGTTCTTGAAGGACCAGGGGTACGCCATTCGCTCGAAAAAAGGCGCCCACCATTGGGCCTATTACCTGCTTGACCTACCTACCGAGGCCGCTATCGCCAAAAGGACCCCCCAAGCATGATTCGACGCCAGTTGAGGGCTGCATCGTGACGCTGATCGATACCATCAATGCCGTCATTCTGATTGCCGGCGTCTTGATCGCTCTCGGGGCTGCTTCCAGCAAACTTTCGGCCCGGCTGGGGGTCCCGGTCCTGGTGCTCTTTCTGTTGCTGGGGATGCTCGCCGGTTCCGAAGGCATTGGGATTGAATTTGCCAGCTACGAACTGGCCTATGCGATTGGTACCCTGGCCCTGGCCCTGATCCTGTTCGACGGCGGCCTGGGGACATCCATGGCCGCGGTGCGCGTAAGCTGGAAACCCGCCATCCTGCTGGCAACCTGGGGGGTATTGGTCACGGCGATCATCACCGGACTGGCAGCCTCGTGGGTGCTGGGGTTGAGCCTGGCCCAAGGAATGCTGCTGGGCAGTATTGTCGGCTCCACCGACGCTGCCGCCGTTTTTGCCACGCTGCGATCGGGAGGTGTCAGCCTGCCGAAGCGGATCGCGGCCACCCTGGAAGTGGAAAGCGCCTCCAATGACCCGATGGCCATCTTTCTGACCGTCGGCTGCATCGAAGTCCTGCTGGGTAATGTGGCCTTCGGCCCCAGCCTGCTGGGACTGCTCGCCTCCCAAATGGTGCTGGGGGCGATCTGCGGTGTGATCGGAGGGTTCATTGCCGTGTGGGTGGTGAACCGGATCGAGCTGTCCGCCGCGGGGCTGTACCCGGTCCTGGTCAGCGCTTTTTGCCTGGTGATCTTTGGCGCTGCCGCCTGCATTGGCGGCAGCGGATTTCTGGCCGTGTACCTGGCCGGCATCGTGATCGGGAATAGCCGATTGGTCTTCAAGCGTGGCATCCGGTTGTTCCAGGATGCCACCGCCTGGTTCTCCCAGATCGTGATGTTTGTCGTGCTGGGACTGCTGTGCACTCCCAGTCACCTGCTCGCCCAAACCGGCAACGCCTTATTGATTACGGCGGTGCTGGTGTTTGTGGCGCGACCCGTGGCGGTGCTGCTTTCCGGGATTCCGTGGTGGTTTACGTGGAAGGAAACCGCGTTCATCTCCTGGGTCGGCCTGAAGGGCGCCGTGCCCATTACCTTGGCAACCTTTCCGCTGATGTATTTCTCCGGTGAGGATGTGGCCGAGCAACTGCGGCGATTGGCCCCGCTGTATTTCAACGTGGTGTTTTTCATCGTCGTGGCATCGGCAGCCATCCAAGGCGGCACGCTGACCCCCATCGCGCGCCGACTGGGACTCCAACGCCCGCCCGACCCGCAATCTCCGGTCACCTTGGAGATCAGTTCGTTGCGGCATGTGAACGGCGAAATTGTCGATTACTCCATCAAGGAAGATTCCCGCGCCGCCGGCAAAGTCGTCAAAGAATTGGCCCTGCCCGAGGGCGCCGTGATTGCCATGATCGCCCGGGGGGACCAGATTGTGCCCCCGCAGGGGTCCACGCGCATTTTAGCGGGCGACCACGTGATTTTAGTACTGCGGTCGGGAATCCTGCCGCTGGTGAACCAGGTGTTTGGCAGCACCGCCGAAACGCGGGGGCTGGTCCCCGGCATGCTGGAATTTCCACTGCGCCCCAGCACCACGGTCGCCAAGCTCGAAGAATTCTACGACATCCACATCGATGCCCCGCCGGCTTCTACCCTCGTGGAACTCTTGAGCCACGAACTGGGAACCCTGACGCCCGATGTCGGCCAGTCGGTTCAACTTGGGCCGATGGTCCTGCGGGTACTCCGGGTTGGCGAAGCTGGCCAGATCGAGATGGTTGGCATGTCCATTCCGCCTGAAGAACCAGAAGTCACGGAAACGCGAACCACGCCGCACAGCGGCGCGGCCGCGTCGAACCCGGCCGAGGCGGAGGGCGAGGCGGTCAGCACCAGTGCGACCCCAGAGCCTTCCCACACCGACTCGCAACACGGCACCACCCCGTAATACGGCGTCACCACACGCCAGACGGCATTGGTGGGGTCAGCGAGCCGCGCCGTGGGCTGCTGGTGTTGAGCTGGCCCTTTCTTACGGTGCCACTGCGGCCCGGCGCCCTCCAACCGGTCCAATCCTAACGCCGGCTCTGGTATGCCCCCCCCAAGAGAACGATGCGGGATCTTGATGCGCATCTGGCGCGGCCCTTCTTCGTCCGAACTCTTTGGCAATGCCGCCCACTACCGTTGATTCTCGGTTTGGGGACCAACGTTCCTTCGTTCTTGGCACCAGGGACGCCGCCGGCCCGCTTGCCGGCCGTGCATTGAAGGCAGGACGAGCGGGCCGTGACGGCTCACGCTATTTCGGGCGCCCGCCATCGCCAAGGGCAAACTCCTGCCGTGGGCCAGGGGGCAAGCGAGCCGCAATGGCGCAAACGATTTCGGGACGGGCGTTCCGGGAGCCCCGGTGAACGTGCAGGCTCCCCGGGGCCTGTTTGCGGGGGGGGAAGGGCGAAAGCGCGCGAGGGCAAGAAAAAAAGCCACCCCAGGTTTGATCCTGGGGTGGCTTTTGGTTGTATGAAAGCCGGCGACACCTACTCTCACGCTTTTGGCACTACCATCGGCTCTGAAAGCTTAACGACCGTGTTCGGAATGGGAACGGGTGTGGCCTTTCAGATATGGTCACCGGCAAGTGGCAGCGTCGGCTTTGCGTTCCGGGCGCTGCCTGTGATTTGATTTTGGCGTTGGTTGTGGTAAAGCGGTCTTGCGTGTACCGCTGGGAACCGCCTCTTGTTTAAGAGGAATGGATAACCGTGGTCAAGCTTTCGTCCGTTAGTACCGGTCAGCTGAGCTCATTGCTGAGCTTACACACCCGGCCTATCAACCTGGTCGTCTTCCAGGGGACTCTCGAGCAATGCTCTACG
>CAZEEG010000029.1:0-52981 GCA_964511065.1 uncultured Pirellulales bacterium | reverse complement strand
TCCGCGTGTTCCGCACCCACAAGGGCACCATCACCGAGGGCATCAACGGCAGCATCCGACTGGTGAACCCCAAGAACCCCGACATCCGTTCCACGTTTATCGATTTTCGGGCGAAAGAATACTCGATCCACGAGCAGTTCATTCCCCGCAAGGTCCGGGGGGTTGATCCCAACAACCCGGCCAACACCATCGAACTGGACCTGTTTGCCGGTTTGTACCCGCTGGTGCAGGACGGCGAGTTGCAGGTCGAAATTCGCTGCAACGATCGGGCGCAATACTTCGGGATGGCCAAGCCGGACTTGTACCTGATGGCGGCCGAAGGCTCGTTTTTGATGAACTTTGCCAAGGGGTACTTTGGCATTTGGATGCAGTTGGTGCTGGTGGTTTCGCTGGCCGTGATGTTCAGCACGTTCCTCAATGGGGCGGTGGCCATCCTGGCCGCGGCGGCCGGCGGCATCAGCGGTTATTTCACCAGCATGATCCAGGAGATCGCCGCCGGGCCGGAGTATGGCGGCGGGCCGATCGAATCGTTCTACCGCATCATTACCCGCCGCCCGATGGCGACCGAACTGGACCCCAGCCTGACAGCCACCGTGGTGCAGTCGTTGGATTACGGGATCGAGGCCGTGCTGGGCGTGGTGGGGCGGATGCTTCCCAACATGGGCGGGTTATCCGATGCCGACTGGGTGACCTCCGGGTTTGACGTTCCGGCCAGCGTGCTGGCGATCCAGTTCTGCACGGTGATCGGCTTTGCCATCCCGCTCTACGTGCTGGGGCACTACATCCTGAGAGGACGCGAGGTGGCCGCATGAACCGCACACTCCGCAACAAGGCGATTTACCTGGCGCTCATGGCGTTGCTGCTGGTTCCGCTCTCCTGGCTGGGCCAACCGGCCACCATCGCCACCGAGGGGGAAAGCACCGGCGGCGGGAGTTCCGGCGGCACGCTGGCGCAACTGCGGGCCGATTACGACCTCAGCCACGGCAACCTGGGTGAAATCGACCCCACCAGCGAAGCCCTCAAGTTGGCCCTGTTTGGGATGCGGGGGCTGGCCGCCACCATCACCTGGGAACAGGCCCGCGAGTACCAGATGAAGGAGGATTGGACCAACCTCGACATGAAGCTGGAGCAGATCGCCCGCCTCCAGCCGCACTTTGTCATGGTCTGGCGGCACCAGGCTTGGAACCTCTCCTACAACGTCTCCGCCGAATGGGACGACTACCGCGACCGCTATTACTGGGTGATTCGCGGCCTGAAATACCTGATGCGCGGTCAACCGTACAACCGGCACGATACGCGCCTGGTGTGGGACGAAGGCTGGTTCATCGGCCAGAAGATCGGAAAGTCCGACGAGTACCGGCAGTTCCGTATCCTGTTTCGCGAGAACGCCATCAATCCCATCCATCCCGAGGATCGGCCGGCCCGCGACGAAGACCGCGACAACTGGCAGGTTGCCCGGCAGGCGTTCTTGCGCGGATTGCAGATGTATGAGCGGGGGGATGAGCTGCGCGGGGCCAACCCGTTGATCTTCTTCTCGGAGCCTTCGCGCTGTTCGATCCGCTTTGCCGCGGCCAAGGCTGAAGAAGGCGATTTCGAAGGCGACCGCCCGCGCTCCCGCTGGGAACGTGCGCGCGAAGAATGGCACGAGTTCACGCATCGCAGCCTGCCGGCGCCCGGGCTGGCAAACATTTTCATCACCGTGGCCGGGGTCGAAGCGTACGCGCGCGAGCAGGAGGAAGCCGAGCAGTTGCTGTTCAACCTGCAGCCCGGTCTGAGAGAAAAACTCGAAGCCGACAAACTCGCGGCCCTCACCGATGAAGAGCGCGAATTGCTCGATACGCCCGTGGATGCCATTCCCGAAGACAAGCACGAGGATTACGACCGGGTACGGGCGCGGGCGCAGGTTACGCTGAACGATTTCATCAATGCTCTCCCCAAGGAGAAGCAGGACGAAGCCCATGTGTTGGCTGCCAAGGTGGGGGCATTGCGGTCGGTGACGCAAGCCGGCGCGTCAGCCCGCTACACGGTGAATTACGATTACTGGGAGAAACGGTGCGAAGCTGAGCAGTCGGTGCTGGTCCGCACCGTGGACGACCGCGAGGTCGTGGGGGTAGAGCAGGGTAACACGCTGCTGTTGCCCATCGCTGCCGCAACCGAGGAAGAGGAACAAGAAACGCTCCTCCGCGGTCTGGTTGGCGGTACGGCCGCCTGGAATCCTTCCGGCGATATCCGGCTGCTGACACCCAGCGGCGACGTGGCAGTGATCCCGGCCGAGCAGGTCCGCGAGGTCATCGACCTCGGCGTGGGCGCCCGCCGCGATACCTACCATGCCTACCAGGCCTACCGGGTCGATCCGTTTACGGCCAAGCCGTACTACGAAACGGCGTTTGCCAAGTGGCGGAAGATTCTGGACGCGTACCCGGTGCTGGTGGGCGACGGCGACATTAACGACGACCTGACGATGGCCAGCCGTCGTTACGATGTTTCGCTGCAGCGCCGTAATCTGCCGTTCCCCAAGGATGATTACATCCTCAACGACGTGCTGGAGGCCCGGCCGCCAGATCCGCCCATCGGCGAATAGCTTGAGGGATTGAGAGGGACGGGTGCGCGTGCCAGCGATGCTTCTGCCGAGCGTTTGCGAACCTCTGTGCGCAGCCAACGATTGGCGGGGGCCGTTTTCATCGCCGCTCGCGGCCCACGTGCCATGACCGCTCCTTGGACCCCCGCCGCCTGCCCTCCGGAACTGCTGCCGGGCCAGATCCACGTATGGAGGGCCAGGCTGCAAGGGCGGCGTGATCGCCTAGCCTTATGGGGCTACCTGGATGCAGACGAACGCCGCCGTGCTCAAGCGTTTTACCGCGAGGTTCACGGCGAGCGGTTTGCATCCGCCCGGGGGTTGCTGCGCCGCCTGGTGGCGGCTTACACGGGGCAATCGCCGGTTGCGGTGCGGTTCGCCACCGGTCCCTACGGCAAGCCCGAACTGGCCCCGCCGCAGCCACCGCTGGCCTTCAATCTGTCGCACTCTGAGGACATGGCACTGGTGGCGTTCGCCCGCCAAGGGCGGTTGGGGGTGGATGTCGAATGGGTTCGCGCGCTGCCGGATGCCCTGGCGATGGCGCGGCGAAACTTCAGCCCGGCGGAAGTTCACTGGTTCACCACGTCGCCGCCCGGGGCCCAAGCCGAAGTTTTCTTTCGCATCTGGACGCGAAAGGAAGCGGTGCTCAAAGCCGTGGGGGCCGGGCTGAGCATCGACTTGCAGGCGTTTGACGTGGTAGCGGTTCGCGGTGCCGGGGAGACCGTGCCGATGTCGCTGGTACCCGGCCTGCCGCCCGAGCCCTGGCGGTGGTTTGAGTTGCAACCGGCGCCCGATTTTCGGGGTTGTGTCGTTTCTGACCGCCCGGTGGAGGCGATTGCTACCTTCGAGGCCGCCGATGTGCAATAAGCAACTCCGCGTGGCCCCCCGGCAATAATTCGATGCGTCTGTTGGGCATGTTCCACCGGCCGGCAGGTACACTGGCCCGACGAGCGTTGCGCAGCGGCCGCGGTGGCATGGAAATGCACCGTTGAAGTGGCCATAGGGCGCTTCCATGGCCGGTGGAACCGGCCCACCGGGCGGCCTTCCCCCGTTGCGATCGCTGGAAAGGTGACCGATAATTCATGGTTGGAGCCGTATTGCTTGATATCGCGGCCTTGGGGGGAATTCCGCCCGCAATGCGGGGCAGCGCCTGGGAAGGCCAGCACATTTCAAGAACATGCCCGCCCGTTGGGGGCGGAAAGCAGCCGGGCTGATGACTGATCGCCACGACGAGTTCGACACGCGAATCTCCATCCCCACGCCGGAGAATATCGCGTTCGACTATCGCATTGCCGGGCCGTTTCAGCGGTTGCCGGCTTTTCTGCTCGATCTCATCATCCGCAGCACCGCCTTCTTGATTCTGGCCCTGGTCGTCACGGCAACGCTGGGGGCGCAGGTGGGGGCGGCCTGGGCGTTCATCCTTTTCTTTGCCCTGGACATCTTCTACGGCGGGTTCTTTGAAACCGTGTGGAACGGGCAGACTCCCGGCAAGCGGATGTTGCGGTTGCGGGTGGTCACCATTCATGGCGAACCGATCAGCCCCTACCAGGCCATCTTGCGAAACATATTGCGCATTGTGGATGGGTTTCCTTATTTCATTGAGCCCCCGATTCGCATCCCGCTGTTCCAGGTGGGCCTGTTTGCCATGATCGCCAATCGGCGGTATCAGCGGGTGGGCGACCTGGTGTGCGGCACCATCGTGGTGACCGAGGAGCACCAGGCGGCTTATGGGGTGATGCACGTGGTATCGCCGGAGTCGATGCAACTGGCCGCTGAAATCCCCAACAGCTTCGAGGTGACGCGCTCGATGGGCCTGGCCCTCAGCAGCTATGTGCAGCGCCGGTTGATGTTCGGTTGGGCACGCCGCGAAGAGATCGCCAAACACCTGGGCGAACCGCTGCGCCAACGCTTGGGCCTGCAAAGCGTGCCCAGCTACGATGCCCTGCTTTGCGCCCTGTACCACAAGGCCTTTGTCGAAGAGCGGCCCGGCCAGGATGCCGTGGGATACCCTCAGCAACCGTTCGCTGCGCCGCCGGGCGTCCCGCAGGGCTGGCCAGTACCCGGTGCCATGCCGCAGGGCGCCGCGCCGTGGCAGTCGCCGGCAGGGGGCTACGCTTACGGAAACTATGGCCCGCACAGCGATGCGCGGTCATGAAGAACACGCAGCAGAAGCCACCGGTCCGCATCGGCGTGGGCGGGTGGCACCCTATGGCGTTTGAGCTGTCATGAAAGTTGCCGAACTACTGGCCCAACGTCAGCACAACTGGCACGAGTTGGAGCGGTTGTCCAACACCGTCGGGACCGCGCCGCGCCGCAAGGTGCCGCCGGAGTTGCTCACCCGGTTGGCCTCGCTCTACCGCTCGGCCTGCGCCGACCTGGCCCTGGCCGATGCCTACCAGCTTCCTCCCAGCACCGTGCGGTACCTGCACGGCCTGGTCGGCAATGCGCACAACCAGCTTTACCGTAGCCGCAGCTTCAACTACCGCGGCTGGGCCCGCAGCCTGCTGGTCGAAGTCCCGCAGCGGCTGTTTAACGACAACGCCCTGCGCGCGGCGTTCGTGTTGTTCTTTGGCCTGTTCATTACTTCGTACTACCTGGCATCGAACCACCGCGACCTGGCCCAGACCCTGATCGGCGATGACTTCATTGATGCCCTGGAATCCATGTATGCTTCGCCGCCGGGCGATTCCAGCATGTCGATGGGCATGGCCCGCACCGGGTTCTATATCCAGCACAATGCGACGATCGGTTTCCGTTGCTTCGCCATGGGGGTCCTGCTGCTGGGCCTGGGAGGGCTGTTTGAGGTCAGTTTCAATGCCATCTTTCTGGGCGCGGCGTTCGGGTACATGGCCAGCCTGGATTCACCCGCCAAAGAGCATTTTTTTGAGTTTGTCACCGCCCACGGTCCCTTTGAATTGACGGCGATTGTGCTTTCGGCGGCGGCGGGAATCCGACTGGGATTCTCCATCGTCCATACCCGGGGACTCACCCGCATGGCCTCGCTGCGGCAGGCGGGCCGCGAAACGCTGCCGGTGATGATGGCCGCGGCCGTTTTGTTTTGCCTGGCTGCGCTGATCGAGGGATACATTTCGCCATCGCAATTACCTTACGTGGCGAAGACGATTGTCGGCGCATTGTCGTGCCTGGTTTTGATGGTGTACTTCGTGCTGCTGGGGATGCCCGCCGGATGGAAGCGGCCAGCAGCCATAGAATCGGCCGCCGCGGTCGGCACCTGGGAAGCCGCCCTGGCCGCCGACGAAGATTGATCCGTATGATGGACAGCTGCGCTGCGATTGCCCGCTCATTTTCGTGCTAGCCCTGCCCAATGCGGTCCATGGTGTCGGAAAAGGGGAGGCTTTCAGCGCCGCTCGTTCGACGACCGGACATTAGCGGCGCAACCATCCATAACCATCGCCCCCTCAAGGGGCATTACCGCGGCCCACGCGAGGCAGACCCGCTGGCAGCCAGAACCAAACGTCAACCAACTCCCGTATCCAAAACGCCAAGATCGTAACCGCGGCAACCCATGCAACTCGACGTCACACGCATCACCATTCGCGAGCGAGGGATCTTTGATCTGCTCGATCTCGGTCTGCGCGTGATGTGGAACTTCTCCGGACCGCTGCTGGCCGCGGCGGCCTTGGGCATCCTGCCGATGATGCTGCTCAACGCCTGGCTCCTGTCCGACATGGTGCCGGACCCATCGCTGTATGCCAGGAACGACTACCGCAGCGAGTCGGCTTATGCCAGCGATGTGTTCCAGTACTGGTACTACATGATCGTGCTGGTGGCGATTGAAATCCCGCTGGCGACGGCCCCCATTTCCCTGTACCTGGGGCGGGCCGTGTTTGAGGAAAGCCCGCCGTTCCGCAGTCTCTGGCAGCAATACTGGGAGATGTTCCCGCAGTTGTTCGTTTCGCGCGTGCTGCTGCGGTCGCTCTGGCTCCTGCCCGCGCTGCTGCTCTTGCTGACCGACGAGCCAGGGTTGGCGATCCTGGGCGTGATGTTCCTGCCGCTGCCGTTTCTGATCCGTCCTTATGCGACCGAAGTGATCCTGCTGGAGCGCAACCCGATGCGAGCGAAACGGCCGGGCACCGTCAGCACGTCGTTTCGCAATGCGATGTTGCACGCCCACGCCTTTGGCGACCTGTTCGGCCGCTGGTTTATCGTGCTGCTGGTGGGCGTGGTCTGGACGTTCAGCCTCTGGTATAGCGTAAGCCAGGTGTTTGAGATTCTCTCGGGCGGTGCTCCCGGAACTACCTTCGAGTATGCCTGGAGTTTCCCGGCGGTCTTATGGTTTACGGTGGCCTTTAGTGCCGTGGTTCGTTTTTTGAGCTATCTCGATCTTCGCATCCGCCGCGAGGGTTGGGAGGTCGAACTGCGGATGCGAGCCGAGGGCAATCGCATCGCCCGGCAGTTGGTTTGAAGTGTCGAGACTTTCGCCCGATTCGCCCCTATAACTGATTCCGTTTCAGCCCGGTCCGATGCTCCGCGGCACGCGGCGCGGTCATCGGCAAGAGCTGATGCGATCCTGTCGGAAAGGTTTCTTGCGCGGCATTACGCCGCGACGGGTCTAAGCTACTGCGGCTTGAAGCCACCGTTTGTGGTTTCGGCCACGCTGGGGTTGAGATGCAAATGCGTTCTGCTGGCTGCCTGATGATGCTCGCGCTGGCCCTGGTGCTGTTGCCAGGTGGCCAGCGCTGCGCGCTGGCCCAGCTAGAGCCCGAGGAAGCCGTGGAACTGGGGCGGGAGACGCTTTCCAAAGGTCTGCTCGACCGGCACCCCTGGTACGACGAACAAACCGACGACGTCAAATTGATCCCGATCCGGCAGCCGGTTCAAGAAGCGCAAACCAATTGGAACTGGGACTGGCCGGATTGGAATTGGGAATTCGGCCTGTTCGGCAGTTCGTTCTCCGTGAATATTTTCACCTTGCTGGTGTGGGCCGTGGTCCTGGTGCTGGTCTATTTCGCCATGCGCTACTTGATCCAGTTGTATGAACGCCGCGAGAGCGAGGATGCCTCGGGCGACGAGGAAAGCTCCGCCAGCACCGATGCCGACCGCGTGGAAGCGCTGCCGGTTGCCGTGAAGCGCAACGTGGGCGATCTGCAGTCGGAAGCCCGCCGCCTGGCCGGCGAAGGCCGCTACGGCGAAGCCATCGTGTACTTGTACAGTCATCTGCTGGTTCAGTTAGACCGTCGGCAGGCGATCCGCCTGACCAAGGGCAAGACCAACCGGCAGTATCTGCGCGAAGCCACGGCCTGCCATGCTGGATTGCAGCCGATGGTGGAACGAACCATGACGGCTTTTGAGGACTCGTATTTTGGCCGGCACGCCCTGCCGGCCGACGAGTTCGAAGCCTGCTGGAACGAGGTCCAGCGGCTGGAGATCATCCTCAAGCCGCAGGAGGTGCTCGCATGAAACGCTGGCGCATCCTGGTCATTTTCGTGCTGGCCTGCCTGGGCGGTGGCTGCGGTTCGAGCACCGGAGAACTGGAGGACTACTACGGCTCGCGGCAGCCAACCCGGGGCGGTGATGTCAGCGTGAACGGCACCGGCGTGCTGGCGCGGATGTACGAGGCCCAAGGGGCCAGCGTGCTCAGCGTTCGGCGGCTATCGCCTCGCGTTTTCGACGCCGATACCATCGTATGGTTTGTCGATAATGGCGAACTGCCCAGCCAGTCGGTCATTAATTGGTTCGACTATTGGCTCAGCGCGCAGCCCAATCGCACACTGGTGATCGTTCCTCGCGATTTTGATGCGGCTCCGCTCTATTGGCGCAAAGTGCAAAGCCAGGCGACGGCAACGCAGCGGCCCATCGTGCAGACAAAACTGAACGACGCCCAGAGCAAATTCCTGGCCGAGCGGGCGATGTTGCCCGCGGGCGTCAGCGACTGGGAATGGTTCCAGTACGATTCCACCTACAATCCCCGCACGGTCACTACCTTGCGGGGCGATCCGCAATGGACGGCGGGCGTCAACCCGGCCAATCTCGAGATTGAGCTGACCGGCCGGATTCTGCCCGACTACGCCTTGGACGATGTGCTGTTGGCATCGGGCCCTGATGCGATCGTCACCCGCCGCGATGTGCATCTCGGCCAGGTGATCGTGGTGGCCAACGGTTCATTCCTGCTCAATTTGCCGCTGGTCAATAAGGAACATCGCAAGCTGGCTGGCGCCCTGATTAACGAATCGCTCCAGGGCGATCGCGTGGTGTTCCTGGAGGCGGGCGGCGATGTGGACGTTGGCGACGACACGGCCCAAGGGCTGCCTTCCATCTGGCGGTTTCTGAACACCGAACCGCTGAGCTACCTGTTGCGATCGGTCATTTTCTTTTCGCTCGTGTTGATTTTTGCCATGTGGCCGATCTTCGGCGTGGCCAGGGAAGAATCACGCCACCACCTGATGGACTTCGGACGGCATATCGAAGCCCTGGGGAAGCTGCTGGCCCGAACCCGGAACCCGCGATACGCTTGGAACCGCCTTGGCCTGTATCGCCAACTGACGGGGGAATCCACCCGGCGGTCGGGCGAGCAGGCAGAGCCTCCCAGCGGCAAACAGCCCACCGGCCTTGGCGCACCGGTCGTCGATACGCCGGCCACGGATACACGAAATGCAGATACACGGGCCGCAGATACACAGGCCACTGGCATACCGCCGCAAGCGGCACCCGGATCGGAAATTCCCGCGCCACCCGAGGGAGGTCGGTGGCCGCAAGGATGACCGCGCGCAAGAGACAACTTTGGCGTGGCATGTACCTGGTCGCTGTGTGGCCGGGCACCTGCCGTCGGAAACGGAGGCATCGGCAGAGCGGGCGCCGATGCGTTTTGGGGGCCATTGATCGATCAACGAACCGACTCTCAAGGAGAGCCGCAGATCCATGAACGAAGCTTTCGGAACGCCCACGGGCGGAGCCACGATCGAATTTCGTTGCCACCAGTGCGGCAAGCTGCTCCGCTCGGGCGGGTCGTTCGCTGGCAAACAGTCCAAGTGCCCCAACTGCGGCACGATGGTGAACATTCCTGATCCCAACGCTCCGGACCAGGTAGCTTCGGCCGCACCGCCGGGTGGTTCCTCCGGCGGCACGGACCACGGCCTTGCCAACCAAGGCCTCGATAGCCAGGGTTCTGCCGGTATCGGCCCTGGGCCGATGGCCGCGGGCAGCCCTGGTGCCGGCACGGCATCGTCTCCGCCGTCACCTGGCGCCATGCCGGGCAGTGTGCAGGGGGGGATGCCGGGCCAACCGCCAGCCGGCACTTCGCCACCCTCAGGCTATGGCCAGCAACTGCCGCCGGGGCCAGGGCGGTGGGCCAACCCGGTCAACCCTCCCGCGACGGGCACCTACCCGTCCACCGGTTACCAGCCTGCTGGTCCGCCGCCGGTACCGACATCTGGTTCGGGCGGATACGGTGTTGCCGGATCGGGTACGGCCGGATATGGAGCAGGGGCTGCCGCCGCTGGTCCGCCGCCGCGGCAGGATCGGCTGCCGAAGATTTCGGTGGAGAGTGCCGGTGGAGGCCGCGCCACGCCGCTGCGGAACGTGTTCGAGCGGATCATGACCCAGGTCCGCAAAATCTACGTCGGCCAGGATGAATTGGTGCTCGGAAGCCTGGTGGCCCTGTTCTCCAGTGGGCACGTGCTGATTGAGAGTTTTCCGGGCCTGGGCAAGACCCTGTTTGTGCGTACGCTGGGCCAGGTATTGGGTTGCAAGTTTGGCCGCATCCAGTTCACGGCCGACCTGATGCCCTCGGACATTACCGGCTCGCCGCTGTTCGACATGAAAACCCAGGAGTTCCGTTTCCGGCCCGGCCCGGTCTTCACGCAACTGCTGCTGGCTGACGAAATCAATCGCTCGCCCGCCAAGGCGCATGCCGCGCTGCTGGAAATCATGCAGGAGCGCAACGTCACCGTTGACGGACTGACGCACAAGCTCGAACGGCCGTTCCTGGTGATGGCGACCCAAAACCCGATCGAATCGGAAGGCACCTACAACCTGCCCGAGGCTCAGCTCGACCGCTTCATGTTCAAGCTGATTGCGGACTATCCCCAGGAGCAGGAGGAAGCCGCCATTTTGCGGATGCACAGCCAGCAGGTGGACGTGGAGCGGCGATTCCGCGAGGAGTTGGAAACGGTCACTTCGCCCGAGGAGATTGTCAGCCTGACCGAGGAGTGTGGGAAGGTTCGTGTTGACGACAAGCTGGTGGACTACATTAACAAGCTTGTGCGGCTCACGCGCCAATGGCCGCAGTTCTACATGGGAGCTTCACCCCGGGCAGGCATTACGCTCATGCAGGGGGCGCGGACCTTGGCCGCCTTCCGCGGGCGCGATTATGCCGTGCCCGACGACGTGGTCGAACTGGCCCTGCCGGCGCTGCGGCATCGGGTGGTGTTGACGGCAGAGGCCGAGGTGGAAGGCCGGGAAGTGGACGAAGTGCTCACGCAGATGATCCGCACCCTGGAGGTTCCCCGGCTTTGATCACGCTGGCGCTGCTGTTGATCCCGCCGCTGGTGGCGCTCCTCGCCTTGGCGCGGTTGGGCCGCATCTATCCCACGCGGTTCTTGGCTGCGCTGGCGGCGCTTCCGCTGCTGTTGAGCATCCCGGGCGTGGTCTGGAGGGCGATCCACCAACCGCTGGTCACGCTGTCTCTGGGCGGCCTGGAGTTGGAAGTCGGGCCGGTGCTGCTGGTGGGGCTGGCCCTGGTGGTGATGGCCGCCCTCGATGCCTTCACGCTGCCCAAGAAAAGCGCATTCTCGGCCCAGCGGCAGATGGGCCGCGTGGCTTCGCTCAAGCAGAAGCACGATGTCACGCTCACGCTGGTCAACCACACGGGTCGGGCTTGGACCGTGCAGATTCGCGACGGCGTCCCGCCGGAGCTGCATCCCACGCCCCGGCAGCTTGTCCTGCGGATTCCCGCCCGCGGCCGCGCCATCAAGCGCTACCAGCTTCGCAGCACGCGCCGCGGAGCCTTTGAATTGACCCAGGTCTTTGTGCGGGCCGTGAGCCGGTTGCGATTGTGGCAGCGGTTGCTGGCGTACCCGGTGCCGAGCACCTTGCACGTCTACCCTGACATGAAGCAGCTTTCCGAGTACGCGGTGCTGGCGCGGCTGAACCGGCTCAATCTGCTGGGCGTGCGGCGGACGCGGCGGATCGGCCAGGACAACGAGTTCGAACGGCTGCGCGACTACATTGTGGGCGACAATTACAAGCACATCGACTGGCGTACCACCTCGCGCCGCCGCAAGCTCACCGTGAAGGAATTCCAGCGCAACCAGAGCCAGACGCTCGTCTTCATGGTGGATTGCGGCCGGATGATGACCAACCAGGCCGAGCATCTGTCGCTGCTGGATCATGCCTTCAACGCGATGCTGATGTTGTCGTACGTGGCCTTGAGCCACGGCGACTCGGTGGGCCTGATTTGCTTTTCCGACGAAGTTCATACCTACGTGCCGCCCAAGTCGGGCCGCAGCCAGATGAACCGCCTGTTGCATGCCTCCTTCGACCGCTTTCCGCGGCTGGTCGAGTCGCGTTACGACCAGGCGTTCTTGTATCTCAACGCTCATTGCCGCAAACGTTCGCTGGTGATTTTCATCTCGAACGTGATCGATGAAGTCAACTCGCTCCAGATTCAGCGCTACCTGACGAACATGGTGGGTAAGCACCTGCCACTGGCCGCGCTGCTCCGCGACCGGCGGTTGTTTGAAGCGGTCGAAGTGCCGCAACCCTCGGGCGAGTCACTGTATCGCGCGGCGGCAGCGGCCGATATTCTCATCTGGCGGCACCAGGTTCTGGCCGATCTGAACGCCCGGGGCGTCCTGTCCGTGGACACCTTTCCCGAGGATCTCACCGCGCCGCTCATCAACCGCTACCTGGACGTGAAGGCGCGGCACCTGCTCTAGCGGCCGCGGCTGCTGCATCTGGATCTGCCGTATTGCTCACTGCGGGATCATCGCCGGCAGGATTGCCGGCTGAAACCAGGCGGCCATCGGTCAGGCGCGGTGTCCGTCAAACCGTCCGCCGCCTCTGGATTTCATTTTCCAGTAATTGCACCACTTCGTCGATGGTGAGTGTATCGGTCGAAACCACGATCGCATCGGGCGCTGGCTTGAGAGGGCCCACCGCCCGCTGGCTATCGCGGGCATCGCGCAGTTGCTGTTGGGCCAGCACTTCCTCGTAGGAGATTTGGCTGCCTCGGGCGCGCAGTTCTTCCCAGCGGCGGCGCGCCCGAGTTTCGGGACTGGCCGTTACAAAGAACTTGAACTCGGCATCGGGAAAGACCACCGTGCCCTGGTCGCGGCCCTCGGTGACGATATCCTGGCCGGCGCCAATTTCGCGTTGCCGCTGCACCATGTGGGCCCGGACGCCCGGGTTGTCGGCCGCGTAGTGGGTGAGCGCGGTGATTTCGGGCGTGCGAATTTCGGCGGAGACGTCCTGCCCATCGACCCGCACGGAATCGTTTGACAATTCAATCCGGATGCGGCTGGCCACGTCGGCGATGGCGGCCGGGTCGTCCCAGTCGATGCCGTCGCGGCGGGCCGCCCAAGCCACACTGCGATACATGGCTCCGGTGTCGAGCATGCAAAAGCCCAGTCGGGCAGCCAGACGCCGCGCGACGGTACTCTTGCCGGCTCCTGCCGGTCCATCAATGCAAATAATCATCAAACGATCCATCACCATCATGCCGCGGTGCTGACTTCCATGTTCATGGTTCATGGTTACTGCGTCCCTGTGAGCTTTCAGTCTATTCAATCCACCCGTGGCACGGCTCTGCACGCCGTGCATTTTGAGCAGAACCCTCAATCCAATTTACGCATGCCACGGCATGGCGAACCATGCCTCTGGAAAATCGTGCGACGGGGGCCCGGGCTTCTGGTCCGCAGGGGGGGCGGCTTGAACCGTGGGCAACCGTGTTGCCGCCTGCCACCACCAGCGGTACGACGCCAGCGGTACGACGCCCGTAAAGGAGGCCGCGGTCGCAAGCTCCTGGCGGCGGTCGGCAAACACCTGCTCGCCGTCGATCGTCACCACGTAGTGACCGTTCTCATCGCGAACGTCGGCTTGGCTGCCATCGGGATGAACGCATCGATAGTCCAGCCCCACCTGTCCGTCTGCCAGATCAGCGGCCTCTCAGCCTGTTATATCGCTGGGACCGTTTCTTCAAGGTCATGACAACGACTGCAATCTCTACAAGCTTAGCGATGATCGTCGGCATGCGGGCGCGGCTCTGCGGCTGCTATCCACCCCAGGCAGCGGCTGCGCCCCCCCCAAACTCCGCAGGGCGCCGCAGCGTAACGAAAGCAGCCTCAAGCGCCTACGCCGCTCGCACAGGAGTCGGGCGCGCATCTTGAATTCCTCCCTGTCCTGTCTTGCCCAATGTGTTGCCCGTGGCATCGTCACACATTCGCGTGGTTTGAATATCGCGGTGGAAAGGCTCCCAGCGCGAATATCCAGACCGTGCAGAGGGTGCCAGTGGATCACGACATTTTCTGGTACGGCTCGGCTTGGAGCATCCCCGGTGCTGGCAACGATGGCGGGCGTGAAGCGCCAGCCAACGCGGCCGTTGAGCGCCTGATCTGCCAGCGACCCGTGTGACCTCCAACCGTTGCCGGGAACCTGCCGCTTCAAGCATCGGCAGAGCCGGGGCGATCGTGGCCGGGACCATCATGGCCGGGAGCAATCACCTGGGCTGGGCGATTGCGCGGGGCCGCGATCACGGCGGAGACATCCCCCCCATGCTCGCCCCAAGGCCGCCGCCGTTGCAGCCGACACACCAGTTCGCGTGCCGCTTGATCGTCGGCCACCAGGGCGGCAAGCGTGGGCCCCCAGGAACTTTGTGCTACGCCCAGTGCCCCTTCGTCCCTTGCCGCGGCAGCCAACTGCTCGACGGCAGGGCTGGCGTATACTCCACCCTGCTGCGCGGCAAAACATTCGCCAGCCATCCGGCCGAAGCGGTCGATCGCCACGCCAAACGCCCGGGCATCGCCCTCCCGGGCCGCCGGAACAATCTCCAAGAGGACCTGCTGGCAGAGTTGCGATGTCAGCTCCAACGGCACCGCCGGAAGACGACCAAAGGCAGCCATCTCGGCTTCGCCCGAGAGCCCCGCTGCCCCGCCTGGCGTGAGCAGGACAAACCGCCATGCCTCGGGCAGTTCCACCCTGGCAGCCAGCGGCGAAATGGATTGGCCGTCGCACTTGCCCGACTCGACGATCAGCCCGCCCAACTCAAAGCCATAAATGCCGACCGCGGAACGCCGGCCACGATCCAACCACCGGGCCAGCAGGGCGATGGGCGTGGCAGCGCGGTTCAGCAGGGCCTGAAGACCGCGGCCCACCGCCAAGGCCAACTGAGTGCCGACGCCCAGGCCGGTATGCTGGGCCGGGGCTTGCAGAACCCTCACGCGAACGGCTGCGGCCATCTCCGGCCCCAGGCCCAGTGGTTCTGCCAACCGGCGGATAAAACCGCGGGCTCGGGCTGCCAGGTTGCAGCCGTCGTCGGCGCTGGTGGCATTGCCCGGTTGCAGCGCCAGTTCCAATTGCAGGCCCGGTTGCTCAACCATCAGCCCCAGGCCGCCAAACTGCCGCACGTCGGACCGGCCGAAGGAGAACATGCCAAAGTGCAGCCGGCTCCCGGTCACCACCTGCACCCGATGCGGCCCTGGCCGATCTCCTGTTGTGCTGGTGGCAGTGGAAGGCATGACAATCGGCTCTGGCAACATCGACCGCTCAGGCATGGCTGGCCGTCCCGGCAGCTTGCCGCACGTATTCCATCAAGAAGTTGAAAGCACGGCGTTCGGCTGGCCCCGCCGTTTTTTCCACGGGCACGCGCAAACGTTCCATTTCGACCAGCACGTCGCTGATCGGCAGGAACTCCAACCGCGTCGCCAGGATGGCCGCTTCCACCACGGCATGCTTGGCCCGATTGAACCCGAAGAAGTCGCGCAGCCTGCCCGACGCGGTCACCGTGGCCACGATCCGTGTTCGCATCTCGCGGTCGTCCAGTTCTGTTACTTCAAACGCATACCAGCGGCAGGCAGAAGCCAAGATGGCCCCATCCACACCTGGCACCGACAGCATCTCCGGCACCGTTTCCAACCGGTTCACGGCAGCCCGGGCGAGCAGTTCCACATCGTCGGTCACATGCAATACGCCGCGCGGATGCCGCTTGAGATTGGCATAGGTCCGCGAGGTTTGATACGGCCGGAGCATCAGCGTCGCGAACGATTCATCGACGATGGGCCCCATTGGTGCTACGTTGGGGCTGCCATCGGTGTTGGCGGTGGTGACGATGCCTTCAAGGATCATTGAGCTGGTGGGGAGGCGAGGGCCATTGGAACTCAGGACTGGTCTGCGGCGCGGCCGAACATCGACCACGCGGCCGGCACGCAGGGGCGGCTCATGTCACACGGCAGCGTGGCGGACGGCCCGATGGACACGCAAAACGGTGCTGCCGGGGCGAACACCGCATCCATGGCCGTATCAATGGCCGTTTCGGCTGCCGCAGGCGGACGATAACCCACAACCGGAACTGCAACTGCTGCCGCAGCCTGAACCGGCGGCGTCTTCGGTACCGCAGCCCGGCCCGCACCCCTGGGCAACCGTTTCGGCAAACCGGCGAAACTGCACTTGGGTATCGTACAGCTCAGCCAGTTCGCCGGTGATGCGGTCCAGTTCTTCGGTGGGATCGCCCAGGAAATAGAACACCAGGTTGCGGCCGTCGAAAAGCTGTTCGACATCCATCAGCACCACCGGCAGGTCCGACTCCGCAATGCGCTGGGCGCAGGCGGCATAGGCTTTCTCACGGTGCATTTGGAGGCGGGCTTCGAGCAGCTCGTCCGAAACGGTCATCCGGCGCAGCATCTTGCCGTCTGCCAGGTGCAGTGGAACCTCATCACACTCGGCCAGCACCTCGCCCAACTCCAGGCCCCGAGCCGTGCGGACCACCACGCGGCAGCCGCGAGGGTAACGTACGCCGTCGTGCCCGGCGTAGAACCGCCCCACGTGTCCCAAGGCTCCGACGCGAACGAGGAAGAAACGTGCCATCCAACACCAGGATTTCCGACAAGTGACTGGCCGTACCGCGGCACCATGGCAGCGGTCGATGATGGCCCGGCGGCCACCTCCTGGTTATTGTCGCCGAGAGAACAGTCCTTGGCAAACACAGCGCGGCGTGGAAGTTTCGTGCCGCGCCGCTTGAGAGCGGCGGCCCGCTGCTCTTTGCTTCCCTATCGCGCATCAAAAAGCTCCCTTTGGGTGAGCCGGCCCGTTACGATGGGGGGCAGCTTGAAACGTCCATGTCGAACAAGGGGGAATCCATGAAGGGGTCGCTTTTCGTTGTGCCGGGAGTTGGCTGGTTCCGTCCCGCTCATCGCCTGGGCATCGTGGCGGTTTGGGTGGCCGCTTGGGCCATCGGGGGCGTGGCCCTCGCACAGCAGACGGGCAGCGACGGCAGCAACGATGCCCCGGCAGCTGTCCAGGGCCAGAAGGTGTTCACCGCAGGGCACAGCTTCCACGTGTTTATGCCGCGGACCTTGCAAGAGGTGGCCGCCAGCGCCGGGATCGAAGGCCATCGCCAACTGGGGGTGCAGTCGATCGGCGGTTCTCGGGTGATCCAACATTGGCAACTGGCCGAGGACAAGAACAAGGTGAAGCCGGCATTGGCATCGGGCGAAGTCGATGTGCTGACACTTTCGCCGATCTACCTGCCCGATGAAGGCATTGAGAAACTGGCGCGCTTCGCGCTGGACCATCGGCCCGACTGCCGCATTCTGGTGCAGGAGTTCTGGCTGCCGTTTGACATATACGCGGTGGACTACAAGCAGAAACGGCCCGATCCGGTGAACCGCAACGACCGCACGCCAGAGATGCTGCACGAGATCAGCGCACCGTATTTCGCCAGCATGGACGCACACGTAAAAGAACTGAACGAAGGCCTCGGCAAGCAGGCGGTGTTTGTGGTGCCGGTGGGCCAGGCGGTGATCGCCTTGCGCGAGAAAATCATTGCCGGCGAAGCTCCCGGCATCAAAGAGCAGGAGGAATTGTTCACCGACGCTATCGGCCATGCCACGCCGCCGCTACGGGTGCTGGTATCGTATTGCCACTATGCGGTGATCTACCGCCGCAGTCCCGAGGGCCTGCCGATGCCTCGCGAATTACAACAAAGCAAGTACGCCAATGAAGACCTTAATCGGTTGCTGCAGCGTCTTGCCTGGCAAGCGGCCTGCGAGCACCCGCTCAGCGGCGTGAAATAGGGTGCGCAGTCGGACATTGCCATCCAGCACTCCGATTCACCCATCGGACCCTATCTGGCTGATCGGCTGCGCGAAGGCGCCCGCGCGCAAAGGCAACCGCGCAAAGCCGTGGGGGATGAACCTGGGGCTAACCACCAACCCTAGGGCGCTTCCTGGTCCGCATACGGTAGCGCACTGCCTTGGATACCTGGCAGTTCTGCCGACCGCAGCGGGGCCTGGCAGCGGATGAGGCGACTGGCCGCCGGTCCCGCGCCGGGCGGCCCGGCAAATTCCAGCGCGCTGCGCACCAGGCCCTCGATGGAAAGCCGGGCGTTGTCCAGCGGTTGCTCGGTGCCGCGCGGGTCGCGCCACCGCAACTCGGCCATGCGGTCCTCGAGCACGGAACCTTGGCCGCGCCAACGGAAGGCGGGCAGCCAATCCTCGCTGGGATCGGGGCCCTCAAACGCCAGCAGGGCGCCATCGCCAGCGAACACCGAATCGCGGCTTTCCAGCGACACGGCCGCCGGGTTGGCGATGACCTTCCGGTACCGGCACTCCAACACGGCATTCGCACCGCGGATGGTTGAGCGTTCCAGGTTCACCGCCAACGGTTCATCCGCACCGGGGCAGCGGGTCAACTGCACCAGCGGACCTGGCCCCAGGTGCAGGGTTCCCGTCGCGCGGATCGACATGGCCCCATAGGTTTGCACCTGCACGCCGGTCACGTTCTCCAGCACGGAGCGGTTGATTTCCAGGTGCCCGGTCGGCAACGTTGCCAGGCCGCCAGCCAGTCCGCCTTGCCACCGGATTGCCGTGGCCGAGTGCTTGCCAAACGCCCGAAACCGGCACCCGATGAACCGGGCCGATTCCACGCGGAGGATCAACAGGGCCGAGGATTGGGTGCCCGGCAGCGGCTCGCTGCCGGCGGGCGGCCAGACGAAGTCGATCCCTTCAAACTGAATCTGGCTGCCTTCGATGACGAGGCCTTCCAGCGGCAATTCGACCACGGCCCGGCCCGACTCGGCTCGCACCGTTTCAATGCCGTCCAGCTCGCCCGGCCGTAGCCGGTTTACGGTTCCCGGCGGCAGAACAACCGTCCTCAGCGAATCGCCCGGCCCGGCCGCGCCACCGGCTATCCGATCCTCGGCATGGCTCGAAACGAGCCGGGCATCGACGTTGCCGCCGGTGCTTGGACCGGGTGTGCCGATGGATTCTTGGCCGTCGCGATTGGCGGCAGGCGGTTGCCCCGGCGTGGCGCCGGAATGCTGGGTCGGCGGCGAGCCCAAACCGGTTTCGTTCTGGGCGATACTTGTATTGCCGCGGGGCTGATCGCCGGAGAACCACCATCCAATCAACAGTATCACGAGCCCTGCGGCCACGGCGAGGGCAGGGCGGTTGGACGAGCGCCGCCGCGGCGCGCGCATCGGCCGGTATAACGAACGCGGGGCCACCTGCATCGGATAGCGGAGGCAGCGCCGCAACAGGGTTTGCCCGGCCGAGGTCGAAGGCCCGACGGCCCTCGCAACTTCAGCAAAGGAAGTTGGCCGCGAGGTTGGTTCCATCGCCAGCATCCGCGCCATCGTTTCGGCGAGTACCTCGGGCAGTTGCGGCGCGAGGCGGCGCACGTCGGGAATGTTGCCGGTTTGAGCGGCCCGCAGCTTGGCCAACGAGCTACCGCCGGGCAGCGGCGAGCGTCCCACGGCCAACTGCCACAGCAGCGCTCCCAGCGCGTAAAGCTCACTGGCAATCGTGGGCGGGGTACCGTGGGCGAGTCGTTCGGGTGCGAGTCCGTCGTAGGCTTCCGCCGGCAGTTCGGTGGCGGCGAAGCTTTCTGTCGGACGAACAGCCGCGCGCCAGGCGGCCATCGGCAGCAGGACATGGCCCGACCGCTGGATGAGCAGTTGATGCGCGGTGATCTCGCCGTGGACCAGGCCCGCTTTTTCCAAGATAGCCAGTTGAGTGGCCAGTTGCCGCGCGATTTCCAGCACGGCTTCCGGCGGAAAGCGGCCAAACTCGGCCAGCCAGGTTGCGGCGATTTCGCCCTCGACGTGCCGCCCAACCGCCCAGATGCGGTCGCCATCGTAACCGGCCCGCCGGGGAAGGCAGACAGCCGAGCCGAGCGTTGCCGCAGCATCGATGGCCGGCTTGAGACGAGTCAGGGCAGCCTGGGCTTCGGCCTCGTCCATTTGCCAGGCGACCAGCCGCACTGCCTTGTGGGACCTGCGGTGGCGATGCGGTCGGGGTACCGCCGCGCTACCGGCAGCATGCACTGGCGAAGCGGCTTGGTCATCGGGATTGGCGCGCGGCGGCGACTCGTAAGCCAGGTAACTGGTGCCGCAGCCATAGCTGGTCATCCGCGCTGCAACCAGGTAGGGGCCGATGCGGAGCCGATCCCCGCGGCCCGCGTGCAACTCGCCCGCCTGAAAGGCCGTGATAATGCCGCAGCGGGCCAGGGCGTCGATCCACACCGAGTCGAACGCCGGCACACCGCGCGCCAGCCTGCGTACGCACGGGGCCGCCCGGGCCAGTTCACGCGGCCCGGCCAGATTCAACCCGGCCAGGGTTTGCATCAGGTTGGAGGAGGGAAGGTCGGCCATCGGCAAAGGTGGGGGGCCGGTTGCACGGAAGGATGCTAGCGCTGCCTGCGGCGGAAACGCTGCCAGCCGCTCGTGTCGGCTCGGCGCTTGGTTGCAGGGCGTGCTATCATAAGTGCCTGTGGCAGACAAGATCAGTCGCTGGCCGGTAGTTTGCCAGCTTCCTGGCACATTCCGAGGTTTGCCGAGAGCCCCCTGTGATACTGCTGATCGATAACTACGACAGCTTCGTCTACAACCTGGCGCGGTACCTCACGCGGTTAGGCCAGGAAACCCGGGTGGTCCGCAACGACCGCATAAACGTGGACGGCATTGCTCGGCTGAACCCCGCTGCCGTCGTGCTATCGCCGGGGCCCTGCACGCCATCGGAAGCCGGCTGTTGCCTGGACGTCGTTCGGGTGTTTACCGGGCAGTTGCCGATCCTGGGAGTGTGCCTGGGCCATCAAGCAATTGCCCAAGCCCTGGGCGGGCGCGTAGTTCGCACCGTGCCAATGCACGGGCGGGCATCGGCCGTCTTGCACCGCGGCACGGGGCTGTTTGCCGGTTTGCCGTCGCCGTTTATCGCAGGACGTTATCACTCCCTGGCCGTGGAAGCCGCCTCACTGCCCGACGCCCTGGAAGTTACGGCCTGGACCGACGACGGCACCGTCATGGCCTTGGCGCACCGGCAGGCGATGGTCCAGGGGGTGCAGTTTCATCCCGAGTCGATTCTCACCGAGGCCGGGTATCCGCTGTTGGCGAACTTTCTGCGGATGGCCGGTTTGCCGGTGGCCGAGATTCCCGAGCACGCGGGGGAACTGGAACCGCCGCCGGTTCGGCCGCGCAGCATACCGATGACGCCAATCCCTTATTGACGCGGCATGCAGGGCGGTTCCACCGGCTGTGAACCTGCGAATGCGTTGTGATTTGGGGATTGGAAGGCGTCCCGCATGCCAACGCCATTACGCGCGGCAATAGCCGGACCTGCGGGTGATGTTGTACCATCCACCCACGGGTAGCGCAGGTTCGTGCAGGCCGATCAATTCTTCTTGATCGGGATGGCGAAGTCGCCTTCCATGTTGCGCCAGACGCTGTGGATATGGTTGGCCGGGTTACCGGCGGCGTCGGGCTGAACATTCACAAACTCGATCAGGAACGTGGGGCCCTGAACACGATAGTAATGCCCCACGCCGGGTTTCAGCGCGCCGGCCCAGGCAAAATGCACCTTGTCGAAGCCGGCTTCGTCGATCTTCGCCAGTTCCTGCTCGGCGGTCCGGCGGGGCATGTTGTTGGCATAGACCTCGATCAGCTTCTTGAGCGTCGCCTGCTGCCCGCTGTTGAGTTGGCTGACGGCGATGCCTTCCGGCTTGGTTTGCGGCGGTTGCGGTTCGCCCGCGGCCCGGATATCGGACGGGGCCTTATCGGCAATGAGGGCGGTCTTGCGCTGCTGGTCGTTGAGCGAGTTCACCAGTTCAAAGCCCAGCAGTTCTTCTTGGGCGAGGATTCGGGTGCCTTCGGCAGGGCCGACGCCGGCGTTGCCGCGAACCTCGGCCGGATTGGCGCCGAAGAAAGCGGGGGTATGGGCGACCATACGGCCGTCTTCAACCACAAAGTTGAGCGAAAGGTGATGCCCTTCGATGCTCAGGCCCCATTTGCCTTCGCCGGGTGTGCCAAAGATGGTGTAGTAGTACCTCAGGTAATCGCGCCGGAAGCGGCCCCGTTCCCCCTCCAGCTTTTGCAGGATTTTCTCCAGGTCCATGATCGTGGTGGCTTTGTCAAAGCCGGCCTCGCTGAGGCAACTGGCCAGGAGATTGCGGGCGAGTTGCCGCTGCTGATCGTTCATGTCGCGCAGTTGCAGGCCCTTGCGCTCGTCCTTGGGGATGAAGTGCCATTCCAGCCGCTGGGCAGCGCTGTAGTCCATCGTGGCTACTTCGCGCTGCTCGGCCGAAAGCGACTTGAGGAACCGCTGCGCGGCCACTTCCATCTGCTGACCGCCACTGGGGCGGTCCTGCTTGAACGCCTGGCCAGCGGCCACCAAACCCAACAGCAGCGCAAGCGCGATCAGCGACGGATAACGGATCATGGGGGAAACCTCCTGGCGACGGAGTGTAAAAGCGTGTGTTGATGTTAAGGCGGCGTAGCCGGGGGCGGTGCCTTGCCAACCCTGCCGGTCTTACTGGCGGGGCAGGCCCTTGTACAGTTTGCGCCGCAAATTCTGGTTGTACAGCGTAAAGTTCCCTTCCACGCCGGGGTCTTCCTGCAGCAACTGGTGGAAGGCGTGCATCTTGGCGTCGAGATTGTCCAGGTAGTGCAGCGCCAAGGCTTCCAGGGTCATCGGCAGTTTGGGGCTGCCATACTCGTACTCGCCATGATGGCTGACGATCATGTGTTTCAGCCGCAGGGCCAGGTCCTCAGGAAAGGTTTCGCCGCTGAGCCGTTCGGCTTCGCGAATCTTCTCCTCAAGCTGGCTGACGCCGATCACCAGGTGGCCGATCATCTGGCCGACATCGGAATATCCAAAGCTCTTCTCGAAGGTCAGTTCTTCGATCTTGCCCATGTCGTGCAGGAAGCAGCCCATCACCATCTGGTCGCGGTCAAGCTGCGGATAGTAGGGGCAGATGGCCGTGGCGACATCCATCATGTTGACGATGTGTTCCAGCAGGCCACCGTGGTAGGCGTGGTGGTGTTTGATGCCGGCGGGTGCCCGGCTGAGCTTCCGCATGAACGCTTCGTCCATCAGGAAGCACTCGGCCAGGTTGCGGAGATGCGGATTGCTCATGCTGCGGAGCATCTCGCTAAGCCGGGTGGCGAGCCGGTCGATGGCCTGCGGCCCCAGGCGGAAGAAATCAGCTTCGTCAATGTTGGGGTTATGCGCCCGCCGCACCTTGTTGGCGATGACCTGCATCGAGCCCTGGTACAGTTGGGCCGTGCCGCGGACGCTGATGAAGTCGCCCGGCTCAAAACTGCGATACGTTTCCTCGTCGGCATTCCAGAGCAGTGCGCTGATCGTGCCGGTGCGGTCGCACAGATCGACCTGAAGGTACAGATCCCCGTTGCGGTTTGGTCGCAGTTGCTTGCTTTGGGCGAGAAAGATGTCGTCGACAGGTTCCTGATCCACCAATTGGTTGATAAACCGACGACCCATGCCAGAGGTGCTCACTCTCTATACGAATGAAAGGTCCATTTGCAGCAGCGCTGTCGCCTGCGCAACGTGCGCCCGGCGCGTGCCTTCAGCGCGGCCCAGGGCATTCTACGGCGATCCCGCGCGGGGCGAAAGCTCCGGCGGACGTTTTAGAGCCTCGAAACCACGGTGGCCACGGGATCGGCTGTTCGTCAGTCCAGGTGGCGGGTCGCCGGAGGATGCCGTTGAGTGGTGAGGGCGGCCGCCTGCTTAGTGCGCGGCGCCCACCCCCAGCAGCGCAAAGGCCGACACCACCAGCGAGTGCCGGATGACGCCGGATGCGAGCAACCGCGGCACTTCCTCCAGCGGATGCAGAACCACTTCCACGTGTTCAAACGGGTCCAAGTCCGGTTCGCCCACCTGCCGCACCTGCCGGGCCACGTAGGAATAGGTGCGGTTGTTTTGAATGGCCGGGTTGGGATACACGTAACCCAGCGGTTCGGCCGCGGGGGCCGCGTAGCCGGTTTCCTCGCGCAATTCGCGCAGCGCCGCGGCCGCCGGTGACTCGCCCGGATCGATCATTCCCCCGGGCACTTCGAGCGTTTCGGCACGCACTCCATGGCGAAACTGCCGGATAAACACCACGTGTCCATCGTGCGTGATGGGAATCACGTTCACCCAGTCGGGACAATCGAGCACCACGAACGGCCGCGGCTCGCTGTCGTGCAGACGGTAAAGATGCTCGTGCAGTCCAAAGATGCGGTGATGCGAAACCTGCCGGCACTCCACGCACTGCCACACGCCGAACGTATCGGCCAGGTGCACCGGCCGATCGGTCGATGCATCGTTCCGAGGCATGGCTTCACCCTGGGGGCTTTCGCCGGGCGGCAAAGTCCCTGGGCCCTGCCTGGTTTCCTGCTGCTCGCGTTCTTCGGGCGAAGGCCCTGGGGTTGCCATCGTGGTTCCTGCTCAAAGGGAAAGGCTGCGGCGGCTGCCGATCCGGCATGGATACGCGCCGCTGGATATTGCACCTTGGTTGGGGGGGTGCGCCCGCCATGTCCGCCGCCGCGCTCTGAACACCTGCGAATCCAGGTTCCCGTTGGTTGCCGGCGGTCGTTCGCGTCGCAAGCTTCCATAATCTAACGCGGGTGAGGGCAAAGCGGCTACCCAAGTAGGGTCGCCACGCCACGCGGCCCCCCCGGCGATGCCGGCGGCCATTCGCCGCTACTTGCCTGGGCGGCTACAATGCGGCGCACCGTGAGGGGCTGGCGGTGGGCGCGGCGCAGGGCGATCTTATGATGGGCACCTGCGCGGCTAATGCCCGCTCACGTTTGTGCTGTCTCTCCGAGATGCGGCCAGCTTGCGCTGGAAAACGGGTGACTTTCCAGATCCGACCCGTTCGACGACCGGACATCGGGGGGCGCAACCATTCGTAACGCTTGTCAGTGACGATTGAGGATGTTCTTTCACGACAGCATTGAGTTTTCCGTCGAGGCGTTTTCGCATCGGGTGCGGCTGTTTCCGCTGCCCGAGTTGGTGATGTTCCCTCGCGTGCTTCAACCGCTGCACGTGTTCGAACCACGGTATCGCGAACTGCTGGCCGACGCCTTGAACGACGACCGCCTGATCGCCATGGCCCTGTACCGCCGGGCCGACGATGCGTTCAGCCAGGGAAAGCCGCCGCTGTTCGATACCTGCTGCCTGGGCCGCATTACCCAGTGCGAGACCTTGCCCGACGGCCGTTCCAACCTGATGCTGGCTGGGCTGCGCCGCGTGCGGATCGTGCGCGAACTGCCATGCGAGCGGGCGTACCGCGAGGCCCAGGTCGAAGTGTGCAACGATTTGTACCCGGCCGACGGCGATGCCGACCGAGCCGGGCGGCACGACTTGCTGCTGGAGCGGTTCCTCCGGCAGGTGACCGGCGAGTGCGATGAACGGCTTCTGCGCGAGCTTTCGAGCGAGCGGATCTCGCTGGGCGCCCTGACCGACGTAGTGGCCTATACGCTGGCCCTGGAGGCCCATTTCAAGCAGCAACTGCTGGCCGAGTTGGATGTCGATCGCCGCGCGTCTCTGCTGCTGCAGCGGATGGAACCGGAGCAACCCCCGGTCCCCCGACGAAAATTTCCCCCGGACTTCAGCCGGAACTAATAGGCCAGAGCGCACCCTGCCCGTACGACAAGCAGAGCCGTGGCACGTGTGACTTGTAGCTCCGGTTCCACCGGCCGTGCCCGGTAGATACGTTGGTGCGCACGGCCACGCAGAGCCGTGGCACGTGCTGGATTGCCGGTGGCACGCGCGGGTTTGCTGTCGCACACGGGAGAGCCGCGGCGCACGGATTTACACCAGATAGCCTGCGAAGTCGCCCAGGCCGGCCAGGCGGCGCTGCAAAGTATCGCAGCCGGATCGGGCTGCGGTCAGCGTCTCAAACCGTTGCGTTGTCTGCTCCACGCACACCGGCAATTGGATTTGCGAGGCCAGGCCGGCATACGTTGCGGCGTCGAGCGCGTCGGGCCAGTGCAGGGCCACGAATTGTGCCCAAGGCGGGATGGCGGCCGCCAGGTTCTGCTCGGCATGCTGCAAAGGATCAACCCGGCAACCGACCAGCACGTTGCGCGTGGCCGCCCGGCACGCATCGCTCCACGGTGCGGTGGGCGGCAGCAGGAGCAAGCCCACGGCCGGATGGCTGGCCAGGCCGCGTGCCAGGGCGGCGACTGCTGCTGCCGAGTCCAGCGGCGGTGGGCTGCCGTTCGCTTCGGCCGTGGCCATTAAGAGCACCCCCAGGCGATGGGCCTGGTTGCAAAGATCGGCACCAGGCCGATCCACCACGGGTGTTGCCCCCAGGTGCAGGGCAGCGTGCCAATCGTCGTCGTCCAGTGCAGCGGCGCGCGTCACGCCGCGCACGACCCAAGGTTTGCCCTGCATGTAGAACCGCCGGCCATGGCTTCCCAGCGGCCGCAGCCCCAAGGGCCGCTTCACCTGGGCCAGCGTTTCCCCCCCGCGCTGCAGGCGGAGCGAAACATCATAGTAATAGGGCTGCTCGGGCTGCCAGAAACATGGGTCCGGTACGACAGCTTCCAGCAAGACGGAATCCGGTGCTGCACCCGTGCTGGACACTGGTGCGGTTTCCACCGGCCGCGGTCCTTCAAACACCGGCCTGGTCAAAGGCGGACGGAACTTCACCGTCGCCGGCAGGCAACGTGTTCGATGGCTGAACGGCCCCACCACCTCGCCGGTCAGTTGGCAGCCCGGCCCGAGCACATGCGACGGCAACCGGGCGTAGAACCGCGCTTCGGCCGCGGTCGCCTGGCCGTAGAACGTTTCCAGCGCATGGTCCAGTGCAGCGGCTGCCTGTTCAGCAGACTGCACAACGCGAGCGGTCGGCTGTGGGGTGGAGTTGTCCATCGGGCTGGGCGATTGCTGGGGAGCGTGCATCGTGCCAAGTCGGTTTGTGGGTTGCACGTCCCTGCGCACCGCGAAGGTCAACACCCGGCCAGGCGATTCACGGCCGCGTTATAGCCGGTTGTGCCCTATCCGGTCGTGTCATATCCGGTTCTGCCAAGAGGCTGCGGGCGCGCCTGCTGCCAGCCTCGCGGCGCAACCTGCACCCATTCGCTCGTCGTTCGGCCACCGGCGCTGCTGTACCATCGGGGTGGATGCACGCTTGGATCCCAGCGCCGCGGAAGCGGGCAACGCGGCGCGGGGTTCTTCGCGATCACACCAAATCGCCTTAGAAGGTATCGAGCACGAAGTGGTTGCCGAAGTGGTAGCGCCGCTCTTCCGGATAGTAGTTGAACCACTGGCGATTATACACCGGGATGCGCATTTCGGGCGGATACCGGTAGTACAAGTGGTCGGAACTGCGGTAGTACTCGTGCCCCCAGAAGTTCTGCGGATACCACACGTACGGGTAGTGGTAGAAGCGGTTGTAATCGCGACCGGTGAAGGTGTATCCCCAGTGGCGGCCGTAAGCCTGCTGGGCGGAGGCTTCTTCGGGCGCCGCCGCCCAAAAGCCCAACGCGCACAGCAAGGCCAGCATGGTCCGGCGAATCATGTGCAACTTCCCTCCTGGAATTGCAGGTATGGTGTGATGCGGGAGAACGGCCAATGGCAGGTCGGCCGTGGGTGCGCAGCGGCCCCCCGACATGTGTTGGGTCTGTGATATTGCATCGGCAAGCCGTGCGACCGGCATTGAGGGAATATTCGGAGGTCTGGGGCGCGAGCGGCGCGGTTGGAAGAACCCGCACGTTCGCCCCTGCCAGCCAGCGGCCGTGCCCAGAGGTGCTCGTGCGCGCGGCGGGCTCTGCTAGCGAAGCATGCGGATCAGCTCATTGGCGGCCGCGGCGGCAAACGTTTCATCGTTGATGTGATGTTCCAGTTCCAGCAGTTGGACCTGCCCGGCCAGGTGCTGGCGAATGGCCTCGAACAGCGCGGCCCTGGCAGCGGGGTCGTCGAACGATTGCCCTTGGCGGTCGATGGCTGAAACACCCAGCAGAGGGAGCATCACGGTCACAGGGCCGGTACTGGCAGAAACCTTCTCGGCAATGATCCGCCCCAGTTGGGCATTCTCGTCGGCCGTGGTCCGCATCAAGGTGACCGTGGCGTTGTGCTGATGGAATTGCCGCTGGCTGAACCTGGCCGGCACCGAGTCGCGGGGACCAAAGTTCACCATGTCAGTGGCTCCCACCGAAACCACTTGAGGAATGCCGCGCCGGCCTGCCGCCGTAAGCCGGTTTGGCCCGGCCGTCAGAATGCCGCCCACCAGTTCGTCGGCCAGTTCGGTCGTGGTCAAATCCAGCACGCCCGCGATCAGTCCTTCGTCGATCAACGATTCCATCGCCTGGCCGCCGTTGCCGGTGGCATGAAATACCAGCACTTCAAACCCGGCCGCTTCCAGAACCGTGCGCGCATGTTCGACGGCCGGCGTGGTCACGCCGAACATGGTGGCGGCGATCAGCGGGCGGTCGGACGAGCGGGCCGCCTGTTGTCCGGTCGCATCGCGTACGGCCTGCAAATCGCCGGCGCCGCGCACCATGCCGGCCATGGCCAAGGCGGCGTTGGTCAGAATGGGGCGGCTGATGCGGTTGAGCCCCGAAATATCGACCACCGAGTTCATCATCATGATGTCTTTGTCTTGCACCCAAGGCCGCACCTGCCCCGAGGCCAGCGTGCTGACCATCAGCTTGGGAATCCCCAGTGGCACCGCTCGCATGGCTGCGGTACCGATGGTGGTCCCGGCCGATCCTCCCAAGGCCAGGATGCCCGAGACGATCCCTTGGCGGTGCCAGCGGCGGGCCAGTTCGGCGGCCCCGGCAGCGGCAGCTGTAACGGCAGCGCCGCGATCGCCGGCAGCACGGATTTCCTCCAGCGAGCGACCCGCGGCGTCGAACACGGCCTCCCGGGTCACATCCGGCGCCACGCGGGGTTCGCCCAGGCTGCCGACATCGACCAGTTTTACATCCACGGATGCCGCGGTCAGACAATCGCGAAGAAACCCGGCTTCGACGCCCTTGGTGTCCAGGGTTGCCAACAGATAAACGGTCATGGGCTGCTCGTCATAGAAACCAGAAATGCGGGCCGGCGACAGGTTGGCCACGCGATCGGCCCGCGCGTTTGCTGCTGCTCTCCGACCGAATTCCGCCAATAATCAAGGTTGGGCGGCGAATGGACGAATGGCTGCGATGGTGGCCATGGTTGCCTGCCGGGGGCGATGATTGCCTTGCCGCCGGCCATGATTGCCTTGCCGGGGGCGATGATTGCCTTGCCGGCGGCCATGATTGCCGACCGCGAGGCCGCGGCACTTGGCAGCTAGTTTTCCGCGATGGGCGCGGCGCCTTCAAGCGCTGAGTTTATTGAATTTTCAAGGTGCACGAAGTGTGGATTGATTTTTGCGGAGCACATGGACGCTTCCTGCCGGACCGATTCGCTGAAAGCCCTTGGCCCTACGGGAAGGCGAAGGAGTTGCAGCGGCATTGAACGAACGACCGGAACAGGGTGGCGCAACGCTCCATAGGTTGAATGTGACTGGGTATGGAAACGCGGCGTCGGGCAGACTGGAAAACTTGAGGTGGATTTTCACTTGGCAGTGAGGTGCCATCGTGCGACACCTGACATGGATTCGCGGCCTGGTCGTATGGAGCTTGTTGGCGACGGTCGGCATCTGGTACCTGGGGCGCTCGCTGGAGGGCCGCGGTTCGTCGCCGCGCCGCTTTGTATCGCAATTGTGGGATTACAGCGTTCGTCCTCGCACCACGGTGCAGTTGGAACTGCCGCGTTACACGCTGCTGGCGGTGGGCGATCCCATCTTTGTTTACGAAGGTGGCCAACCGCGCCGCGTAGGCGAAGTCGCCGCGGTGCGGCATCACGAAACGGGACAGCCCTCCCACATTGCTTGGGTCACCGCGGCCGACGTGGTGTTCTATCCCAACGCGCCGCCGCTGCACGGTTGCCGGTTGCAATACCATCGCACGCCGGGCGACTTTGCTTGGGCATTACAGACATTCCTTCCACCCGAGAAGCGAACCTTGCTCGCCAATGAACTGGCTGCGGCGTTTGAGCAGCACCAGGATAAGATCGTGGCCGCATTGCGTCCGGTGGTGCAGCAGGCGATTTCCGACGCCATCGCCGTGGTCGAGGCCGACTTGCCGGCGGCCCTGGCCAATCACCGCCAAGAACTGCAAGACATCGGTGCCCGATACCAGCGCGACCTGGTGAAGCAGCAGGTGATCCCGCTGGTGAAGGAGGAAATCTTCCCGCTGGTCAAGCAGGAGGCCGAACCGATTGCCAACGAGGTTGGCAAGGAACTGTGGCAGCGGGTCTCACTGGTGGGTTTTAGTTGGGCCTACGTGTTGGACCGCACGCCGCTGCTGGAGAAGAAGAATCGCGTCAGGGAGAAATGGGATTCGTTCGTGGAAGGCGACGTCGTGCCGGTGCTTGAGGATCACTCCGATGAGATCGTGGCTGCCGTGCAGCGGATGGTTGCCCAGGCCATGCAGAACGAGAAAGTGCAGCAGGTTCTCAAGAACGGCCTGACGGCCATGATCGAAGACCAGGAACTTCAGGCCCTGGTGTGGAAGATCGTTCGCGAGGTTGTGATCGACAATCCCAAGATGCACCAGGCGCTGGAAACCACCTTGCGGGGCAAAGAAGCTCAACAGGCCTTTCGCCTGACGGGCGAGTTGCTGGAACCTGCCGTGGTGCGATTGGGCCAGATCATGTTCGGCAGCCAGGAAACCGGCATCGCGCCGGAGTTTGCCGCCGTGCTGCGAAACCGCGTGATGTTCAAAGACCGCCGCTGGCTGGTGCTCGAAGGGCCAGAGGGCGATGGCAGCGATCAGGCCGACATGGCCAGCGTTCCTTCTACGTTGAGGGTGATCGAAGGCCAGGCCGATGCCCCCAATCCGTTCGTGCTGATGTTACCCCAGCAGGTGCCCGCGGGAGCATCCGGGCCGTAAGGGTTGCCGGGCTCAAACCGTGCCGTCGCCAGGCGATGCCCTGGGTCCGATTTCAATTTCCTTGAATCGTGCCATACGGTGAACGAGCTTAACCCCAACCCGACCGCCGGCACCTTGCTCCAGCTCAAGGGACTAACGGTCCGCGCGGCCGAACGGGTGCTGCTGGAAGATGCCGAGGCTACTTTCCAGGCAGGCAAGGTAACGCTGATCGTCGGCCCCAGCGGCGCCGGCAAATCGGTGCTGCTGCGGATCATGGCCGGGCTGATCGGCAAGGCAGCGGGCGAAATCCGCGTGGATGGCAGCGTGCGGTTCAACGGACAGGAAACATTGGGCACGCGCCGCCGCCCGCCGGTGGGCGTGGTTTTTCAGAGCTTCGCGCTATTCGATGAACTATCGCCGCTGGAGAACGTGCGGTTCGCTATGGCACACCGCCCTGGCGATGCTCAAGGCGATACGCAGTCCCGCGACCACGATGCGGCCCAGCTGCTCGAAGAACTGCGCGTGCCTACCGACGTGAGGGCGGCATCGCTCAGCGGCGGGCAGCGGCAACGGTTGGCCATCGCGCGGACGCTGGCCTATGGGCCGGGCGTGCTGCTGTACGACGAACCCACCTCGGGCCTGGATGCCGCCACGGCCGAACAGGTCGCGCGGCTGATCCGCCAGACGCATGCAGCGCACCCGACCACCTCGGTCATTGTCACCCACGATTACGCGTCGCTGGTACCGATTGCCGATGCCGTGTACCTGTTCGATTCCTCGCGGCGGAGTCTGGTACCCGTTCCACGCGAGCAGTGGCCGATGCTCCGCGAGATGCTGCACCCGGCCACTGAAACCTTGACCGAAGGCGAACCCTCCGAGGACGAATCCTCTGCCGCGGGCGGCGCGGGCGGAGAGCAAACGGCAAACCAGGCGCCCAGGCCAACGGACTTGCCTGGCCAATCTGCGCGGACCGGTGCAGCGCGGTCCATGGCAACGCTGTTAAATGCCGGCGCACAGCATCAGCGCGATGGCTGGTTGGCTCGGGCCTGCTCTGCTGTCCGTTCGTTCCTGGAAGCGGCCCCGCTGGGACCACGCGACATCACCGCCCTCGCGGCCTTGGTGCCGTGGTGGCGCAGCCCTGCGTGGGGACTGCGTTACCTGTTGCACTATCTGAGGCTCGTGGCTGGACCATCGGCCTGGGTGTATATCGGGCTGACGGGTGCGATTATTGGCTTTGTGGCGACCTATTTCACCTTTCAGTTCTTCCCGTTCAAGTCGTTCACCGTGCCGGTGCTGGAAGAAGACCTGCTCAAGTCGCTGGGCTTTGCGCTGTATCGAATCCTGGTACCGGTGCTGGCCACCATCTTAATTGCCGCACGTTGCGGTGCTGCCGTGGCCTCAGACGTGGGCGGCAAAGCGTACGGCCAGCAGTTGGATGCTCTGCGGACGTTTGGGGCCTCGCCCAACCGCTACTTGTTGACCGGCATCGTGTACGCTTTTCTGATCGGCACGCCGGTCCTGGTTTACGTGTGCTATGCAATTGCGCGGTACGTCAGCTTGATGGTCTTCTTGGGGATGTATCCCGACCGCGGCGCGTTCTTCTGGTCGCAGAACTTCGAGTCAGCGCTGCGCGAGCCCGGGCAGTTCTTCGCCCTGGGCACACACTGGCTGTTGGCCAAAGTGTTGATTTGCGGGCTGCTGGTGGCTTGGGTAGCCTACTTCCGCGGGGCGGCACCCAAGTATTCACACCGCGATGTAAGTGCCGGCATCACCACCACGGTGCTGTGGGGAACGCTGCTGGTGCTGATCGTGCATTTCGTGTTTGCGTTCCTGGAGTTCTGAGCGGGGCCAAGGAACACATCGGGCGTTCGTCTGGATTCACGCCGCGATTCTGCCCTGGCGCGGATGCCAGGGCAGCAGGAGCCAGGCTATTTCGGTAGTCGTGCCTCGCCCTCGGGGCGGCGCTGTTGGTTCAGGCTTCCGTCGCGTGTGGCCCCGCGCAGGTGGTGGCTTGGATCAAAATTCTTTTTTGGATATTGACATCCAATTTAGGGGCGGAGTACCTTTGCTGAAACTGGATATGTGTATCCAGTAACAGGAAAGGGCCCCGCATTACCACTTTTTTGCCGAAAGGGATGAGTCCATGAAGATGCGCGGACGCAGCCTGGCTGCCTTGGTGTTGTTTGGCGTCGCCGCTGCGGTGATCGCTGCCGCCCCCAAGTCGGGCGAGAAGGCCAGCCAGCCGTCGAAGAAGAGTTTGGAACACGCGCGGCACACGGTGCGGATGCTTGACGACGTTTACAAGCAGACCATCGTGTTGATTACCGACAAGTACGTCCACACCGAATCGGATTACCCGGCCGGCAGTGCCGCGGTGGAACTGTTCGCCGCCATCACCAAAAAGGGCTGGCACGATGTCCGCCTGATCGACGTGACCGGGGCCCCCTACGAAGAGAAGAACGTCGCCAAGGACGCCTTCGAAAAGGAAGGCGTGAAGCAACTGAAGTCCGGCAAGGCGTACTATGAGCAGATCGTCGAGGAAGACGGCAAGCAGTATCTGCGGGCGATCACGCCGGTCCCGGTGGTGCTGCAAAAGTGCGTGATGTGCCATCCGCACTACGAAGACGTCAAGAAGGGTGAGCCTATCGGCGCCATCACCTACAAGGTGTCGCTGGACTAACGGCGTGGGCCGCGCCCCTTAGCCGGGCGGTTGATGGCTGGCAGCGTGCCGAGCCTGGCCTTGGAGGGCGGAAACTCGGATGGCCCCTTGCATGTTGAGGCTCTGGGGCTGCCGCGTTTCAGCCGGCGCTGCGAGTGCCTGCGGGCCGCCTGGCGTCCATGGACTTCGCCAACTGGTTCCGCGGCTTGAAACGGTTCGTTCTTTCGGGCAGTGCACCTGGATCGGCCACGAGAGAGAGCGCCCATCGGACGAATCGTTCAAGCTGCGGACCAGGGCGAATGATCCCAGCAGATATCCACATCCCAGCACAACCGTTCCGCCCAGCAGCAGGCTCCAGCATTGCTCGTTGGTTACCAGGCTGAGCAGGCCGGAGGCCGCCAGCGTCGAGAGCGGTATCAGCAATCCCAAGCTCCACGCCCTGGCTCGCAACCGCAGTGGCCGGGAGAACCGGTTGACGATCAATTGCGAAACCGGGTTGCGCAAGCTGTAGCGCAGTTCGCCTTCCACCAGCCGAATGAACACGGCCGAAGCCAGCGTCATGCTGCCTGCTGAAAGCAGCGAAGCGGCCAGCAGCAGCGCCGCATAGGTGAGTTGGGCCCCGTGCAGGCCGGCCAGCGCAATCCAACGGTTGACCACAAACAACTGCAGGATGAGCGAACCGGCCAACGCCCATTGGGTATAGCGGCCGAGGAAGCGGGTCATTTCCGCATCGGTGGTAAATACGTCGTTGAAGTACAGCCCACAGCGATAGCCCAGGAACGTGCGGCACGCAAAGTACACGATGGTGGTGGCGCTGATCCAGAACATCAGCGGGTTCGTCCACGCAAATCGCAAGAAGCCGCGAAGGGTTGCGATCGCCTCCGCCTCGTCGGCAGAAACGTCTGTCGCGGCGCCAGAGGGCAGGGGGCCGGAACGCGCGGCACTGGAGCGCATCGTCGCCGGTGTGTTGTCGGCCGCGCACTGAGTAAGCAGTTGAGATGGAATTGGGGCCGCTAATTCATGCGGCGCAGGCAGTCCATGGGAAGGCTCCACCCGCGCCGCCCTTTCATTCACCGCAGGCGGCGGTGCGTCGTCTACCGGTTCAACGCACCGGCCAATCCACCACAGGGCTGCCATGGCCAGCCCCAGCAGGATGGTCACCAGCGGCAGCATGTGGATTGGTTCGCAGAACGCGGGCAGATGTTCCAGCAGCATCCCTCCACCGATCCCACCCAACCGCCCGCCGGCGTACACGATCGGCATCACGCGGTTCAATTCGGACCGGGTGAAGAAGTCTTGCAGGTAGCTGCCAAAATGCAGCAGCACCAGGGCGAACGCCAATTCGCGCCCGATGAGCAGACCGCCCAGCCAGGCGCTATCGGCCTCCAGTCCACCGATGGCCACCCACAGCAGGGCGAACAGCAGCATGGGCCCGGCGAGAATCCAACGGAACACGGCCGCCGCGGGCGCATGCGGGGCACGGCACAAGTACAGGAACGTAGCCGCCAGGGTAGCCACGGCGGCCAACCCTTGAATCCGCGGCAAGTGCTGCGGCCCTGCCTGCTTGATGAGCAGCGTAAGCGAAAGTCCGTCGGCGAGTGTCAACGCCGAGAACAGCAGCAAGTACAGTCCAAAGAAGGGAGCTAACCGCCGCAACTGGCCCGGCTCCAGGTAAAGCAACCGGCTGAACATGGGCATCCATACCGTATGTGTCCATTGGGGAAATGGGATCCATCACCACCAGAGGTTGTGTGCCACCCGCCTGGTTCGGTTGACCGCGCTATGGTTCGCGCAACGGGAATTCGTCCGGCACCGTTGTAGGGCCGGTTCCACCGGCCACGCTCTCTAAACACGGCTCACAGAGCGGTGGCACGAACGTGGGTTGTGCCGTGGCATGCCGACGCGCCGGAATACGCTGGGTACATGGGCGCAGAATGTTGAAAAAATGGCCGCAGAGGGCCGGCCTGGACCATCCAACTGCGCCGGGAACAGGAGCTTGCCCCCGGCACTACAGGCGCGGCCCTCCTTGGCCTAGCAGACGAAGTGTTCCGCTTCGTCTACTCAGAGGAGACTCGGCCTATGCAGCCCGCGCCAGAGGTGCCGCCGAGGCCACCGGCATTGCCGGCGAAGCGCTCGGGCAGGCCCGGGTACCCTCGGGCAGTCCCAGCCGCCAAGGCCGATCCTGCACCTGGTCCACCACGTACCGCACATAGCCGGTGGCGAACTCGCAGAGGTCGAACATGTCGCTGTGGCTTAGCCCAAGCTGCTGCATCGTGTCGCGATGGCACAGCGGCAGCATGTAATCGGTGCCGCACACCTTGGCCGTATCGCCCGACGCCGTGATGTTGTTAATCAATGCCCGGCGGTCCAACGTGCCTGCTGCCAGCGCGGCGGCATCACATTTTTCGCGGGCGATCTTGGCAATGGACGGCACGGCCCGCAGTTCGTCGCGGTCGCGGTACACGACCACCCGCAGTTCGTACTTGTGATCGGCCAGGGGGTGCTCGGGATCGGCAATGCGGCAGGCATCCACGTATTCGCACACGGTGTACGGCAGCGCGCCGCCGGGGATGCTGTAGAACTCGGCTGTTTGGGCGAGCGAATCGTCGATCCGCCGCACGATGCGATCGCGGCTTTCCGCGGCGGAGAAGAAGAACTCGATACCGTGGCCCAGCCCGGTGCCGTGCGGCTTGATCACGACCTGGCGCCCTTCGCCCAGCCAAGCCAGCACGGTGTCGATGAGCGAATCGCGACAATGAGCATGGGCATAGTGGACTTCGTCGGGCAGCGAGGGGTGCGGGTGGCTGGCCACGTAGTCGTTCATCAGGCCGTAGGCCACGCCTTTGTCGCTGCCGGCGGCAAAGCAGCGGTTGATGGTTTGAAAGCGGGTGAGGTCGACTTGTCCATCGAATCGCTGGAGCAAGTTGCGGCAGAAGCGGTCGTTGACGGCACCCATCACGCGCCGGCCATACAGCCATAGGGTTCCATCGCTGCGGACCTGCAGTGCGTTCAGCAAGTCCTTCATGTAGCCGGGGACCACGGTTGGTACTTTGCGGCTGCTGCCGCCTTGTTGCGCCGCCAATTGCGAGAGCGACATGGCCGCGGCCTCGCCAAAACGCTGCTCCAGGCCAAACCGCAAGGCATCGACAAACAGCACTTTCTCATGGGCCAGCCGATTGAGCCGCGGGGCCGATTCGTTTTCCTTGCCCGAGACGGCCAGCAGGACCACGCCCTCGGGATCGTCGAAGCTGTGGGCGGTTTGAGCCAGCGAAGCGAGGATGGCATCGAGGGCGGCGTGCGGCAGATTGGTAATGCCGCCGATGCCGGTGCCGTTGAGCTCAAGCAGGTGGAACTGCTTTTGGCCGCCGGATTCAGAAACGAGGATATCCAGCGGAGCCACGCAAAACAGATCGCGCTGCGATGGGGCGCGAAGCGGTTGGGCCGTATTGGTGGCCAGCCACTGGGCCAATGCGGTGTCTTGGTTAGAAGCAATACGGCTGCGATCTTCCAGTTCGTGTCCCATCAAGGGAGAAGCAGCCAAGAGCGATTCGAGCGAAACTGAGAGCGTTGAGCGCATCATGCGTTCTCCAGGTTCCGACGGCATGTTGCGGTGGTACCGCAGGCAGGCTCATGCCGACTCCATCCATAGATTGCGTAACCCGCGACCGGAACGCTGTGCGGCAAACGGCAGGCATCAATGTCTGCTCAAATTGCGGCGGGTTGGCGCATACCTTTCACGCAGTTGGTGCAGCAGATGAAATCACATCTGCAGTTGGCTGCATGCCCGAGGGTGAGTGCGCACTTCGATCGGCACGGAGCCAATCCAAGGCCCAGCCCGGTGGGGCACGATCAACGGCGAATGGGGAAAGGTCGTGCGGCGTTGTTCCGCGTCGTTGCATCCTTGCAAGAGCAATGGCCGTGCCAGAAGGGACCAAGTTTTCGGCCGATTTGGGGCCACCTCCGGTCACAACGAAATTGCCGGTTCCGCGGCGGCTATAAGCCGCATGAGCAGCAGACTTTAACTATTTTCAGCTCGGCCCAAGTTCCGATCAAATCTGGCTGTTGTAAACCCTTCACCCACGGTTTGAAAATCTTCCATGCGGCTTTGCAATTTCTGGTAACACTTGCAATGCAATGGCTTGGTATCAGACGGCCGTTTTTAACTCTTATCGCACGCTGGAAGGCGGCGAACCAGAAGACGACTCCGATGGCCTGGTATTAGGCAGTCGTTTATAACCCTTGCCGCCTTGATGATGGATCGAGAGCCGCACGCGCGGCGCGTCTCGCACCGTGGGCATGGTGCATCGACTGCGGCCGATTGGAGGATGCTGCCCGCTCAATCATCCTGCTAGCTGCCACCGGGAAGCATTGAATGCAGGTCTTGATGCAAATCAGCCATTTGAGTATGGTTCTTCGCCCCCAGGTGCCGAACCAGCTTCGAGGGGCTTTCGTAGTGGGGTAGACTTGTGCGGTTACCCTTTGCCGTCTGGCTGGTTGGTTGCTGCCGCTTGGCCGGTTAAGCGTGGGGGGGCCGCAAGCGACTGGAACGCGGCCTTGGGCCTTCTGCGGTAACCGTGCTGCCGCCCGTCCGCAACCTGTTATGGATTACAACATCCACCGTACCACCCGCCGCTGCGCCTCCACCGGCCGCGCGCTGGAAGAAGGCGAAGAATTCTTCACGGCCTTGTTCGTCGAAGGAGCGGAACTGGTGCGCAAGGATTACGCCCGCGAGGCCTGGCAAGGCCCGCCCGAGGGCACCCTGGGCTGGTGGAAAGCCCGCATCCCGCGCAAGGAAGATACCAAGGCGCGGCTGGCTCCCGACGAAGTGCTGTTGCAGCTTTTCCACGAGCTGGAAGAACAACCCCAGAAGCAGGATTTGCGGTTTGTGCTGGCATTGCTGCTGGTACGGCGGCGCCTCTTGAAGTGGGAAGAACCTGAACGTAACGACGACGGCCACGAAGTGCTCGTCCTGTCTTGCCCTCGCGACGGCGGTATCTATCGCGTCGCGGCCGAGGTACCCGACGATGCGAGGGCTGCGGAGATTCAAGACGAATTGGCCCGATTGCTGTTCGCCGATGCCGCATGAGAGGAGAGCCCTTTGCGAGCCGACCGTCTAGCCATCGTTGCCGTCGCGACGTTGTTCGCCGCCAGCGGCGCCAACTGCGCCCACTTGCATAACCCGTTCATCGGCCGCGCTTCAGCACCGGCCGTGCTGTCCCAAACGCCCACGCTGAACGACGTGGTTGCCGTTGTGAACGCCAACACGGCCCGGGTCCACAGCCTCAAGGCCACCCAGTGCCGCGTGACCGCTGGTTGGATGCCCGGCCTCTCGGCCTCGATCGCTCTGGAGCGTCCGCGGCGGTTCCGCCTGCGGGCACAAACCCCGATTACTGGCCCTGAGTTGGACGTGGGCAGCAACGACCAGGTGCTCTGGAGTTGGGCGCGGCTGATGGAACCGCCGGGCGTGTACTATGTGCGGCACGACCAGTTCGATCAGAGCATCGCCCGGCAGTTGATCCCGATCGAGCCGGAATGGATTCCCGAGGCCTTTGGCCTGGTGACCTTCTCACCGCAGGACCAGCACCAAGGGCCCAATGCCGTGGGGCAGGGCCGGTTGGAGATTCGCAGCGTGCGGCAAACGCCGCTGGGCCCGGTGACCAAGCTGACCGTGGTCGAGGATCGCACCGGCCATGTCGTCGAACAGCACCTGTACGACCGGCAAGGGCAAACCGTGCTGAGCGTGCTGACCAGCCAGCACGAGTTAGACTCCGGCAGCGGCGCGTGGCTGCCGCGGCGGATCGAGTTGAAGTTTGCGGGCCTCGATTCCACGCTCAAACTGCGCTTGGAAAATGTCGAGGTGAACGCCATGGTGGCCGGCGACGAGCGGCTGTGGGCCATGCCGCAGTTGGAAGGTTATCCGGCGACCGACCTGGCCCAGTTCAAGTTGCCAATGGTGGGAGCCGGGGCGGGGGCTGTCTCGCAGTCGGCCCCGGTGCCCGCGGCGCCGGCGAATTTCCGCCAGCCCGTCATGCTGCCGCCTCCGCCTTCGGCCGGCAATACTGGCGGTCCGGTGCCGGGCAACGCCAGCGTGCCTAATCCGTTTGAAGGTTATGCTGCACCCGTGGCAGTGCCGCCGCCGACGGTCAATGTTCCCGGTGCGAGCGGCCCGCCGCCGGGCGTGGCGGGGCCATCGGAAGTGTCCACTCGATATGGAAGTTGGCCTACCGGCGAAATGTATCCGCCGGCCAACGACAGCAATTGGGCACAGTCGCAGGTCCGTTCGCCGTATGGGCAACTGCCCGGACCGCCGGCGCCAGGGCAACAGCCGCCACCTGCGTACACGCCGCAACAGCCACAGCAAGCGCAGCCGCCAGCCCAACCCGCCTCGCAAGGGACGCCCTATCAGCAGTCGCCGCGGAACTTCCGCCCGTTCCGGTATTAGGAACGTGTGAAGTGCGAGCGTGAAGCGCGTGCCACGATTCTGCGCGCCGTGCGCTCCGTAGGTCCGGCTATTGCCGGACACAATGCGGGTGAAGTACGGGGGGAAACCGTGGCACCCTCAAGATTAGCGCAGCGATCATTTGCGGCCGGTGGAACCGGCCCTACAGGCACGCGCGTACGCGGGGTGCCAGCATCGCACCGCCCGTAGGTCCGGCTATTGCCGGACACAATGCGGGTGAAGTACGGGGGGAAACCGTGGCACCCTCAAGATTAGCGCAGCGATCATTTGCGGCCGGTGGAACCGGCCCTACGTGCGCTGGTTGATGCGGTCCAATGGGTAGATGGGGCGGCGCAAACGCACAAACGACATGGAAGAAAAATCGGGCCGATGCACGCCCGGCGTATCCGCGTCGAAAATGTGCGCCGCCAGCGGTCCCAGGTCCGCTCTGAAGTGGACGCAGCTCTTGACCACCAGCAGTTTGAGCCGTTCGGGCGTTACGCCCACGATGCGAATCTGCTGGGTGTCCAGCAGTTGGGTGCGGTTGGAGATCACCACCACTTGCACACCACCGACAATCAGCAGTGCCGTAAGGCCCAGATTGCCTTCCAGGCCATGCCGCATCGGGCCGGCATGGATATAGCGGCCATCGGCCAGGCAGCGGACATAAGCATCGGCTTCGATCGGCGCGCCATGGCGGTCGTCGGTCTTGCCGCCTAGCCGTACCGAAATGGTCTGGCCCACCCCCGCCTGGTGCGCCTGGGCGGCCGTTTCGGGATCGTAGATCATGCCCACGGCGGCGTCTTTCACACCCTGCTCGATCAAAGCGCGGAGGATGACCGTGCCATCGGCGGGCGCGCCGCCGCCGGGGTTATCCGATCCATCGGCGTAGATCACCAGCCCATCGTCGTGCGTCTGGACGAACTGGATCAAACGTTCAACCGGCATCAGGTCGGGCTGCAGGGCATCGCGCAGTTCCCAGAGCATGTCGGCAATGCGGTCGGCGGTCCGCTGCGCCAAGGCCGGGTCGCCATCGGCCGTGACCAGCACGGTCACGCCGGCATCGCGGATATCGGCAAAGGGGAAGCCCATCGCGACGGTGGCCGTCAATATGCCGGGCTCCTGTTCGATGGCGTGAACCTGGGCCATCAGGCTTTTCATCGGTTCGCGGAGCGTACATTGCATGGGCGGAAGTGTCAGCAGCGGCAACTGGCAATATGCCTGCGACAGCTTCACTTCTCCACGAAGCGCGCGGACCAGCAGTTGCACGGCTTCGTAGCCGCGCTCGCGCATATCTACGTGGGGGTAGGTATCGAAGCCGATCAGGCAGTTGGCGGCCGCTGCCATCTCCGGGCTGATGTTCGCGTGCAGATCGAGCGTGGCGATGATCGGAACACCAGGCCCTACGGCATCGCGCACCTGCTGGATGATGACACCCTCGGCATCCTCGTGCTGCTCGGTCACCATGGCGCCGTGCAGATCGAGCACGATGCCGTCGGCCGGTCCGGCTTCCTTTAACCGCTGCAGCAGCAGGTCCATCAAGCGTTCAAAATCGTCCTGCCGGACAATGCCGCCGGGCTGGGCACTCACGTTGAGCAGCGGCACCAGTTCGACCCCGCACTCGTCGGCCGCCTGGAGATAGCCGCCGTGGATGGTGCCGGTGCCGCTGAAGCGGGTGCGAATGTAATCGCCGCCGGGGAAATCGTCAGGGCAATCCGTATCGCTGGCAAAATCCGCCAGCGTGGTCGGCGTGCGGGCAAACGTGTTGGTTTCGTGCTGGATGCCGGCGGAAAGGATGCGCATCGTTCACACTCGGGTCATGGCGGGTGGCAGTAGCTCAGAATCGACCTTGGAAGAACGCGAAATCTGGATGGTACCCGCGGCGTGGCCTGCCATCCCATGGCGGGCGGCAACACGGTGCCGAATGCGGGTGATGGTGTCGATGGCGATGAATACGGCGGATAATGCTGTCGAAATGCGAGCGATGGTGGTGGCCGTCGATCATGCCGCGGGCCGTCGATAGCGTTCCTGATTTAACCGTGCCCGGTGCGTGCATCCCCGCATGCCTTGGTAGAAACCTATTCCTGCGGCGGGCCGATGATCTCCTTGCCGACCAGCGGCTGGAGAACCTCGGGTACGATCACGCTGCCATCGGCCTGCTGGTAATTTTCCAGGATCGCGATGATGGCGCGGCTACAGGCGATGGCCGTCCCGTTGAGCGTATGAACCAGGCGGGTGCCTTTTTCGCCTTTGACCTTGAAACGGATATCGAGTCGCCGGGCCTGGTAGTCGGTGCAGTTGCTGGCGCTGGTGACTTCGCCAAACTCGCCACCTTCCCCGCGGCCGGGCATCCAGGCTTCCAGGTCGTACTTGCGATAGGCCGGGCCACCCAAGTCGCCGCTGGCGGTGTCGATCACGCGGTAGGGAATGCCCAGGTTGTCCCAGAGTTGGCATTCCAGGTTCAGGAACATCTGGTGGACGGCGTCGCTTTCTTCGGGCTTGGTGAAGGCGAACATCTCCACCTTGGTGAACTGGTGGACACGGTACAAACCGCGCGTGGCGCGGCCGCCCGCCCCCGCTTCGGTGCGGAAGCAATGGCTGATGCCGGCCAGTTTGATGGGCAGGAACTCGTAATCGAACACCTGGCCGGCGAGCATCCCACCCAAGGTGATCTCGGCCGTGGCCACCAGGCTGAGGTCGGAATCTTCAATGCTGTAGATTTGCGTTTCCGGGCCGCGGGGGGTAAAGCCGATGCCGTTGAGGATTTCGTTCCGGGCCAGGTCGGGCGTAATTATGGGCGTGAAGCCTTCACCGGCGAGAAAGTTCACCGCGTAATGCTGCAAGGCGAGTTCCAGCAGCACGGCCTCGTTGCGGAGGTAGTAGAAGCCGTGACCGGCCACGCGACTGCCCGACTCCATGTCAATCAGTCCCAGCGCCTCGCCCAACTCCAAATGGTCGCGGGGCGGGAAGTCGAACGTGCGAATCTCGGTTGCGCCGCGGCGAATCTCGCGGCTGGCCTCCTCACCGCCCACTGGAGCATCCGGGTGGGTCAGATTGGGGATGCTGGCCAGAATGGCATTGGACTCCTGCTCGATCTGCTGGAGTTCAGCCTGCGCCGCGTCCTTCTGCTCGCGCAGGCGACGGCCTTCTTCCTTGCGGGCTTCGCGCTCCTGGGGATCTTTGGCCTGACCGATCGACTTGGAAACCTCGTTGGCGCGGCGGTTGAGGTCTTGAACCTCGGCATCCTTCGCCCGGCGTTGATGCTCAAGTTCTACGAACCGGTCAACATCCACCTGCACGCCGCGGTTGCGGCAGTTCTCGGCCACTACCGCGGCATTTTCAAGAATGAATTTGCGATCGAGCATGGTTTCCTTCCTGTATCGCCAGATGCGCGGGGCGGCCAAGCCGTCTCCGCGGCGTGTAGCCTACCAAGGTGACTACGGTGCTGCCAGCGGTGGTCGCGGGGGGCAAGCTGCGCGGGGCGGGCGGCGCGCCTACGTGCTGGGCCTGTTGGCCTGCTGCGGCGGCATCTCTGGTTCGGTCAGCACGTGCTGAGGGACGGGCCGCAGGTCCCAAACCAGCCCAAACCAGGAAAGCACCACCAGGGTGTAATAGGTGACGTCAATCTCCCACCAGAAGAAACCCTGCCGCGCGGAGCTGGGATAACGATGGTGGTTGTTGTGCCAACCTTCGCCAAAAGTCAGCAGCGCCAACACCAGATTGTTGCGGCTTTGATCGCGGGTTTGATACCGGCGGCGGCCGATCAGGTGGCACAGCGAGTTGATGGTGTAGGTCACGTGATACACGGCCACGGTCGAGATCAAAAAGCCCCAGACAAACATCTGCGCGCCGTTGCATCCCCAGTGCGGAACCCAGGCCGCGAGCCCTTCGCCCAGGGCGTACAACAAAGCGGCCAGGGCCAACGGTACCAGCAGATCGTAACGGTCGAGAAACCGCAATTCCGGATACTTGGTAAAGTCCTTGATCTCGTGCGGGTTCTTCTTGAAGTGCTCCTTGGTCAGGAACCAGCCCATGTGGCTCCACCAGAAGCCGCCATGATAGGGCGAGTGCAGGTCCTGGGGATCGTCGGAGTGGCGGTGGTGCCGGCGATGGTGGGCTGCCCACCACAGCGGGCCGCGTTGGACGGCGGCCATGCCCAAGATGGCACCCACGCACTGGAACCAGCGCGAGGTCTTGAAGGCCCGGTGCGAAAAATAGCGGTGATAGAAGGCCGTCAGGGCGAACACGCGGATGGCGTACAGCACGGCGGCCACGATCACGGCCGGCCAACTCCAGCCAACCCAAAACACGGCCAGGCAGCCCAGATGCAACGCAAAAAACGGCATCGCCCGAAACCAGGCAATCTCCCGCGATTGCTGGGTGGGCTGCTGCGGCTCGGGAGCGTCGGGACGTGAGGAAGCAGAATCGACGGGGGCAGGAATCGACGAAGAAACAGGCGCGGTCATAGATTTCCTACAGTACGCCGCGGTGGCGGCAATGTTGATCGGTGCGACGGTGTTCTCCGATTCGAGCGATCAGACAACCGCATACGGGCCTTGCAGAGAACAGCCACCATTCCAGGGTGCTGAAGCGCATCACCCGTCGCCAGCCGACCCCGTGCGCGGCACCCGGCCGTTGCGGGACTGCAAGAGACGTGCCTTCGTCGCCCACCTGGAACACTTAAACCGCCTCTTATACCGCAAATCCCTGGCCGGCGGGAGGTGTGGCCCGCAACAATTGATGCCCGCGGCGTGCCGCGCACCGCGCGGCACCAAGGCCGCCACGGTGTCAAAACGACCCACAAGACGCCAGAATTACTCGCTGGCTGCGCACGTGCCTGCAGTCGGAGCAGAGCCCGATACCAGGGTAAGCAAGGCAGCGATGCCGCCGATAAAAAAGCGCGCGTTTAGCCGCACCAGCGAAGTTGCTGACCAGGCCAGCGCGACGGCAAGGTGTCCGCTCAGGTTGATGCCCACTCAGATTCCCTTCCGCCCTGGTTTGTGTCCGCTCAGGTTGAAGCCCGCAACAGGGACAGCACCTTCTGGAGATCGTTGGGCAGCGGAGCGGATACTTCGAGCACTTCATCGCGCCCAGGATGGCGCAGCTTGATCCGGGCGGCATGCAACGCCTGACGTTCCAGAACGATTTCCTCGGCGTCGGGGTCGCCGGTCAGTTCGCCCAGCGAGATGCGTGCCCGGCCACCGTAAAGCCGGTCGCACAAGATCGGGCATCCCACGGCAGCCAGGTGGACGCGGATCTGATGCGTGCGGCCCGTCTTGGGGAAGGCCTTCACCAACGCAAAGCCGCGGAATCGTTCCACCACCTGGTAGAAGGTTCGGGCGTGCCGGGCGTTGGGATCGTCGCGGCGAATAGCCATCTTCTCGCGCTGGTAAGGATGCGGCCCGATCGGTAGCTCGATCACGTCGGCATCGCGGTCCATGCGGCCCGCTACAATCGCCACGTATTCTTTCTCGACCGTGCGCTCGGCAAACCGTTCGGCTAGCGCCGCGTGGGCGGCATCGGTCTTGGCCACCAGAATCACGCCACTGGTATCGCGGTCGAGGCGATGAACAATGCCCGGCCGCGTGGGACCGCCCAGCGTGCTGAGTTGATCGAAGTGATGCTGCAGGGCGGCGGTGAGTGTTCCGGACCAATGCCCCTTGCCCGGGTGCACGACCATCCCTGGCGGCTTGTTCACGGCCACCAGCCAGTCGTCCTCATAGAGAATATCCAGGGGGATGTCTTCCGGCGGGTGGCCTTCCCGGGGCGGTGCCAGCGGAACGACGCTCACCCGCTCTCCCAGCCGCAGCCGGTAGCTCGGCTTGCGTTGATGGCCGTCGACGCGGGCGCCGGCCGCGGCGATCACGCGCTGCAGGTAACCGCGGCTATGTTGAGGGAAGCGGTGCGCCAGCACGCTGTCCAGACGCTGCCCGGCCTCGGCTTCTTCGACCACCCATTCAACGGGCGTTTGGGGGCCTTCGTCAGTCATGCCGGAAACAGACCAAGCGGAAAGGTGGGGCCTGCCATGCCGCCAGTGGGCAGCGCCGCGGTCAATCTTCGACCGACGACGGCAGCGGATTGGTAAGGCCCGGCCCAAAATCGGGCGTCATTGGCTGCTGATGGAACTGTTCAAACAGGCTGCCGCCCAAGGGGCTCGGTGTGGATGCCGCGGGAGAAGAAGCCTCGGTACTGGCAAACCACGAGTAGACGTTGTTCTCTGCTTCCAACGCCTTAACCTGCTCGCGGGCCGCTGAAGCAAACACGTCGCTGCCGGTCGCCAGTTCTTTGTAATAACCGAGCGCCTTTTCGAGATCGCCGGACTGGCCACCGCCGGGTTGGGCCGCCCTGGATTCGTATGCCCGGGCCAGGTTGAACTTCAAGCGGCGCACCAGCATCGTATCGCTGGCTTGCTGCAGTGCCCGCTCGTAATAGCGGATGGCATCGTCCAGCAATTCGGAGGCGCGTTTGAAGTCGCGCGGTTGCCCGGCATTGGGAAACAGGGAATCCAAGCCCGACATCAACGCCATGTCGCCGGCGCGCATGTTGGCAAAGAGGCCCAGGTTGGTACCTTCGTACTTGCGGGCCATGGCCAGAACGTCGTCGCGCAGGGCTTCGTCCAGCTTGTCGGGCAGTTCTTCATCGACCAGGCGCTGTTCGCCATCGGTCAGTTCGTAGTTGGGGTCGTTCTTTTCTTTGCGAAGCTGATCGCGGTACGCTTCCAGGGCCTTCTGGCGGATGTTCTCGTGCTTATCCCGAACGTAGTGATCGGTCAGCGTGACATCGAAGTATTCCGTCCAAGCTTGTGCCGCGGCCGAGCGCGACCAGGCGCTCCAGATCGAATAGACGCCGATCACCACCAGCAGCACCACCGCCACACCAACGATGATGTTGGTGTATGGCCGGATAGCTTCAATCTGGCGACCAAGCCAGTCGGCCAGGACGTTGGTTTGCAACTCGTGGCGGCGTTCCGTCTTCATGGGGAGATGCGACTGCTTATGTGATGGTTGGATGGCCATGGATGCGGGCAGCACGGCGCAAACTTTGCGCCGTTTACCCGACCGGTCTACGCAAATATAGAGCGGTCCGAAGTTTGGCGTCAAGGCAAGTCAAAGCGGCGGCCGGTTCCACCGGCCGCGACCTTCGCACGATGCCGTAGGGCCGGTTCCACCGGCCGCGCGGTATGTACCTCCGCTGGCCTGGTGCATGATTGCGATATTGTTCCCAGGCGAGCGGTGAACGGCCGGGGACATTCTTCAGTGGTCCTTTGGTCCGGCGTTCATTGCACGCCAAGTCCCCCCACACCAACTCGGTCAGGCTCAGGGACGCGCCACCTGCGCGCAGGTCAATCGGACGGCGAAACCGGCCCTACGGGTGCTGGCAGCTTTCCCAAGCGTTCAGCAGCAGTTCGGCCGCGCGATCGACTTCCTCTTGCGTGGTGTACCAGCCAACGCTCAGCCGTATGGTGCCGGCGGCCGTGTCGGGCGTTAGCCCAATGGCCTGGAGCGTGGGCGATATCGCGCAGCTGCCGGCATTCTGCGCGGCACTGGCCGATGCGCATAGTTCCGGACAGCGGTGCAGCAACTCGCTGGCGCTCACTCCCGGGAAGTTCACGGAAACCGTATTGGGCAGGCGGCGCGCCGCGCGTCCGTGAACGGTCAGCGTTTCGCCCATCGCTTCTTCCAACCGGCTTTGCAAGCGGTCGCGCAGGACGCTCATCCGTCCCGAGGCTTCTTCCAGCCCCGCTTCGGCAACCGTGGCGGCGGCCCCCAGGGCGATGATGCCGGGCACGTTTTCCGTGCCCGCCCGCAGCCCTCGTTCGTGCCCTGCGCCGTGCAGGACAGGCTCCAGGGCGACTTCCCGGCGGACGAATAAGGCGCCGATCCCCTTGGGCGCGTAGAGTTTATGCCCGCTGAAACTGAGCAGGTCCACGCCCAGTTCGGCCACGGCCACGGGGATCTTGCCCACGGTTTGGACGGCATCGGTATGCAACAGCACGCCGCGGCGGCGGCAAATCTCGGCGATCTCGCGGATCGGCTGCAACGTGCCGATCTCGTTGTTGGCGTGCATCACGCTGACCAGGAACGTGTCGGGCTGCAAGGCGTTGAGTACGTCGGTGGGAGCGATCACGCCCGACTCGTTGGCAGGCACGATGGTCAGCCCATAACCGAGCCGTTCGAGGAAGGCGGCTGGTTCGGCAACGGAAGCATGTTCCAGGGCCGAAATCACCAGGTGCCCTTGGCCGGGGCCTCGCAGAAAGGCCGCACCCTTGAGGGCCAGGTTGTTGCTCTCGGTGCCCGAGGAGGTGAACACGATCTCCTCGGCGGTGGCGCCGATCAGGCGAGCGATGCGGCCGCGGGCGTCGTTCACGGCGGCCTGGGCGGCGCGCCCCAGCGCATGGCTGCTCGAAGGCAAACCGAAATGCTCGGCCAAGAACGGCAACACGGCTTCTTGCGCGGCTGGGCAAACGGGCGTGGTGGCGTTGTAATCCAGGTAAATCGAACGCATGTAGCCGGGTGGTCGGAAAGCTGGAGTCGGCACTTGCGGCAGGCCGCGCCGGGCGGCAATCAGGCCATGCCCCCCACGGCTGGCAACGGCGCGGGGGAGCCTAAGTGCTGGTTGTAAAATAACTTGCCGCTAAGCGTCGACGGCGAACTGGCTCGCCCCACGATCCGTCGCTGATTGCGCTCAGAGATACATGCCGACGAATCCGCCGTGCTGGTCGGATTCCCGTTGGAGTCTCTCGATTCGCTTCACGGCCTGTTCCAGGTCGCCCGCGGCGATGTAACGGTCGAATTCGACCTGCACGGCCCGCCGCACCGACTCAGTGAACCAGACCACGATCGGCTCGGTCAGCCAGTCGCACGTTTCGCGCACCAGTTCCACCTGCAAATCGCTGCGCTGGGTGACGCGGTCGGTGGAATCGGTCATCACCGTGCCTTCGAACTCAAACTCGAGCATGCCCAACTCGGGATGATTCATCAGGTGATAGACGCAGCGGGCGTTGTACAGGTAATAGGTGTTGAAGGTGCCGTGCGCCTCCATAGCCTTCAAAATGCGCTCGCATCGGGCTCGGAATTTGGGCGAGGCGTCGATGGGGATGTCTACGCGGCTGATCGTTCGCAGCGGCAAGCAATCGAACGTGATTTCAACGTAGCGGTTCATGGCGATCCTCCATCAAACGGACCCAAAGCCCTGTACGCGCCGAGTGTATTCCATAGCCAGCACTTTGTAGAGGGGAACTCGCCTGAAGGACCAGGCTGAGCCCCCCCGGGGAGCCGAATTGCCCCCCGCCGCGGGACGCCGCTGCCGGCCGCTGGCACGGCGCGGCAGACGTTCCCCAGCCGGGCATTCTTTCCGCCCCGCACCCTCTGGTCCATGCTTGCCCTGCTAGCGGGTCCCTGCCGCAGGGTAAGAGGAATCCCCTAGTTGGTGCTGTTTTCGCGTTTTACCTGGCCCCTCAGGCTGGCCAAAAGCAATAAATACAGTTTGATTCGAGACTTGAATGGCCGATATAATGAGCCCGGCCCATGCGCTGGCGATTGTCGGCCTGGGCTGCTAGCGGCGTGTGCCGCGCTACCCTCGCCGACCACCCTCCCAACGATTCCCACCGTTGATCGCAATGTCCCGCCTCGTATCGTCTCTCGCTGTTGCGCTGTTGGTTGTTTCTTTGGCGGATGGCTTTGCACTAGCCGCCGATACCGCGGACCAATCCGCCGCAACCGTAGCTGTGGAAAAGCTCCAGATTGCGCCGGCCACCGTCACGCTGCGCGGCAAGGAAAGCATGCAACAACTGCTGGTCACCGGCTATTCCGGCAGCGGGTCGGCCGAGCGGACCACCGATCTCACGCGCGAAGCCACGTTTGAAAGCTTGCAACCGCAGGTCGCTACGGTCGACGCAGCCGGTATGATCACGGCCGTTGGCAACGGCACCGCAACCATCGTAGCTTCTGCCCGCGATCTCAAGACGCAGGTTACCGTCGAGGTGAGCCAGGCCGAAGCGCTGGAAGCGGTGACGCTTGAGAACGACGTTATCCCGATCCTCACCGCCCACGGTTGCAACTCGGGGGCCTGCCACGGCAAAGCCCGGGGCCAGAACGGCTTTGCCTTATCGTTGCTGGGCTTTTACCCGGACTTCGATCACGATGCCCTGGCGCTGGAAGGCCGCGGGCGGCGTGTCTTTCCGGCCGCGCCCGAGCGCAGCCTGCTGCTGACCAAGGCCACGGCGCAAGTGCCGCACGGCGGCGGGAAGCGGATCGACCTGGGCAGCCGCGATTACGAGATTCTTCGCCGCTGGATCGCCGAAGGCCTGCCTCGTCGGCAGGAAGGCGACCCCGAGGTGGTCCGCATCAGCGTGGAACCTTCGGAACGGAGCATGGTCAACCATGCCCAGCAGCAGTTGATTGTCACGGCCCATTATTCCGATGGCACCAGCCGCGACGTCACCAGCAGCGCCGCGTTCCAGTCGAACGAGAGCGTGATCGTTTCGGTCGATCCGCGGGGCCTGATGACCGCTGGTCCGATCCCCGGCGAAACGGCGGTGATGGCCCGCTACCAGGGCCACATTGCGGTGGCCGAGATTCGGATTCCGCTACCCGGCCAGGTGCCCGATGAACTGTACGCCAAGCTGCCGCGGCAAAACTTCATCGACGGCCACATCTGGAACAAGCTGCAGTCGCTGGGCATCACGCCCTCGGAGAGGGCCGATGATGCCACGTTTGTCCGCCGCGCCTATACCGACGTGATCGGCCGGCTCCCCACCGCGGAAGAAGCCCGGCAGTTCCTGGCTGACGACTCGGCCGACAAGCGCGCCAAGCTGATCGACTACCTGCTGGAGCAGCCCGAGTTCGCCGACTTTTGGGCCAGCAAATGGTCCGATCTGTTGATCCCCAATCCCTATCGGGTGGGCGCGAAGGCGACATTGAATTTCGATGCCTGGATTCGCGATGCCTTCCGCCGTGACATGCCCTACGACCAGTTTGTCAGCGAGTTGCTCACCGCGCAGGGCAGCACCTGGCGCAACGGCGCCACCACGCTGTTCCGCGACCGCCGCGAACCGGACGAAATCAGCACGATGGTGAGCCAGCTATTCCTGGGCGTGCGGCTGGATTGTGCCCGCTGCCACCATCACCCGTTCGAGAAGTGGGGCCAGGAGCATTTTTACAGCTTCGCCTCGTACTTCGCGCGGATTGGCCGCAAGGGCCGCGGGATTTCCCCGCCGATCTCCGGCAGCGAAGAAATCCTGTTCACGGCCAGCCGCGGCGAGGTCAAGCACCCGATCACCGGCGAGGTGATGGTGCCCACGCCGCTGGAAGGCGAACCGAGCGAGATCGCCGAGGGCGAAGACCCGCGGCAAGCCTTGGTGCGGTGGATGACCGCCGACGATAACCCCTACTTCGCCACGGTGATGGCCAACCGCGTTTGGGCCGACCTGATGGGCCGCGGCATCGTCGAACCCGTGGACGATCTCCGCGCTACCAATCCGCCCACCAACGGCCCGCTGCTGGAAGCGTTGGCCGAATCGTTCCGCGAGAACCAATACAGCATCAAGGCCCTGGTCCGCACCATCTGCAACAGCTACGCCTACGGGCTGAGCAGCACGCCCAACGAGCGCAACGTGGCCGATACCCGAAACTACTCGCGGCACTACCGCTCGCAGCTTCGCGCCGAACAACTGCTGGATGCTGTGTGCGACATCACCGGTGTGCCGGAGCGGTTTGAAGCCATGCCGCCGGGTTCCCGGGCCGTGGAACTGTGGACGCGGCGCATCAACTCGCTGTTCCTCGATACGTTTGGCCGGCCCGACCTGAACCAGGATCCGCCCTGCGAGCGCGTTAACGAGCCAACGGTGACGCAGGCTCTACACCTGATGAACTCGCCCGGCCTGCATACCAAGGTGACTTCGGCCGAGGGCATCTGCCGCACCCTGGCCGAAAGTGACCGGTCTGCCCGGCAGATCGTCGAGGAGTTGTACCTGCGGACCTACAGCCGGTACCCGACCGACGAAGAGTATCAGACGGTGCTGCCGCTGTTTGCCGAGCGGGCCCCCCAGGCCGAAGCGGTTTCGGCCGCTGCCAGTGAGGCCGCTGAAGGAGCGACCATTCCAACGGCGGCCCTTGATCCTTCGGCCGCAACCGAGGATGGTAAGGCTGCCGAGGGCGCTGCGCAAGGCGCAAACGCCGCGGCCGCGCAGGAACCGCCGCTTCGAGAATCCAAGGATCCCACCGTCCGCCGCAGGGCCGCCGAGGACCTGCTGTGGGCCTTGATCAATACACCCGAGTTTGTCTTTCAGAACTGACCGGCTTACCGCCGGCGAAGGAAGGGTGGGGCAGGGTTGCCCCCCCCAGTAAAAACATCGCACGCGAATGTGCCCCCGGGGAGGAAGCGGGGCGCACACCATGGATACCCACCGATACTCCGAGCAAAACAGTAGGAAGAACGTCATGTCGAAACACACCAATTGCGCAGGGGTCACACGACGCGATTGCTTGCAACTGGGATTGGGTGGCCTGCTGGGCGCAGGGTTGGTCGATATGCTGCGGTTGCGCAGCCAGGCCGCGTTAGCGAATCGCCGCGAAACGAGCTGCATCCTGGTGTGGCTGGATGGCGGTCCCAGCCATTACGAGACGTTCGACCCCAAGCCGATGGCCCCGGCGGAAATCCGCGGCGAGTTCCAGCCCATCGCCACCAAGATTCCCGGCGTCCATTTCTCGGAGCACCTGACCCGGTTGGCCGGAATGGCCGACAAGTTCGCCGTCGTGCGTTCGATCCAGCACAACCAGGGCAACCACGGCGCCGGCAACCACTACATGATGACCGGTGCGCCCACCCGCATCCCCGTGGGCTGCGGCGCCTTTGTGAGCTTCCACCCCAGCCTGGGTTCGGTCACGGCCTACGAGCGCGGTGGAGCCAAAGACGGCCTGCCGGCGTACTTCTCCATTCCGCGGATGAGCCGCTCGGGCG